>NZ_JARVST010000033.1:0-173805 GCF_030209055.1 Pseudomonas sp. lyk4-TYG-107
ACGCGGCCAACCGTGTACTGACCTAAACGCGCGACCAGCACATCAAAGCCTTCAACGGTATTGGGAACTTCAAAGCCGTCTTTCTGTGGTTGAACCCAGACGACCAGATTGGATTTGGAGATATCGATGCCGACCCAAGAAATCATGGCAAAACCCTCTTACACTCAGAAGTGAGAGTGCTCTGGCTTTGCCCACGCTTGTGATTCGAGTGGCGCTCGTCCAACTGTTCGGGCTTAGGGGCCAGAGTAGAAAGGTGGATGGCAGCTTTGCTCCCACTCGTGCTTCAAGCACCGCGGACTCACAGCTTGCCATCCACCCCTCTCACCTCAGAGTTTATTCCCTTACTCAGACACAAGCGGGCTTGCTCGCGAAGAGGCCATTACAGGCGACAGAAATCTTGGGCTGGTCTTTACTCATTGGCGCAAAACCTCTCAACCGCCAAGGAGAAACGCGCATGTCCGGATGGTACGAAGTGAGCAAAAGCAGCAACGGCCAGTTCAGGTTTGTGCTGAAGGCCGCCAACGCTGAAACCATTCTCACCAGCGAGCTCTACACCACCCGCGCGGCTGCCGACAACGGCATTGCTTCCGTGCAGACCAACAGCCCGCTGGATGAGCGCTACGAGAAAAAGACCACCAAGGATGGTCATCCTTACTTCAACCTCAAGGCTGCCAACCATCAGATCATCGGCAGCAGCGAGTCGTACTCCAACGATGCCGCGTGTGCCAAAGGCATCGCGAGCGTCAAGGCCAATGGGCCGAGCAAAGTGATCAAGGACAAGACCTTGCCGGTGCTCTGAAGAACACAGAAGAGCAAAAATGTGGGAGCGGGCTTGCTCGCGAAGGCGTCGTGTCAGTCGACATCTCCAGTGACTGATCCACCGCCTCGCGAGCAAGCCCGCTCCCACATGGGGTTGTGTGTGTTAGCGCAGGGTGTTGAGGATTGCTTTTAGCTGAGCTTGCCCAGCTTCGCTCAACGGAAACACCGGCAAGCGCGGATCACCAACCTCCAGCCCCGTCTCGCGCAATCCGGCCTTGATCGTCGCCGGCAAACCGCCCTTGAGGATGAAGTCCAGCAGCGGCAACTGGCGGTAGAACAACTCACGCGCCCGTTCCAGATCACCGGCCAGAGCGGCCGCATACAGATCCAGGTTCAACTGCGGGATCAGGTTCGGCGCAGCGGTGCACCAACCCTTGGCCCCGGCGGCGAAAGCCTCCAGTGCCAGCGGATTGCAGCCGTTGTAGAACGGCACCTGACCGTCGCCGAGCAATTGCAGCTTGTGCATGCGCTGAATGTCGCCGGTGCTCTCCTTGACCATGGTCACGTTTTCCACGCCATTGACGATGCGCAGAATCAGCTCCACCGACATGTCAGTGCCGCTGGTGGCCGGGTTGTTGTAGAGCATGATCGGCACGCTGATGCTGTCGCCGATGGCGCGGTAGTGCGCGAGGATTTCCGCTTCAGTGAGCTTCCAGTACGACGCCGGCAGCACCATCACCACGTCGGCGCCGTGGGCTTCAGCGAAGCGTGCGCGGCGTACGGCTTTGGCGGTGGTCAGGTCGGACACGCTGACGATGGTCGGCACCCGTTTGCCCACGTGCTTGATGCTGAACTCGGCGACCTGATCCCACTCGGCGTCGCTGAGGTAAGCGCCTTCGCCGGTGCTGCCGAGCGGGGCGATGGCATGGACGCCGCTGTCGATCAGACGATCGATCGATTGGCCGAGCGCCGGCAGATCGAGGCCTTCGCCGTGGGTGCCGAACGGGGTGATGGTGTAGCCGATGATGCCGTGAATATTGGACATGATGAGTCTCCGGAAAAAGCTGAAATCAGTTCAGGCAATCGGCGTGTTGGCGCAGGTTCTGCCGGGCGTAGTAGTTGAAGGCGGCGGCGTGGCGTTTGGGTTTCGACACCCAGTCATGGGCCTCGCGCCCCAGCGCCGGAATGATCGGTTTGATCGTGCCGGCGGCCATCGCCAGCAGCTGCAGTTTGGCGGCGCGCTCGATCAGTTGGGCGATGACACAGGCTTCTTCGATCGTGCTGCCGGTCGACAGTTGGCCGTGGTGCGACAGTAGAATCGCGCGCTTGTCGCCCAGTGCACCGGCAATCAGTTCGCCCTCTTCGTTACCCACCGGCACGCCCGGCCAGCCTTCGAGAAACGCGCAGTCGTCGTACAGCGGGCACAGGTCCATGTGGGAAATCTGCAGCGGCACCTCCAGCATCGACAGCGCGGCAATGTGCGTCGGGTGCGTGTGGATGATGCAGTTCACGTCCGGCCGGGCGCGGTAGACCCAGCTGTGGAAACGGTTGGCCGGGTTGGCCATGCCGTGGCCTTCGAGCACTTCCAGGTCTTCGTTGACCAGCAGCAGATTGCTCGCGGTGATTTCATCGAAACCCAGGCCTAGTTGTTGAGTGTAATAGGTCCCCGGCTGCGGGCCGCGAGCGGTGATTTGTCCGGCCAGACCGGAGTCGTGACCGCTCTCGAACAGGATCCGGCAGGTCAGCGCCAGCTTTTGCCGGTCAGTCCACGTATTATCCGCCAGGGTGTTTTGCATCTGGGTCAGCGCTTGCTTGACCAGTTGCTCTTTGGGTAGTGCTAATGTCTTGGCCATGTCTGTGTCCTTTGGGTGATTGCAAATGACACTAAAGAGCCTATATGACACAAAGTGTCATAAGCAAGCATCAATCGTCGTTTCCTTGATGGAATAACTGCTGCGCATGTCTATCCGTTTGAAATTGTTGAGAAAAAAACTTGGCGTAACGCTTGAGGCACTGGCTGAAAAATCCGGTATGACCAAGAGTTATCTGTCGAAAGTCGAGCGCGGGCTGAACACCCCGTCGATTGCGGCCGCGCTGAAACTGGCGAAGGCGCTGAACGTGAAGGTCGAGGAATTGTTCTCCGAAGACAACGTCAGCCTCGACAGCTACAGCCTGGTACGCAGCCACGAACGCCAGTCACTGGCGGCCAACGATCAGAGCCCGGGGTATGCGGTGCTGGCGCATCAGGTCAGCGAACGCAACCTGCTGCCGTTCATCATCTACCCGCCGCGCGAATTCACCGACAAAACCTTCAAGGAGCACTTGGGCGAGGAGTTTCTGTTCGTCCACGAAGGGCAGGTGGAAGTGGATTTCATGAACGAGCGGGTGCTGCTCGAACGTGGCGATGCGCTGCACTTCAATGCGCAGAAGCCGCACCGGATCAGATCGGTGGGCGAGGTGCAGGCGCAGTTGCTGGTGGTGGTGCACAGCAGCGAAGAATGAGCCGCCAGAAAAAGCTTCGCAAGCAAGCCCGCTCCCACATTTAGAATGCATTCCCCCTGTGGGAGCGGGCTTGCTCGCGAAAGCGTCAGTCCGGTTTACATCAAACCTCGACCGGCACCGACAACTTCGGATTACCCAACGCATGCGTCTTCGCATCAAAAAACCGCAACTCAATCCCGGTGCCCTCGAACACCTTGGCGTAATGGCGTTTCTGATGCTGGATGAACGCCGCACTGCGCGGATAAATCGAGATCGCCACGCTCGCCGGTTTTGCCAGACGCAGTGCCCTGACGATGTGAGCATCCTGCTCGCCCAAGGCATGACCGAAGATGCACAGGTTCTGCGCGTGTCCCAATAACTGCTCATAGCAGAACGACAGATAATCCGAACTGCGGATAGTCTTGAGCTTGTCTGCGCTCGGCCCTTCGTTGACGAACAGCGGCACGTCGTCGAGGGTCTTGATTGTGTTGTTGATCGCGAAACTGCCGAGCAGGGTGCCCTCGGTCGAGGTCAGTTTGCGCGCGGCGCCGTCCTGATTGCGCACCAGGTGCAGCCCGCCGTGCAGATACAACAGACGCGGTTTGGCGCTGCTGCTTGCGCTCAGATCGAAACTGGCGTCGGGACCGTTGAACAGGTCGTCGATCGCCTCGCTGCGGTGCTGGATCGCCCAGTAGCTGAGCAGGTCGTAATTGGTGGTGAACACCGTGCGATACCGCGCCAGTTCTTCATTGAGCGTGGCCAGGGTCGAGGCCTGCACCAGGCGCCATGGAATGTGCACCGCGTGCACGCTGTTGATCAGCGCTTCCTTGATCGCATAGTAGCGATTGCGCGGTGCCGCCGAGCTGACGGCCAACGCCTTGTTGACCCGGCTGGTGGTTTTCAGCGCGCCGAGTACCTGCTCGAAGCTGCGCGTCTGCATCGCGTCGAACACGCTCAGCTCCGATGGGCTCAGCGGTTTCTCCTCCACGGTGCGCGCGTTTTCGAACAGCGAGTCATAGCCAAAATCGTCCCACACCGCGCGGCTGGCGCCATTGCCCACCAGCAGACCGTTGAAGTCGGCGGTGGCGCGCAGGGCGCTCCAGTCTTCGAGGGTGGCGTCGACGTCCAGAAAATCGGTCATTGCGTGGGCAGTCTCAAAACAAAGGGCGGATGGACGGCGACTTTATCACGAGCGGGCATTGAGCCAGATCAACATCGGTGGTGACCGATCAGTCGATCCTGTGCACATCCGCCGTATCGGAGCAGTCGATTCGGCCCCAGTCAGGAGACGCGCATGAGCAGCACCTTTTTCATTCCGGCGGTAAACATCATGGGCAATGGATGCCTCGACGAGGCCATGGTTGCGATCCGCAACTATGGGTTTCGCAAGGCGCTGATCGTCACCGACGCGGGGCTGGCCAAGGCTGGCGTGGCGACCATGCTTGCCGAAAAACTGGCGATGCAGGACATCGATTCGGTGATCTTCGACGGCGCCAAACCGAATCCGAGCATCGCCAACGTCGAGGCCGGGTTGGCGCTGCTCAAGGACAGTCGCTGCGATTTCGTGGTGTCGCTGGGCGGCGGTTCGCCCCATGACTGCGCCAAGGGCATTGCTCTGTGTGCGACCAACGGCGGGCAGATCCGCGACTACGAAGGCGTCGATCAATCGAGCAAGCCGCAATTACCGCTGATCGCCATCAACACCACCGCCGGCACCGCCAGCGAGATGACCCGTTTCTGCATCATCACCGACGAATCGCGCCACGTGAAAATGGCCATCGTCGACCGCAACGTCACGCCGCTGCTGTCGGTCAACGACCCGGCCCTGATGGTCGCGATGCCGAAAAGCCTGACTGCCGCCACCGGCATGGACGCGCTGACCCACGCCATCGAAGCCTACGTTTCGACTGCGGCCAACCCGATCACCGACGCCTGCGCGCTGAAGGCCATGACCCTGATCAGCAACAACCTGCGCCTGGCCGTGCGTGACGGCAGCGACCTCGCGGCGCGGGAAAACATGGCTTACGCGCAGTTCCTCGCCGGCATGGCGTTCAACAACGCATCGCTTGGCTACGTGCACGCCATGGCCCACCAGTTGGGCGGTTTCTACGACTTGCCCCATGGCGTGTGCAACGCCGTGCTGCTGCCGCATGTGCAGACCTTCAACGCGTTGATCTGTGCCGAACGCCTGACTGACGTCGCTCACGCCATGGGTGCGGACATCCGTGGTTTCAGCCCGGAAGAGGGCGCTCAGGCGGCGATCAATGCGATCCGTTGTCTGGCCAGGGACGTCGATATTCCCGGCGGCCTGCGTGAACTCGGCGCCAAGCTCAGCGATATTCCAGTGCTCGCCACCAACGCATTGAAAGACGCGTGCGGTCTGACCAACCCACGGGCGGCGGATCAGCGGCAGATCGAGGAGATTTTCCGTAATGCGTTTTGAGATGCGCCGTCCTGATATTTTTTAGCCGAACTCACCGGCCCTTTCGCGAGCAAGCCCGCTCCCACAGTTGAAATGCGATCAACTGTGGGAGCGAGCCTGCTCGCGAAGACTGACTCGTCAACACCACAAAACCATGAGCTCTCAGATCAGCCAACCGCCGCCACATTCCGCTCAAACACCCCACCAAACTGAATCAACACCACCCCGCCAATCAGCAACAACGCGCCCAATACCCGCGACGCCGTCAGCTGTTTCTCCACCAGCCCAAACAACCCGAAGTGATCCAGCAGCATCGACGCAATCACCTGGCCGGCCAAGGCCAGCGCAACAAACCCCGACGCGCCGAGCTTCGGCAGCAACATCACCGCCAGCGCCACAAAGCACACGCCGAACGCACCGCCAGCCCACATCCACAACGGCGCCTTGCTGATAAACCCCAGCGACGGCAGCGGCAGGCGCAACGCCAGAATCACCGGCAACAGCACCAACACACTCACCAGCAACGAGGCCAAGGTTGCCCATAGCGGATGGCCGAGGCCCCGCGCCAGGTTGCTGTTGATCGCACTTTGAAACGGCACCACCGCCCCGGCAAACGCGGCCAGCAGCAACAAGCCAACCCACTGCAACGTACTCATGCTCACTCTCCAACAGGTTTTGCTGGACTCTAGGGTATTCGTCGCGCAGATTTAAATTCCGTTTTGTCATCCAGAACATGCACAAGATGAATGATCTACGCCGTATCGATCTCAACCTGCTGGTGGTCCTCGATGCTTTGCTCAGCGAGCAACATGTCACCCGCGCTGCCGAGCGGCTGCACCTGAGTCAACCGGCGGTCAGCCATGCGCTGGCGCGGCTGCGCGACTTGCTCGGCGATCCGCTGCTGGTGCGCGCCGGTTCGACGCTGGTGCCCACGGCGCGGGCGCTGGAACTGGTTGCGCCACTGGCCGAAGCGTTGGCCCAGGTGCAATCGCTGCTGGCGCCGAACACTTTCGGTCCGGCCACTGCGCGGCGAACCTTTCGTGTGGCGATGTCCGACTACGGCGCGGCCATCATCCTGCCCGATCTGATCCGCACCTTGCGCCGAGAGGCCCCGGGCATCGACCTGCAAATCAGCCATGCCAGCCGCGAGGGCATGCTGGAGGGTGTGCTCAACGGTGACATCGATTTGGCCGCCGGGGTGTTCCCGGAAATGCCCAACGAGTTGCGCAGCAGCGTGCTGTTCGAAGAGCGCTACGTCTGCCTGCTGGATCGCCGCAGCTTGCCGGCCGACGGCGTACTGGATTTGCCGACCTACCTGTCGCGCCCGCATGTTTTGCTGGAAATGCGCGGCAGCGGCACCCCGGAAATCGAGCGGGCGCTGACCTCACTGCGCGAACGCCGCCGCGTCGCCATTAGCCTGCCGCACTGGAACGTCGCCCCCGAGTTGATCAGCGGTACGGATCTGATTCTCACGGTGTCGTCACGCAGCGTGCGCGAGATTGATCAGCAGGAGCTGATTGTGCTGCCGCCACCGTTCGAGATTGCGCCGTTCACGTTTGTGCTGGCGTGGCATAAGCGCCGGGGTGGGGATCAGGCGTTGAACTGGTTGAATCGCCGGATTGAGGAGGGGATAGTGCGCGGCTGAAAACGTTATCAAGGAGTGGGGTGTGACAGTGAAGTCTGGATGGATCGGGTGGGTGGCCCTGAGTGGGTGGTTGATGGCGGGGCAGGTGTTGGCTGGTTGCGTGCCAACACCGATGGCAGGAGATCTGGATCTTTCTGTCTGCAAGGAGTGGCCTGCATATCCAGGATTAACCATCAACGCCACTGCACAGTTTAAGCGCGGATCCCCATCTGATGACCCAGAAGCGCTGAGTACCTACGATTTCGACTTGTCCGTTCTGGACACCGCTCAATCGAAACCCATTGCGACTTATTACAAAGCGGCTGCATTTGTATTGGATGGCGTCAGTTTGCGAGAAATAACGCTCGATACGGCTCGCTACACACTGACTACCGATCTTCGTGCCTTTGGCGTACGTGCGTTATCCACTAATGGATCCCGGATCAATCCGATGGAAGAAAACCTGCTTTCGCTCTACGTGAAAGAGGGCGAAAAATTGCGCCCGGTATTGGATAAATTAGTGGTTTATCGGTATGGCGGCGAGTGGGATGGTGACTGCGAAGGCGAGCGATATGAGATTTCAAGAACGGTAGAAATCGCTAAAACGAGCTCTCACGGCTATGCAGATCTGATTGTCAAAACCTTGGAGAAAGACACAACAAGTGTGGGGACGGGAGACGCATGTAAAACTAAAACCACTGACAACAAACCCGTTTTGACAACATTGCACTACGACGGAAAATCATACGTTTTGCCAAACGGTTTCCAAGGCCTGTAACCCGCCAGCCAGACACGACACTTATCAAGGAAGAACCATGCTTAACCCCACCAGACTCCTGATCGCCTTCGGTTTGCTGGCCATCACCACCCAAGCCCACGCCGCCTGCACCACCAAGAGTTTCGACGGCAAATCCATGTCACGCTGCAACGTCTGGCCGGCGTTCCCGAGTCAGGCGATTTCGGTCAAATCCACCTATCTGGCCGATTCTGGTGGTGACGATGCCGGGGCGTTCGATCTGGACCTGGCGCTCCTCAATGCGAGCAACGCCAAACCCATCGCCACCTACCGTAAGCCGGGCGCCTACAACTCCGATGCCGTGCGCCTGGATGACGTACGCATCGACACGGCGCGCTACCGATTGACGTCGGACATCCGCGCGTTTGGGCTGCGCGCGAAGTTCGTTCACAGTTCCCATGCCATTCCCTACGAGAAAACCGATCTGGCGCTGTATGTGCGCGAGGGCGACGAGTTACGTCCGGTGCTTGAAGGCCTGGTGGTCTTCAAGGACAACGGTGAGTTCGCGAATGACTGCGAGGGCTACAGCAAGAAAATCCGCCGAACGCTCGAGATCGCTCCAACGAGCCACAATGGTTTCGCCGATCTGATCGTCACCACCACCGGCAGCAAAATGAAAAACACCAAGTCCGGCAATCAGTGCGTTTCGACAAACACCGACCTGAAGAAAAAACAGATCACCCTGACGTACGATGGCCAGCAGTACAACGTCCCTGAAGACCTCAGAGGTTACTGACCCATGCTCACCGGCCTCAACCACCTGACCCTCGCTGTCAGCGATTTGCCCCGCAGCCTGGCGTTCTATCGCGATATGCTCGGTCTGCGCGTCGAAGCCACGTGGGACGCCGGTGCCTATCTGTCGCTGCCGGGGTTGTGGGTGTGTCTGTCGCTGGACGCACAGCGCAGCGCAGCGCCGTCCGTCGACTACACCCATTACGCATTCAGTCTGGCCGAGGCGGATTTTTCATCGTTCGTGCAGAAGCTAAAAGTGGCGAACGTACAGGAGTGGCGCGACAACCGCAGCGAAGGTGCGTCGTTCTACTTTCTTGACCCTGATGGCCACAAGCTTGAGGCTCATGTCGGCAATCTGGCTTCGCGACTGGCAGCCTGTCGGTTGAAACCGTACACGGGCATGCGTTTTTACGACGCGTCGTGATCAGACACATTGGGCTGATATAGACTGGCCATCATTTGTACTGGCGCCAGCAGGTTTTCCATGACTCCATCGCTGCTAATGGCCGTTCTGGCCTCGGGTTTCATATACGGCATCACGCCCGGGCCGGGTGTTCTGGCGGTGTTCGGCATCGGTGCGGCGCATGGGCGACGGGCCGGGGCCGGGTTTCTTTGTGGGCATTTGCTTGGCGATGTGGTCTGGTGCAGCACCGCGCTGATCGCCATCGTCGGTGCCCGCGAGATCGGCAGCACCGCATTCGATGTGCTGGGTGTGCTCAGCGGTTTGTACCTGTTCTGGCTCGGCTGGCGCGCAGTGCGAGCCCAGCGGCGCAGCGCTGATCAGCCGCAGGGCGCGGCGCGTCAGCCGTTCTGGCACGGCATCCTGTTCGGCCTGACCAATCCCAAGGCGTATCCGGTAGCGGTGGCGACGTTTACGGCGCTGCTGTCGAGCCGCGCCGAACTGCTCAACTGGTCGATGCTGCCGGGGCTGATCGCCCTGAGCTTTCTCGGCGGATTGCTGGCTTACGCTATCTTGATCGGCGTTGTCGGCGCCCGACGGGTGCGCACGCTGTATCAGCGCCACGAGCTGATGATCACGCGTTTGTGTGGCGTGATGTTCATCGGTTTTGCGATCAACGCACTGATGCACGCACTACCGGGATTGCTGCCGAACAAGGCTTGAATTTGTGTGCAGGGATGCGTGAACAAAGGGTCAGGGATGGTTGAACAGTGCTGCATTGTCCGGACACCCACGCTGAACCATGGAAAGCCGAAATTCCGCGCCGTTGGCGAGTTATATGGACCTGTTGCTCGATGCCGTCTGCGCGGTGGACAGGCAGGGCCGTTTCGTTTTTGTCAGTGCTGCCTGCGAGCGTATTTTTGGTTATACGCCTGACGAGTTGATCGGTCGGTCGATGATCGAGCTGGTGCATCCCGCAGATCGCCAGCGCACGCTCGCCGCCGCCCACGACATCATGGGCGGCGAACCCAAGCACAATTTCGAAAACCGTTACGTGCGCAAGGATGGCCGCATCGTCAACATCCTCTGGTCGGCGCGCTGGTCGGAGGTCGATCAACTGCGCATCGCCGTGGCCCGCGACATCACCGAGCGCAAGCAGGCGGAATCGCGTCAGGCTGCGCTGTACGCGATTTCCGAGGCGGCGCATGTCGCCGAAGACTTGCTGGCGCTGTTCAAACGCATCCACCTGATCATCGGTGAGTGGCTGCCGGCGCTGAATTTCTCCGTGGCGCTGTACGACGAGCACTGTGCGCAGCTGAATTTTCCTTATCACGTCGACGATCACGAATTGCAGCCCGAGCAACCGGGCACCGTCACCGGGCGTTTGTGTGCGCAGGTCATCCGCAGCGGTCAGCCGATTCTGCTGACGCCGGACAGCCCCGACGCCTCGCCCGACTTCGCGGCGCTGGTGGCGGGGCAGGACTCACCGTGCTGGCTCGGTGTGCCGCTGAATTCGAAGAACGGCACCATCGGTGCGCTGATCGTCAAAAGCCTGCCGGGCGGCGAGCGTTACACCGAGCAGGACAAGGAACTGCTGCAATACGTCTGCGCCCAGGTCGCCACCGCCATCGAGCGTCAGCAACTGCACGCGCGGCTCAAACGCATGGCGCAGTACGATCAACTGACCCAATTGCCCAATCGCGGGTTGCTCAAAGACCGTCTCAAGGCTGCGCTGGCCGGTGCCCGGGAAACCTCGGGAAACATGGCGCTGCTGTACGTCGATCTGGATCGCTTCAAACAGGTCAACGACACCTTTGGCCATGCGGTCGGCGACATGCTGCTGCAAACGGTGGCGAGTCGGCTCAAGGGCTGCGTACGCGACACCGATACCGTGGCGCGCATCGGTGGCGACGAATTCGTGGTGCTGTTGCACAGCGTTCACGCCGCTGAAGACGCCGACATCGTGGCCGGAAAAATCCGCCAGGTGCTGGTGCAGCCGATGCGCCTGGACGGTCACAACCTGTATATCGAACCGAGCATCGGCGTGGCCCGTTATCCCGAACATGGCAGTGAGGAGCAACAATTGTTCCGGCATGCCGACCAAGCGATGTACGCCGCCAAACGCCTCAATCATCGGGCGGTGGATAGCTGAAACAGTGCGCGCCGTTCGTCGCGGCGCGGGCAACTTTTCTAAACCTTTGGCAGTCCGGCAATTCTCAATCTAGGCGGGCATCTGCTCGCCAACGATCAACACCAAGAGGAAGAGAATCATGCCTAATTCAAGAAACTCGAACTCGGGAAACTTCGCCAACGATCGAACGAAGGCCTCTGAAGCCGGTCGCAAAGGTGGGAAAACCACCACCACGACAGTCGACAAAGAGCCTGCGAAAACCGAAATGGGCCGCAAGCCAGCTCAGAAGTCGAAGTAGTCGGTGAGGTAGTTTTGATTGAGAGGCGGGGGCGCAAGCCCCCGCTTGAATTTGCAGAGATAGGAGGGCGCGACCATGAGCCGGATGGCCACCCAGATACGTCGTTTCAGTTTTGCCACGCTGTTGGGTTTGTTCGCGGGCACAGCATTCGCCCAGTCGCCTGCCGACTTCATCAACGATGCGTCCGCCAAAGGCATGGCCGACATTGAAGCCAGCCGGCTGGCGCACCAGAAATCCGAATCCAAAGAGGTCAAGGATTACACCATTGTCGTGATCAATGACCGCACCACGGCCAACCAGCATCTGGCGAAGATCGCGAAGAAACTCGATCTGCCGGTCGCTCCCCGTGAAGAAATTGCCGACAAGGCCAAGACCATGATCCCTCAGGTCAAGGACGGTGAAACCTTCGACCAGGCCTACGCCGCGAGCCAAGTGAAAGCGACCGAAGAGGCCATCCAGCAGATCCAGCAGGAAGCGCAGTCGACCGACGTGCCGGAAATCAAGGCATTTGCCGACGAGACGCTGCCAAAACTGCAAAGCCATCTGGAAATGGCCCGAGCGCTGCAAGCCAGTCGCTGATACCACCGGCAAATAAAAAGATCGCAGCCTGCGGCAGCTCCTACACCGTTCAATGTAGGAGCTGCCGCAGGCTGCGATCTTTTGCTTTTTTAACTCTACTTAGCAGTCATTCAAATCCTGCTTCGGCTTGCTCTTCTCCCCCAGCCCTTCAAGATCGAATACCTCGCTTTCCCCCAGGCTGCGGTAATGCTTGCGCAGCGCCTCGAGTTGCTTGAGATCCAGCGATTCCAGCCCGAGCATTGCGTTCTGCGCTTCCTTGTTCACCCGCAACAACTCATCGAGCTTCAGATGCAGGATGTCGGTATCGCGGTTCTGCGTGTTCTGGATCAGGAACACCATCAGAAAAGTGATGATCGTGGTCGAGGTGTTGATGATCAGTTGCCAGGTGTCATTGAAATCAAAAATCGGCCCACTCAACCCCCACAGAAAAATCAGGATCAATGCGCCCATGAAGGTTTTCGGGCTGCCGGCCCAGAGGGCCAGGGTCTGGGAGATTTTCGCGAATTTCATTGCCGTGTTCCTTATTGGGAGAGCTTGAAATTCAGACATCCGGGGCGCGATGAAAATTCTACTTACAAATGACGTCTGCCAATAATTGTGAGGGTGAAGACATCCCTTGCAATAAGCCTGTCTGGAACTGCGCGCAGCGCTGCCTGTATTGTGACGAACCGCAGGAATGTCCCGACAGGAGAACGCAATGAGTTGGTCCGCCAGACAATACGTCGCTTTCGAAGATGAACGCACCCGCCCGGCACGTGATCTGCTGGCGGCGATTCCCACGGTTCAGGCGCGATCGGTGGTCGATATCGGTTGTGGCCCGGGTAATTCCACCGAATTGCTGGTGCAGCGTTTTGAGCAGGCCCAGGTCAGGGGGCTCGACAGTTCGCCGGACATGGTCAACGCCGCGCGCAAGCGCCTCCCGCAGTTGCAGTTCGAGGTCGCAGAAATCGATAGTTGGGGGGATCAAGGCCCGTTCGATGTGATCTTCGCCAATGCAGTGCTGCAATGGGTGCCGGATCACGCGACATTGCTGTCGGCGTTGGCGGCTAAACTTTCGGACGGTGGCAGTCTGGCGATCCAGATGCCGGACAACCTCAACGAACCTTCCCATCGACTGATGCGCGAAGTTGCCGCCAACGGCCCGTGGGCCGCGAAACTGGCAGGCGCCGCCGGACAGCGCACAGACATGGCGAGTGCCAGCGATTACTTCTCGATGTTGCGTCTGCACTGTTCGCGGGTCGATGTGTGGCGCACCACCTATCACCATCAGTTGTCCGGTGGAGCGGCGGGGGTGGTGGAGTGGTTCAAGGGCAGTGGCTTGATTCCGTTTCTGAGCCCGCTGACTGAAGAGGAGCGGGCGCAATATCTCACGCAGTATATGGCGGCGGTTGCCGAGGCTTATCCGGCGTTGCCGGATGGTTCGGTGCTGTTGCCGTTTCCACGGCTATTTATCGTCGCGACTCGGTAACGGCAAACACCCATTCTGTGGCGAGGGAGCTTGCTCCCGCTGGACTGCGGAGCAGGCCCAAGATATTCGGGGCGCTTCGCGCCCCAGCGGGAGCAAGCTCCCTCGCCACAATGCATATGCCGCGAATTAGCGCTGCACCGCCACCAACAACATCATCGGCCGCTCCCGCTCTTCAGCCAGCGCTGGTTGCGCCGCCACCTCCGCATCGCTCGGCCCCCATTCATTGACATGGCGAATGGCAAAACCCGCCGCGATCAACGAATTCAACAGCGTGCCCATCGTGCGGTGCTGCTTGATCACCCCGTCGGCCAGCCAGTGGGTCACCCGCTCGCCCTCCATCTGATAGCTGTCCAGCGGCCAGCGCTTGTGGCCATCGCTGTCGACCAGCCAGCCTGGATTGCGCGGGGCCATGAAGATCGGGTGCTCGATGGAGAACACAAAATGCGAACCCGGTTTCAGCGCCGCGTACAGATGGGCGAACAGTCCGGCCAGATCCTTGATGTAGTGCAGCGCCAGCGAACTGTAGGCCAGATCGAAACTGCAGGCCGGCAAGTCGAGATGTTCGAGGTCGGCGCGTTCATAGCGGATGTTCGCCGCCGCTGTGGTTTCGCGCGCCCGCTCCAGCATCTTTTCCGAGACATCCAGCCCCAGCACATGGGCGGCGCCATGTTCACTGGCCCAACGGCTGAACCAGCCATAGCCGCAGCCGAGGTCGACCACATTCAAGTCGTGCATCGATGGCAGCAACGCCTTGAGCGCCGGCCACTCCGGCGCGGCATCGAGGCCGCCTATAGAGCGGTTCATCTGGCTGTAGCCCTGGAAAAACTCCGGATCGTCGTAAATATTTTGCGTCATGGGGGGAAGTGGTCTTTTGAGTTCGGTCATCAGCGGCACAGAGGCCGCGCCATGGAGTCCCTCGAAAGTCAAAACGCGTATTCGTCGATGGCCGCGCAGGGGGAGGGTGGTGGGTGATGGGGAAATGCTAGCGGGTCGTGGGGAAGGTGAGAACCGTCGGTGTGTTGTGGATCTGTAATGTCGGAAAAATCCTCAGGGTTTCAAAAAGTGTGATTTGCAAGGATATGCAGTCATCGCAACAACTTGATGTTGTGATCAATTCGGCTTTGAATGGTACGCAGGGTTTCCTGAGTGATCGCGCCAGGATAACGATCATTTGCCACAGTTGAGAATTGGCTGGATACGTCGCAAAAGCGCTCAATGATAACTCCTGCCTCATAGGCACTAACCTCCGCTTCTGCTGCCAGTCCAAGCATGGCCTTTCGGTCGATTTCCAACGCTTCGCCCATCACATCCATCTGGTGATACCCACCCGGCCCCTCACAAAAGGTCACATCGTAGGCCGGGGCTAATTTCCAGTCGCCAGTTCGTGACATGGTGTAGGCAAAGTTTTTGGGGTGATCGTCTCGATTGTGGAACGCAACGTTGAATACAGCTCGCTCGAACGCTCGAGCTTTTTCTCGTACATCATTGGTGCATCTCTGCGTCGCGCGCAGGAAGTTGGCGTAGTCCAATGCTCCGGGGGATCGAAAATCTGCTCCGGTGAAAGCTGCGAGACTTTGCATGGGGACGCGCAGCCCGTCCTGTCGATCAAAGCGTTTGCTGGCGAAGGCAGTCATTCCGTCTGACAGACTGAAGTATTGCGTGTCTGGTGTTTGAATGCCGCAGAGGCGCAAGCACTCGGCATAGATCATTTCGATAGCGCACACTTCGGGGTGTTCGTGCTGGGCCGGGAACTTCACCAGCCATGCTTCAAAATCCGGAGTGGCGGCAGTGGTGAACGTCCCGGTATCAGGATCGCGATAGACCAGAGCTTTTGGTCTGGCACCTTGCGGAGATCCTCCCACCAGCAACAACTTCTGAAGAAGCTCACCCCCTTCACCTTTGAGCACTTGCTGCACTTCGGCTGCAAGCAATTCAATGGGAACATGCATCTGCGGTTCTAGCACCTCAGGCGCCACAGGCTTGAACGACATGGCGCCCATGGCATTGTTGCCAATGTAGGCCAGTCGCTCCAAGGGGCCGATGCGTGCGGGATTCAGGCCGCGACGTTTGAATAGACGATCCATCAGCAGCATGCCCCAACCGTCGGGCAGCGAGTCATAGACGGGGCCTGGCAATCCCAACTGATGTTGCGGGAAATCCCGGCTTAATTTTGCGCCTTGTAAAGGAAGTTTCAGGGACGAAAGTTCGAGTCCTCTTTTTTTCGCTTCGTCGCTGTACTCAAACACGACCAGCGGCCGACCGGTCAGAGCTGTGGTGGAAGCCAGCGTGCCCCACTGCCAATGTTCACCCCAGCCTTCGTAGTAGACGTCCACTCGCTCAAGCATTTTCGGATTTCCTTTTGATGCGTTGACGCTTGGCGCTGTTTTCGTAGCGCAGGATGTCGTCCAGAGTTTCAAGCTTTGGCAGGAACAGATTTTCGAGTTCCTTGCTGCGTCCAAGTACCATGGCGACGCGCACCAGATTTTCGAAGCCCACATTACGCCCGGCCTCAAGATTGGATACCGTGTTGGTTCCGATGCCGGCACGTGCGGCCACATCTGCTTGTGTCATCTCCAGAGCGAGTCGATCAGTGCGCAGGCGTTCACAGATCCGCTTGACGACCTCACTTGGCTTGCTAAGGCTCAAATCCAACATAATGGGTCTTACACCTCAAAAGCTACTTTAAACCCGGTAATTCTGGATTTATCCAGGAAATTGTCATCCATGCGTTATTCCTGTTTATTGTGGCTTATCTTTTAAAAATCGCAATAACCCACAGAAAAATGGAATTATTCAAATTTGGTTGAGGAGAGGTCCGAATCAGGAGAATCATCATTCATGGTGCCTTCCCACAAAATCCCGGACACAAAAAAACCGGCCCTGTAGGCCGGTTTTTCTGTTCCTGCATCCTCCGTCATAACACGACGTGAGACCTGAATGAGTGGAGCGGGTAGAGGGAATCGAACCCTCAACTAAAGCTTGGGAAGCTTTCGTTTTGCCACTAAACTATACCCGCTCAGAGCGGCTGACTTTGTACCAGAGTCGGGCGCAGATTTGAAGTTTTTCTTTTGCTCGCAGCGCGTTACAGCATTGAAAACGGTCATTCGCGGGCAAATCTGCAGGGCAATCAATGCTGGTTTTTCAGCCCCACAGACTCGCTCGCGACGACGCTTTTTCAAATGGCCAATGCATGGTGATCCTGGACGAACGCGTAGCGCGTTCGGCTCGACTGCGGTGAGGGTTTCAGGAAACCCAGCAGGGCGTTCTGGCTATCGCGGCATGCAGCCTTGTGCTCCATGTCGAGGAAGTGGCCGGTGGCCTGCAGCGTGGTGAAGGTGCTGTGCGCCACATGGTTGCCGAATATCCGGGCGTCTTCGGCGGCGGTGTATTCATCCCATTCGCCGTTGAGAAACAACACCGGCACGTTGATCTTCTTCGCCGCATTCAAATAGCACTGGCGATCGCTGTGCAGTACTTCACTGATGTGGAAGTGCATCTGCCCGTATTCGTGTTCGGCCAAGCTGCTGACGTGGCGATAGTTGAAGCGCTTGAACAGTGACGGCAGGTGTTTGCCGATAGTGCTGTTGACCAGGTGCCCGACGCGGTCGCCATCGCGCTGGCCGAGGTAATCGACACCGCGCTCAAGGTAATCAAGCATGTGTGCGTTGATCACCGGCGAGAACGAGCTGATCACGGCTTTCTCGATACGCCGCGGCTGGTGCGAAAGGGCAACCAGGGTCGCCGCTCCCCCCCAGGAAAACGACAGCACGTGTTCGGCGCCGAAGTGGTCGATCAGCTCCAGCAGGATCTGCCCTTCGACTTCCTTGGTCAGATGTTTCTCGTGACGATTGTGGATTTTCGACCGGCCCGCGTAGGGCTGGTCGTAGCAAACCACGTTGAATTGCGGGTGCAGGTTTTTCACAGTCTGTGCAAACGACGCAGTCGTGGCCATCGAGCCGTTGACCAGGATGATGGTCTTTTCTGCGGCGTCTGCGCGATAGAACTCCGTGTAAACCCGATACTGACCCTGTATATCCAGCACAGCGATTTCTGGCCTCATGTCATAAGACTCCTGGCAAGCAAGCGGGTATGCGCGCAAATAGAGATTGCACGAGCTTTGTGACAGGTAGGCATACGCCTGGAATTTGCTTGGCCCATGTCGATCCATGACTGCGGTCGACGGGTGTTGTTATTGGCGGGCAGTCTGCCGGCTGAGGCGCAACCCGAGGGCTGACGACCGGCAAAAAGTTTCTTGGAAGTATGTTGTGACTCGTCGGTCACAATTTGGCCGACGTCCTGATTCAAGCAGTGGGAGCGGGATCGCGCAAGTGCCGTTGGTAAATTGTTCGACAACTTCTGCTGAGCGGTCGCCGGCTTAGAACAAATGAATCTCTTCGGTGCGCAAAGCGCGGTACTCGCCCGGTTTTAGCGCGTTATCCAGCGACAGCGGGCCCATGGATTCGCGATGCAGGCGCAACACTTTGTTGTTGAAGTGACCAAACATGCGCTTCACCTGATGGTAGCGACCCTCGACGATGCTCAGGCGCGCCGCTCTTGGGCCGAGCACTTCGAGTTGCGCCGGTTGCGTGGTCAGGTTTTCAAAGGCGAAGTAGATGCCATCGGCAAACGTCAGCGCGTATTGCGGCCCGATCTCCTGTTCGGTCTCCACGTAATAGACCTTCGGCAGTTTGGTCTGCGGTTGGGTCAGGCGTCGCGACCAGCTGCCATCATTGGTGATCAGCATCAGCCCGGTGGTGTTGAAGTCGAGGCGTCCGGCGATGTGCAGGTCGTCCTTGTCCGGTTCATCGATCAGGTCAAGCACGGTCGGGTGCTGCGGATCGCGGGTGGCACTGACGCACCCCGGCGGCTTGTGCAGCATGAAGTAGCGTGCCGGTTTGCCGAGTTGCAGGACTTCTTCGTCGACTTCGACGCGGCTGAATTCCAGCACTTCGCTGTGCGGGTCGCTGACGACTTTTCCGTCGATCCGCACGCGCTTTTCCACCAGCAACAGGCGAACCTGCTGACGGTTGTAGCGGGGCAGGTTGCTGAGGAAACGGTCGACGCGCATGGTCAGGAATCGGCGGATAAAGGGGCGCGTATCTTACGGGATCGGTCGCACCGCTGCTTGCAGTTGCGCCTCGACCTGCGCGCAGCGCGGGCACAGACAGGATTGATTGCGCAGCGCTGCGGGCAAGGCTTCAAGCACTGCCGGATCGATGCTCACGGCATAGCACCAGCAGGCTTGGTCGGCAGTGCGCGGGTCGGCCAGGGTGCAGTCGTTGCGCGCGCCACAGGCCGGGCAGAGGTCGGGTTTGATGTCGGAATCAGGCATAGGACGAGTAAGGCATTTCCACGCAATTGCGGTTACGGCCAGTTTGTCTGGCCTGCTACATCGCATGATCGGCCCGAGACAGCAGGGTATGCAAGGTGTCATCAGCATGTACGGTGGCGGCACCGATGTATTCCTGGACATTACGCAGGCTAACTGTGGGAGCGGGCTTGCTCGCGAAGGCGTCCTGTCAGTCAGTGATTCGTCACTGACCCACCGCTTTCGCGAGCAAGCCCGCTCCCACAGAGGATTTTCAGTGTGACTGACACCGCTGATCTGAAGCCTTTGCGCGCCCGGCACTTGCCCCGGACCTGACAGTCAAAACTGTGTCGGCTGCGCTGTCTTGCTGCGGCCGCTGGTCTTTCAGGAGGCCGTCATGAGTACTTCAAAACTGTTGCGCCGGGTGCTGCTGGGAGCGGTGCTCGGCTTGGGGCTGTCCGGGTGTTATTACTACGCCGGTCCTTACGATGCTTACCCTGCCACTTACTACTATCCCGGCTATTACTCACCGTATTACTACGGCGGTTATTACGGCCCGCGCTACTACGGTGGCGGGCGCTATTACTACGGTGGTCACGGCTATCGCGGCGGCTACGGACGCGGTTATCACGGTGGCGGCTATCACGGTGGGCACCACTGACCAGTAGCTGAATGACAGTGGTTTCCAAATGAACAGGATTTCATCAATCACATGTTTCAACTTGTTACGGAAGCGCACCAGATTCGGAAAACGCTGTCAGATGTTTCGTCAGTTACCGAATAAACGACTGATGCCTGCCAGCGTCGCTGGTGTGGCTACCCGCGGTCCAGGAGGCCGCCATGTATCGACGAATTCTTCTACTTGCTGCGATGATGTTTTCCGTTGCCGGTTGCGCTCCCTACTCCTACGCAGACAGTTATTACAGCTCGGAGGTCTACACCTCACCCGCTCCGGCGTACTACAACACTGGCGGCACCTATTACAGCGGCGGCAGCACCTACTACTCGGCCCCGCGCTACTACCAAGCGGCTCCGCGTTACTACTCGGCGCCGCGTTACTACCAGCCAGCGCCACGCTACTACGAGAGCCGCCGCTGGCACGACAACGATCGCGGGCGCTGGGACGGGCACCGCGGTGGGGGTTGGGATCGTGACCGTGGTGGCCGTGATCATCACGGTAACCGCGGTGACCACGGCGGGCGAGGCGGTCGCTGGTAATCATCCGCAAACAAAAAAGCGGCGCATTGAGCGCCGCTTTTTTTGTGCCTGCGATTTACCGGGCGTTCAGTATTGCGTCAGATCCGCCAACGGATGCCGACCTTCCCAGACCTTGTGAAAATGCGCCTCGACCACCGCGTCCGGGACGTTATTGATGTCCGGCCAATGCCAGTGCGGTTTCTGATCCTTGTCGATCAGCCGCGCCCGCACCCCTTCGCTGAATTCCGGGTGCCGACAGCAATTGAGGCTCAGGGTGTATTCCATCTGAAACACTTCGGCCAGCGACAGATAGCGGGCGCGGAGGATCTGTTCACAGACCAGGTGCGCGGTCAGCGGCGAGCCTTCGCTCAGGGTTTTCGCGGCGCGAGCGAGCAGCGGATCAGAGCTGTCGCGTTGCAGGCTGATGGCCTTCCAGGCGCAGGTGACGTCGCTGACGTCGAGCAGTTCGTCGATCTGCTGGCGGCGCGGCAACCACTGCGGCTCGGGCATCTGCCCGACGGCTTCCTGTTGCAGGGCCTTGAGCAGACTGTTGAGCTGCATGTCGGTCTGTTCCTGCCAGTTGAGTTGCAGCAGGCCTTCGATCAGCTGCGGTTGCTGATCTTCAAGCAGAAAACGGTCGGCCAGATCCAGATCGATCGCATCCCGCCCGTTCATGTGTGCACCCGTCAGACCGAGGAACAAGCCGAGCTTGCCCGGCAACCGTGAGAGAAACCAACTGGCCCCGACGTCCGGGTACAGACCGATGGTGATCTCCGGCATCGCCAGGCGACTGCTCGGCGTGACGATCCGCGTGCTGGCGCCTTGCAACAGGCCCATGCCGCCGCCGAGCACGTAACCGTGGCCCCAGCAGATCAGCGGTTTGGGGTAGGTGTGCAGGCTGTAGTCCAGGCGATATTCGGCGGCGAAAAACTGCGCAGCGAGTGGCGGGACTTCGCCAGGATGGGCGCGACAGGCCTCCACCAGGCTGCGCACTTCGCCGCCGGCGCAGAACGCCTTGGCGCCGTTGCCGCGCAGCAGCACGCAGACGATTTGTGGATCCTTGGCCCAGGCGTTCAGTTTGTCGCTCAGCGCATTGATCATCGGCAAGGACAGCGCGTTGAGCGACTTTTCAGCATCCAGGCTGGCGATCCCGAGGCGGGCGCCATCGGTGCCGGTGAGTTCTTCGAAGTGCAGATTCATCGTGACCTCGATCGGGAAATTGAGCGTTCAGTATGATCGCTGTGCGGGAAAGTGCCGGATCTGTGTCAGATCAATTGACAAGCGTGGTCGGCTTTCCTAGGGTTCGCCCCATTGTTTTTGCCGGGTATGACCATGACTGCTGACGACCGTATCAAACTCGAACCGAGCTGGAAGGAGGCACTGCGTGCTGAGTTCGACCAGCCATACATGGCAGAGTTGCGCACTTTTCTGCAGCAGGAGCGGGCGGCCGGCAAGGAAATCTATCCGCCGGGCCCGCTGATTTTCAACGCGCTGAATTCGACGCCGCTGGATAAAGTCAAAGTGGTGATCCTCGGCCAGGACCCGTACCACGGCCCGGGCCAGGCCCATGGCCTGTGCTTTTCGGTGCAACCCGGCGTGCCGGCGCCGCCGTCGCTGGTCAACATCTATAAAGAGTTGAAGCGCGACTTGAACATCGACATTCCCGACCACGGCTACCTGCAGAGCTGGGCCGATCAGGGCGTGCTGATGCTCAACACCACCATGACCGTCGAGCGGGCCAATGCCAACGCGCATAAGGACAAGGGCTGGCAGTTCTTCACCGACCGGATTATTGAGGTGGTCAGCGAACGCCAGCCGCATCTGGTGTTCATGCTGTGGGGCGCGCATGCGCAGAGCAAGCAGAAGCTGATCGATGCGACCAAGCACCTGGTGCTGACCTCGGTGCATCCGTCGCCGCTATCGGCTTATCGGGGCTTCCTCGGTTGCGGGCATTTCAGCCGGACCAACAAGTTTCTCGAGCAAAATGGCGAAGCGCCAATTGAGTGGCGTCTGCCGCCGATTTGATGGGTTGAATGGGCGGGCCCCTTCGCGAGCAGGCTCGCTCCCACAGGTTCCTGTGGTTGCCACAGATTGTGTGAACACCTCAAAACCCTGTGGGAGCGAGCCTGCTCGCGAAAAGGGCGGCGCGGTATTACTCGGGATTACGGTTCCAGTATTTGAACAACGGCTCCGCCAGAAACAGTACAAACAGCAGCCGCATCACCTGCATCGCCGTCACCAGCGGCACCGACAGTTGCAGGGTCTCCGCCGTCAGACTCATCTCGGCAATCCCACCGGGCATCATGCCCAACGTCAGCGAACGCAGATCCAGATGGGTCAGCGCACTCAAGCCCAAAGCCGCCAATGTCGCGATCAACATGGTCAGCGCCGTGCCAATCAGCGTACGGCCCATGAATGACGGCGCGCGGCGGAAGAACTGTCGATTGAAGTGACAGCCCAGCCCGCTGCCGATCAGCCACTGGCCGATCTGGCTTCCACCGTCCGGCAGGCCGATGTGCAAATCCCAGGCAATGCTCACCGTGGCACTGACCAGCAGCGGCCCGAACAGCCACGGATTGGGTTGACGCAAACGCTGCCAGAGCCAGGCGAGCAGGGCGCCCGTGGGAAACAGAATCGCCAGCCAGCGCCAATCGACATTGCCGGCGTGGGAAATCGGTGTGCCGTCGCCCAGCAGATACTTGAACGCGGCCGGCACGCACAGCACCACCACCAGCACCCGCAGACTCTGCCCCGCCGCGACATGACTGAGCAGCGCGCCATTGCGTGCGCCGAGGTTAACCATCTCGCCTGAGCCACCGGGCATGCTCGAGAAAAATGCCGTGGCACGATCCTCGCCGGTACGGCGCATCAACCACACCCCGACCACCGCCGACAGGCTGGTGACCAGGGCACCGAAGAAGATCAATCCGAAATGACTCAGCACCTGCTCCATCACCAACGGGGTGAAGTGCAGGCCGATGCCGATGCCGACGATCCATTGGCCGCATTTACGCCCGCCGGGGATTTCCGTGAGTTGCCACGGGGTCAGGCAGCGCACGAGGATGATCGCCAGCAGCGAGCCGACCATCCACGGCAGTGGCCAGCCGATCTGGCTGGCGATAAAACCGCCAAGCAGACCGACCAGCGGGGTCGCCCACCAGCTTCTGAGGGAGGAGCGATCAGACATCGGCGATGGCGCGTTGCGCCGCCGAACGTTTGCGCCAGATGCGCAGCAGCGGCATCAGCAACATGATCGCGGTCAGGATCCACACGCCGAAAGTGATCGGGCTCGACCAGAGGATTTCCAGCGCACCGTTGGAAATCGACAGCGCACGACGCAGGTTCTGCTCCATCAGCCCGCCGAGAATGAACCCCAGAAGCACCGGCGACAACGGGAAATCCAGTTTGCGCAGGATGTAACCGAAGATGCCGATGCCGACCATCAGGAACAAGTCGAAGGTGGTCGCATGCACGGCGTACACGCCGATCCCGGTGATGATCGCGATCACCGGCACCAGTGCCCAGTTCGGCACGGCGAGGATGCGGGTGAAGATGCGGATCATCGGGATGTTGAGGATCACCAGCATGATGTTGGCGATGAACAACGACGCGATCAGGCCCCAGACGATGTCCGGTTGCTGTTGGAACAGCAGCGGCCCCGGGGTGATGTTGTACAGCGACAACGCGCCGATCATCACGGCGGTGGTGCCCGAACCGGGTACGCCGAGGGTCAGCATCGGCACCAGCGCGCCACACGCCGAAGCACCGATTGCGGTCTCCGGAGCAGCGAGGCCACGGGCGTCACCCTGACCGAATTTGCCGCCGGCACCGGCGATGCGTTTTTCGGTCATGTAGGCCACAGCACTGGCCAGCGTCGCGCCGGCACCCGGCAACACGCCCATGATGAAACCCAGCAGGCCGCAACGGATGTTCACCACGAACACCGACGCCGCTTCCTTGAAGTTGAACATCATGCGCCCGGTGGCTTTCACCGCTTCCTGACCGCGATGGGTTTTTTCCAGCAGCAGGAGGATTTCACTGACCGAGAACAGACCCAGTACCAGCACCACGAACTGGATGCCGTCGGTCAGGTGAATGTTGTCGCCGGTGAAGCGGTATACGCCGCTGTTGGCGTCGATGCCCACGGTCGACAGAAACAGCCCGATCAGCGCCGCAATAAAAGTCTTGAGCGGACGATCACCGGCCATGCCGCCAAGGCAGACAATCGCGAACACCATCAACACGAAGTATTCCGCCGGACCGAAGGCAATCGCCCATTTCGCCAGTAACGGGGCGAACAGCACCATGCCGCAGGTGGCGATGAACGCACCGATGAACGAACTCCATGCCGACAACGACAGCGCGACACCGGCCAGACCCTGACGCGCCATCGGATAGCCGTCGAGGGTGGTCATCACGGTGGAGGCTTCGCCCGGAATGTTCAGCAGGATCGAGCTGATCCGCCCGCCGTATTCGCAGCCCAGATACACCGCCGCCAGCAGAATCAGCGCCGACTCCGGTGGCAGGCCGAGGGCGAAGGCGATCGGGATCAGCAGGGCCACGCCATTGATCGGACCCAGGCCCGGCAACAGCCCGACCACGGTGCCGATCAGCGTGCCGGTCAAGGCCGTGACCAGGTTGTACGGGCTCAGCGCGACGCCGAAGCCCTGACCCAAATAACCGAGAGTATCCATATCAGTTCTCCAGAACGTCGAGCAGGCCCAGAGGCAGTGGAACGTCCATCAGACGGTCGAACAGCAGGTACAGACCGATGGCCATCAACGTTGTCACCACGATGCTTGGTAGCCAGCGACCGCCATACAGGCGCGCCATCGGGATGCCGATCAGGATGCTGCTGAGGATGAAGCCCAGCGGTTCGAACAGGCCGGCGAAGACCAGCAGCAACAGCACGCAGATGCCGATCTTGGTCAGGGTCTGGCGATCCAGCGGTGGCTCGTCTTCGCTGTGTTTGATCGGTGCCGGGCGGAACACCATGTACAGCAGCGCCAGGCCCATCAGACCGAGCATCAGCAGAGGAAAGGCGCGCGGGCCGACCGGTTCATAAGAAAAAGCCGCTTGATACGGCCACGCCATCAAGGCCAGGCCGATGCAGGCCAGCAATAGCACCGAGGCGAAAATGCGTTGTAAGAGCATGGGAAACTCCTGTGCCGAGGCCTCGATGCGCGAGGCCGCAGCCGCTAGACAGAGACGATCACTGAATCAGGCCGAACTCTTTGGCCAGCACTTTGTAGTCCGCGACCTGCTTCTTCACGTAGGTGTCCAGCTCCGGGCCGGTCATGGCGAACGGAAACAGTTCACGCTGATCGCGCAGCTTGGCGAACTCATCGGAGGCCAGCAGTTTGTCGAAGGCGTCTTTCCACCAGGCGTAGTCTTCGTCGCTGACTTTTGGCCCAAGGTAGAAACCACGCACCACCGGCCAGACGATGTCGTAGCCCTGCTCGCGCGCGGTCGGGATGTCTTTCATTTCCGGCTCGTCGATGCGCTTGTCGGCGAACACTGCGAGCAGACGCATGTCACCGCTCTGGATGTGCGGCATGGAGTCGGAGATGTCGGTACTGCCGACCTGGATGTGACCGCCGAGCAGCGCGGTGGCGATTTCGCCGCCACCTTCGAGGGCGACGTAACGCAGGTCACGCGGGTTGATCCCGGCAGCCTTGGCGATCAGTGCGGTCTGCATCCAGTCTTGGCTGCCGACCGTGCCGCCGGAACCGATGACCACGGAGCTCGGATCTTTCTTCAGGGCTTTGACCAGATCGTCGAGGGTCTTGTAGGGCGAATCGCTCTTCACCGCGATGGCGCCATAGCTGGTGCCGACGGCGGCCAGCCAGCGCACGTTGGTCTCGTCGAAACGGCCGAACTTGCCTTGCGCCAGGTTCAGCAACGAACCGCTGGACCACGCCACCAGCGTGCCGGCATCGGCCGGGCGCTGGGCGACGACCGCGTTGTACGCCACCGCGCCGACACCGCCGGGCATGTAGGTCACGCGCATCGGTTTGGTCAGCAGTTTTTCGTTGACCAGCGCACTCTGCGCCAGTTTGCAAGTCAGGTCGAAACCACCGCCGGGGGAGGCCGGGGCGATGCATTCCGGACGTTTCGGTTCGGCCATCAGTTGGCCGGCGAACAACATGACGCCAGCGGCCAGAGCAACTTTACGCAGTGATAAGTTCATCTATGTCTCCTTGGGAGTTGTTGTTATGGACGTACTGAATTACCAAAGGGCAACGCTATAGCTCACCAGCAGACGCACTTCATCGGCATCGCGAGCGGAGTAGTTGGAACGGTAGGTGGCATTACGCAGGCGTACGGCAACGTCCTTCAGGGCGCCGCTTTGTACGACATATTTGATCTCGGTGTTGCGCTCCCACTCTTTGCCTTCTTCGCCATTCTTGAGCTTGATGTTGTCACCGCTCAGGTAACGGCTCATGAACGACAGGCCGGGGATGCCGAGGCGGGCAAAGTCGAAGTCGTAACGCGCCTGCCAGGAGCGTTCTTCGGCGCCGGCGAAGTCGTTGATCTGCACGAAGTTGACCAGGTACGGGTCGCTGCCATCGACATAGGGGAACGCGCTGTCGCCGGACATGTGCTGATAACCGGCGCTGAACTTGTGGCCGCTCAGGGCGTAGCTGACCAGACCGTTGAGCGAGCGGTTGTCGATCTCGCCACCACGGGCCGCGCCCTGATCGTCACTGACCGCAAAGCGCAGGTCGGTGGCGAAGGTGCCCGGGCCCATCGGCCGCGAGGCGACCAGACCGAAGAAGTGCTGGTTATAGACTTCGTCGAGTTGGGCGAAGTGGTAACTGCCGGTGATCTTGTCGGTGAACTTGTAGTCCACGCCGGCGAAATCGAAATGCTTGCCGGCCACGGTGCCCGCGAAGCGGCTGTTCTTGTTGTTGAGGGCGATGTCCTCGAAGTCGGTGCTGTCGCGATCCTTGGCCTTGTCCAGACGCCCGCCGGTGAAGGTCAGGTTCTTGATCTCTTTGGAGGTGAGCAAGCCGCCTTCAAAGGTCTGCGGCAGGATGCGCCCGTCATTCGGTTTGAGGATCGGCAGTTCGGGAATCAGGCTGCCGATTTTCAGTTCGGTGGCGGAGATTTTCACTTTGCCGGTCAGGCCGACTTTCGAGTATTCGTTCGCCGCGCGCCCGTCATCGTGGGTCGGCAACAGGCCTGTACCGGTACGATCCGGGCTCGAATCAAGTTTGACGCCCAACATGCCCAGCGCATCGACACCGAAGCCCACGGTGCCGTCGGTGTAACCCGATTGCAGGTTGAGCATGAAACCCTGCGCCCATTCATCACGCTTGCTTTGCTGGGCACTGGTGCCGTCGCGAAAGTCGCGGTTGAAGTACATGTTGCGGGTTTCGAAGGTGGCGGAACTGTCTTTGATGAAGTCGGCGTAGCTCAACGGTGAGAAACCGGCGAGGGCAGCGGTGCTGGCTAGGGTGGCGTGGCGCAAACGAGAAGGACGAACAGGCGTAGAAGCCTTGGTCTGCAAGGACGGCATGCGGGTGTACTCCGTTTATTGTTCTTATTGGTCGAAAACGCTTCGAGGCGTTTTTCGTATCGCTGTGTGGCAGCAGCGACGGCAGTCGAAACTGTCCGTGAGCGGACTCTAACGGGCTAACCTTTCACTAACCTTTCAGCTGGATTTCGCGGGTTTCGGGCTTCACAGCGGCGGTTGCGGCTGTAAACTCCGCGGCAAAGAGTGGCGTCGGCCATCCCTGAATGAGGTAGAGATCCATGCGTGTTCTGCTCGTCGAAGACCATTTGCAACTGGCCGAAAGTGTCGCCCAGGCGCTCAAGAGCACCGGTCTGACCGTGGACGTGTTGCACGATGGCGTGGCCGCCGATCTGGCGCTGGGCAGCGAGGAATACGCAATGGCGATCCTCGACGTCGGCCTGCCGCGCATGGACGGTTTCGAGGTGCTGGCGCGCCTGCGCGCACGCGGCAAGAACCTGCCGGTGTTGATGCTGACGGCGCGCAGCGATGTGAAGGACCGCGTGCACGGCTTGAATCTCGGTGCTGACGATTACCTGGCCAAACCGTTCGAACTGACCGAGCTCGAAGCCCGGGTCAAAGCCCTGTTGCGGCGCAGTGTGCTCGGTGGCGAGCGTCAGCAGCGCTGCGGCGTGCTGGCCTACGATCTCGACACCCGACGCTTTAGTCTCGGCCAAGAACTGCTGACTCTGACCTCCCGCGAACAAGCCGTGCTCGAAGCGTTGATCGCCCGCCCGGGCCGGGTGATGAGCAAGGAGCAACTCGCCGCACAGGTGTTCGGTCTCGACGAAGAAGCCAGCCCCGATGCCATCGAAATCTACGTGCATCGCCTGCGCAAGAAACTCGACGGCCAACCGGTGGCGATCGTGACCTTCCGTGGCCTCGGTTACCTGCTGGAAAGTCGCGATGCATAAGCCCAGCAGCCTGCGCTGGCGGTTGCTGTGGAACCTCGCGTTGTTGCTGGTGGTGCTGATGCTCGCCAGTGGTCTGAGCGCGTACTGGAACGGGCGCGAAGCCGCCGACACCGCCTACGACCGCACCCTGCTGGCCTCGGCGCGGACCATCGCCGCCGGCCTGTCGCAGCGCGACGGCACCCTCAGCGCCGACGTGCCCTACGTGGCGCTGGACACCTTCGCTTACGACAGCGCCGGGCGGATTTACTACCAGGTCAACGACATCCATCAGAAGCTGATTTCCGGCTACGAAAACCTGCCCGGACCACCACCCGGTACGCCGAGAACCGACGATTATCCAGCGCTCGCGCGCTTCTATAACGCGACCTATCGCGGGCAGAACGTGCGCGTGGTCAGCCTGCTCAAAGCGGTCACCGAACCGAACATGAACGGTATGGCGGAAATCCGTGTCGCCGAAACCGATGAGGCGCGAGTCAGCATGGCCCGCAGTCTGGCGGCCGATACGCTGCTGCGTCTGGGCATGCTCGCGATCGGCGCCTTGTTGCTGGTGTGGTTTGCGGTGAGTGCCGCGCTGCGCCCGCTGGAGCGTTTGCGCACGGCGGTGGAGGAGCGTCAGCCCGATGATTTGCGGCCGCTGCCGCTGGTGGAAGTGCAACATGAATTGTGGCCGCTGGTGCGCGCGCTCAATCACTTCACCGAACGCTTGCGCGGGCAGTTCGAGCGGCAGGCGCAGTTCATCGCCGATGCCGCCCACGAACTGCGCACGCCACTGGCGGCGTTGAAGGCGCGGCTGGAACTGGGGCTGCGTTCGTCTGAAGCGGAAACCTGGCGCACAACCCTGGAATCCTCTGCGCAAAGCACTGATCGCCTGACCCATCTGGCCAATCAACTGCTGTCGCTGGCGCGGGTGGAAAACGGTGCCCGGGCGATTGCCGAGGGCGGCGCGCAACTGCTCGATCTGAGTCAGTTGGCCCGCGAGCTGGGCATGGCCATGGCGCCGTTGGCTCATGCACGCGGGGTCGCGCTGGCTCTGGAGGCGGATGAGCCGGTGTGGCTGCGCGGTGAGCCGACGTTGCTCAATGAGCTGCTGAGCAATCTGGTGGACAACGCACTGGCGCATACGCCACCGGGCGGCAACGTGATTCTGCGGGTCGCGGCGCCGGCGGTGCTTGAGGTTGAAGATGACGGGCCGGGGATTCCGCTGGAAGAGCGTGATCGGGTGTTTGAACGCTTCTATCGGCGCAATCAGCAGGTCGCGGGTTCAGGGTTGGGGCTGGCGATTGTCGGAGAGATCTGCCGGGCGCATCTGGCGCAGATCACCTTGCACGATGGTGAGCAGGCCGGTTTGAAGGTTCGGGTGAGTTTTATTGCTGGATAAATGTGGTGTTGGTGCGGGCCTCTTCGCGAGCAAGCCCGCTCCCACAGGGGATCCACGCCGTACACAAATCCCCTGTGGGAGCGGGCTTGCTCGCGAAGGCCGCGCCGCGGTTCCGGATCAGTAAAACATCGTCCGCGATTCTTCCAGATCCGCGCACAACTCCTTGTTCTCCGGATCGATCCCAAGCTTCCTGAACGCCGGCACGCTGAGTGGGTCAATCCGCGCAATCGGATGATCGCTGTCCTTGTGGCAATACAGACTCGCCACCTGCACCAGATCGACGTAATCGAGGTGCGCCGAGTCGCGTTTGAAATCCAGGTACAGCCCCGGTAACGCCACCAGTTGCTCGGGAAATTCCCAGACCCGCAACAGCTTGTCGCCCAGCAACGGGTGGATGTGGTCGATCACATGGTTGAGGCTTACCGGGTCTGACAGCAGTTCGTAGTGATCTTCGGCGTATGTGAGGATCGGCAATACGCCGATCTGATGCACCAGCCCGCCCAACGCCGCCTGATCAGGTTTGAGTTGGGTGTGCCGACGGCACAGGGCGTAGCTGACGCCGGCGATCTCCAGGCTCTTGCGCCAGACTTCGCGCATCTTCTGTTCGACCACCTCGGAGCGGGCGTGGAAGATCTGTTCCATCACCAGGCCGATCGCCAGGTTGCTGCTGTAGTTCACCCCCAGTCGGGTGATCGCGGTGTGCAGGTCGGTGACTTCCTGGGTCGCGCGCAGCAACGGGCTGTTGACCACTTTGATCAGGCGTGCCGACAGCGCCGTGTCGCGGCCAATCACTTTGCTCAGGTCGCTGACACTGATCTCCGGGTCTTCGGCGGCCTTGCGAATTTGCAGGGCCACTTCCGGTAACGTTGGCAGAACCAGGTCATCGTTATCGATGGCCTCAACCAAATCCTGTTGGACCTTATCCGCCAGCTCGCTCATGTAGATTCTCTAGGGTGTTGCAACAAAAGCTGCGATCAGCGCTGGATTTCGCGGTCGCGATCCAGTTCGTAGGGCAGGTCGAGCAAATGCAGGGCTGGCCCTTCGAGGGCGCCCAGGTGCAGATCACCCGCTTCGGCAGCTTCGGCCTGCAACACCGCCAACAGTTCAATCTTTTCTGCGGCGCGGGCGGCAATCACCACTTCGCCGATGGCGCTGCTGTGGCTTGGGGCGAACAGCGGGGTGCCCGGCTCCGGCAGTTCGCTCGCGTCCAGTTGCACGCGATAGAGACGACGCTTGAGCTTGCCCAGGTACTGCATGCGCGCGACGATTTCCTGGCCGGTGTAGCAACCTTTCTTGAAACTCACGCCACCGACGGCCTGCAGGTTGAGCATCTGCGGGATGAACAGCTCGCGGGTGGTCGGCATGACCTGACCGATACCGGCGCGAATCTGCCCCAGCAGCCATTGGTTCAATTTGCCTTCAGGCAGGGCGGTGGCCAACTTGGCTTTGATGGCATCGGCTTGATCGGCCGGTACCCAGAGTTCGGCGCGATCCGGCGAGACGCGAATCGCGATCAGGCCTGCGTTGCGCACCACGCCGTCGGTTTCGCCTGGCAGGTTCAGACCCAGGCTGGCCAACGCGGCGTCGCCGTGCTCCAGGCCAAAACGCACCCAGGCGGCGCTTTCGTCGGTCAATTTGGATTTGGAGAACACCGCGTACTTTTTCAGATCCGCCAGTTGCGGCTCCAGCAGTTCACTGGCCATTGCCAGCAGCACGCCGTCACCTTCGAGCAGAATGCGGAAGCTCGACTGCATCCGGCCTTTTTGCGTGCAGCGCGCGCCCAGGCTGGCCTGGCTGTCGCTGAGGTAATTGATGTTGCAGGTCAATTGGCCTTGCAGGAATTTGCCGGCATCCACGCCGCGAACCGCGAGTACGCCTTCATGAGACAGGGTGCAGAAAAAAGCAGAATCGGCCATGGGTCATCGCAGGGTAAAAAAGTCTGGGGCACATCATAAGGGCGCGTTGTTGAAATGGGTAGTTGATAAAGGATCGGTGGTGCCCGACCAAAGCCGACTGTGCGACCCGCGCCGGGGCTGTATACTGCGCGCCTATTTGAGGAGGGCTCCATGGTCGAACAAGTTGAACTCAATCGCCTCTTCTGGCACAGCCGCCGCGGCATGCTGGAACTTGACGTGCTGCTGGTGCCGTTCGTGAAAGAGGTCTATCCGCACCTCAACCAGGTCGATCGCGACTTGTATGTCCGTCTGCTGACCTGTGAGGATCAGGACATGTTCGGCTGGTTCATGGAGCGCAGTGAGTCCGAAGACCCTGAGCTGCAGCGCATGGTCCGGATGATCCTGGACCGTGTTCAGCCCAAGTAATACGTTCGAATGCCGCTGGCATGCCTCTCGGCAGTTGCTGGCGGCGTATCTGTTGACCCAGGCGTTCGCGCTGGGTCTGTTGTTTCTTCTGTCGATTCCACTCTGGGCCTGTCTGCTCGGGGCTTTCGCCTGTCTGCTGCACGCCGTGTGGGTGTTGCCACGGCAGATTCTGCTGACGCATCCGCAGGCTTTTTGCCGATTGCGCCGCGATGCCGATGGCTGGCAATTGTGGAATCAGGCGGGCGGCTGGCAAGCAGTCCAGCTGCGCCCTGACAGCCTGGCGTTGCCGTTGATCGTGGTGCTGCGCTTTCGTTTGCGCGGGGAGCGGCGGGTGCGCTCGATCTGTGTACCGCGAGACTCGCAGGCAGCGGATGTGCACCGACGCCTGCGAGTGCGGCTCAAGTTCAGCCGGCGTAGGTGGGCGGCACCAGAATAGTGTCGAGCGCCTCGGGCAGCAGGTTCGGGTAGTCGAGGGTGTAATGCAGACCGCGACTTTCCTTGCGCTCCATGGCAGAGCAGATCATCAGTTCGGCGACTTGCGCCAGATTACGCAGCTCGATCAGGTCGCGGCTGACTTTATAGTTACTGTAGAACTCGTCGATCTCGTCCAGCAACAGACGCACGCGGTGCTGCGCCCGTTGCAAGCGCTTGTTGGTGCGCACGATGCCGACGTAGTCCCACATGAAGCGGCGCAGCTCGTCCCAGTTGTGGGCGATGATCACGTCTTCGTCGGAATCGGTGACCTGGCTGGCGTCCCACTCGGGCAGGGCGGTTGGCGCGGTGACGTCATCCAGTTGTGCAAGGATGTCCGCTGCCGCCGAGCGGGCATAAACGAAGCATTCGAGCAGCGAGTTGCTGGCCATGCGGTTGGCCCCGTGCAGGCCGGTGAAGCTGGTTTCGCCGATGGCGTACAGCCCCGGCACGTCGGTACGACCATGCTGATCGACCATTACCCCACCACAGGTGTAGTGCGCCGCCGGCACGACCGGGATCGGCTGTTTGGTGATGTCGATGCCGAAACCCAGGCAACGTTCGTAGACGGTCGGGAAGTGGTTTTTGATGAAGGCTTCAGGCTTGTGGCTGATGTCGAGATAGACGCAGTCGACGCCCAGGCGCTTCATTTCATGGTCGATGGCGCGGGCGACGATGTCGCGTGGCGCCAGTTCGGCACGTTTGTCGAAGCGCGGCATGAACCGTTCGCCGTTGGGCAGCTTCAGGTGCGCGCCTTCGCCACGCAAGGCTTCAGTGATCAGGAAACTCTTGGCCTGCGGGTGATACAGGCACGTAGGGTGGAACTGGTTGAATTCCAGGTTCGCCACTCGGCAGCCCGAGCGCCAGGCCATGGCGATGCCGTCACCGCAAGCGCCGTCGGGGTTACTGGTATAGAGGTAGACCTTGGCGGCGCCGCCGGACGCGAGGATCACGAAGCGTGCGCCGTAGGTGTCGACTTCGCCGGTCGCGCGATTCAGCACATAGGCGCCGAGGCAGCGCTCGCCATTCATGCCCAGACGGCGTTCGGTGATCAGATCAACGGCAACTCGCTGCTCCAGCAGTTCGATGTTGCTGCGCTCTCTGGCCTGGGCGAGGAGGGTGGTGAAAATCGCTGCGCCGGTTGCGTCGGCGGCATGGATGATGCGCCGATGGCTGTGGCCGCCTTCGCGAGTCAGGTGGAATTCGAAACCGCCGTCTTCGGTGCCGGACTGTTCGTCGCGGGTGAACGGCACCCCCTGGTCGATCAGCCACTGGATGGCTTCGCGGCTGTGCTCGACGGTAAAACGCACCGCGTCTTCATGGCACAGACCGCCGCCGGCATTCAGGGTGTCGTCGACGTGGGATTCGACAGTATCGGTATCGTCCAGCACGGCAGCGACGCCGCCCTGGGCCCAATAAGTCGAGCCGTTGGCCAGATCACCTTTGCTCAATACGGCAATGCGCAAATGACCCGGCAGGGTCAGCGCGAGACTCAAACCGGCAGCGCCGCTGCCAATCACCAGAACATCGTGTTGAAACTGTTGGCTCATTTCAGGATTCCGCTCAAAGCGACCCGGATCGGGGGTGGCGCAGGACAGCTGGATCGGCGAGTCAAGACAGCCACACAGCCCACTAGTATATAGAGGGGTGGAGCGGCACAATAGCCGGGCCCGTATGGCATTGTGAAACTACTGTGACGACAAAAGCTTGACGTTTCGTCGGACGTTTTTTTCTGTCGTTTTGGGAAAAGGCGACTGTATCGAGGATGAAACAGGCTTTTTCAGCACGCGGTTGCTCAATGTCGCTTCAGCACGGCTATAAATAATTGGAACTTTTGCCAGAGGCCCAAGATCAATAGTCAGTTGCCAGAAGCACGGGACAGTGTCGGCTTCAATGCAGAACCTGCGATTGGGTTTTTGCCGGCGAACCGATGACAAGATTATTCGCGCAGCCGGTTTATCCCGCGCTGCGTTTTTCGTGCGTGCCAAATCAGAGCCCGCAGGAAACTTGCCTGGAGGGGGAGAACTTTTGCGAAAAGCCCGAGTCTATGTTTGCAAGTCTGGTCGTTTAGTTATGCAAGCCTCCTCCATGCTTATCGAGGAGTGTTCATGCTAACCCAGGAAGAGGATCAGCAGCTGGTCGAGCGCGTTCAGCGTGGCGACAAGCGAGCTTTCGATCTGCTGGTGCTGAAATATCAGCACAAAATTCTCGGGTTGATCGTGCGTTTCGTGCACGACACCCATGAAGCCCAGGATGTGGCTCAGGAAGCCTTTATCAAGGCCTACCGAGCGCTAGGAAACTTTCGCGGAGACAGCGCGTTCTATACGTGGCTTTACCGCATTGCCATCAACACGGCAAAGAACTATCTGGTTTCACGCGGCCGCCGGCCGCCGGATAGCGATGTAAGTTCCGAAGATGCAGAGTTCTACGACGGCGATCACGGCCTGAAGGATCTCGAATCGCCGGAGCGCGCGTTGCTGCGGGATGAGATCGAAGGCACCGTCCATCGAACCATTCAGCAACTGCCAGAGGATTTACGTACCGCTTTAACTTTACGTGAATTCGATGGTCTGAGTTACGAGGACATTGCGAGCGTCATGCAGTGTCCGGTGGGTACCGTGCGCTCCCGGATTTTCCGCGCCCGGGAGGCCATCGATAAAGCCCTGCAGCCGTTGTTGCAGGAAAACTGAGACAGCGGCGACAGCCAAGAGAGGAACGCCATGAGTCGTGAAGCCCTGCAGGAATCGCTGTCCGCAGTGATGGATAACGAAGCGGACGAACTGGAATTGCGTCGAGTGATCAATGCACTGGACGATGTTGAAACCCGTGAGACCTGGGCTCGTTATCAGATCGCTCGGGCAGCCATGCACAAGGATCTGCTGCTTCCGCGTCTGGACATTGCTGCGGCAGTTTCTGCTGCGCTGGAAGACGAAACGGCTCCAGCCAAAGTATCCCGCGGCCCTTGGCGCAACCTGGGTCGTCTGGCCGTTGCGGCTTCGGTGACCGTTGCGGTACTGGCTGGTGTGCGCCTGTACAACCAGGACGAAATCGCTGGCGTCGAACTGGCCCAGCAGTCCAATCAGCCTTCGCTGGTTGCGCCGCAGGTCAAAGGCCCGGCCGTCCTGGCTGGCTACAAGGAAAGCTCGGAAAACACTGGTCCGATGGCCAATGGCGTCCTGCAAGGTCAGCCAGGCTGGCACGATCAGCGTCTGCCAGGCTATCTGCGTCAGCATGCCCAGCAAGCTGCGTTGAAAGGTACTGAAAGCGCTCTGCCTTATGCGCGTGCAGCAAGCATGGAAAACCGTTAAGGAGGATCATGCGCGCCATACCTCTACTTTCGCTTCTGCTTAGCGGCTGGTTCATTGTTCCAGCCCATGCCGACGAGGCCCAGGACTGGTTGATCCGCCTGGGTCAGGCCGAGCAGCAGCAAAGCTTCCAAGGCACTTTCGTATACGAGCGTAACGGTAGTTTTTCTACCCACAATATCTGGCATCGTGTCCAGAGTGGTCAGGTCCGCGAGCGTTTGCTTCAGCTCGACGGCTCGGCTCAGGAAGTCGTGCGTGTTGATGGGCATACTCAATGCGTCAGCGGCACTCTGATTGCGGGGTTGGGAGACTCTCCCAACTCGACCGCTCGTTCGCTTGATCCCCAAAAGCTGAAAAACTGGTATGAGCTTGCCGTCATCGGCAAGTCGCGCGTGGCCGGGCGTGATGCGGTCATCGTATCGCTGACGCCCCGCGACCAGCATCGTTATGGTTTCGAGCTGCATCTGGATAAACAGACCGGATTGCCACTGAAGTCGTTGTTGCTCAACGACAAGGGGCAGCTACTCGAGCGTTTCCAGTTCACCAGCCTGAATACCGCTGATGTCCCGTCGGACAAAGATCTGCAAGCTGGCACCGAGTGCAAGGCCGTTACTATTGATAGTGACAAGGCGTCTGCCGTTAAGACAGCTCAGGTCTGGCATTCCGACTGGCTGCCTCCGGGTTTCGTGCTGACCAGCAGTACTTCACACAAAGATTCTGAAACCAAGACTCAAGTCAGCAGCCTGATGTATGACGACGGGCTGGCGCGGTTTTCGGTATTTCTTGAGCCGTTGAACGGTGCAACAGTGACCGATACCCGCACGCAGTTGGGGCCGACTGTCGCTGTTTCCCGCCGCCTCACTACGCCTGAGGGTGAGATGATGGTGACGGTGGTCGGCGAAATTCCAATCGGCACGGCCGAGAGGATTGCCCTTTCGATGCGCAACGATGGCGCTGCAACCAGCAAGCAGTGAGCTGATTTCAGTCATTTCCACTTCTTCTTCGAGACGTAGATGAAATGTTTGCTCAGCATTTTCATTTGCAAATCACCCGAAAGTTTTTTATAGGTCAGAGCCTCACGGCTCTGGCCTTGTCTGTTGTTCCCGGAACAAAAATACCGGCCCGCGGTTCCCGGTGTTCCTTGCTCCATATCGCTTAACCCTGCTCGTCGTAACGGGAGCTGTATGTCGATACTTAGCTTGAAGTCTTATCTCTCCATTTTCGCCACCGTGCTGGTGCTGGGTCAGGCTGTCCCCGCTGTCCAGGCGGCCGACCTGCCGGATTTCACCCAACTGGTTGAACAGGCCTCGCCTGCAGTGGTGAACATCAGTACCACGCAGAAGCTGCCTGACCGCAAGGTGAACCAGCAGATGCCTGACCTGGAAGGCTTGCCGCCGATGTTGCGCGAGTTCTTCGAGCGCGGCATGCCGCCTCAGCAGCGTTCGCCGCGCGGCGATAGTCAGCGTGAAGCGCAATCGCTCGGTTCGGGCTTCATCATTTCCTCCGATGGCTACATCCTGACCAACAACCATGTGATTGCCGATGCCGACGAAATCCTCGTGCGTCTGGCTGATCGCAGTGAAATGAAAGCCAAGCTGATCGGTACCGACCCTCGCTCCGACGTGGCCCTGCTGAAAATCGATGGCAAGGATCTGCCGGTGCTCAAGCTCGGCAAGTCCCAGGACCTGAAGGCGGGTCAGTGGGTTGTGGCAATCGGTTCTCCGTTCGGCTTTGACCACACTGTGACCCAAGGCATTGTCAGCGCCGTCGGCCGTAGCCTGCCGAACGAAAACTACGTGCCGTTCATCCAGACCGACGTGCCGATCAACCCGGGTAACTCCGGTGGCCCGCTGTTCAACCTGAACGGTGAAGTGGTCGGGATCAACTCGCAGATCTACACCCGTTCCGGTGGCTTCATGGGTGTGTCGTTCGCCATTCCGATCGACGTGGCGATGGACGTTTCCAATCAGCTGAAAAGCGGTGGCAAAGTCAGCCGCGGCTGGCTGGGCGTGGTCATCCAGGAAGTGAACAAGGATCTGGCCGAGTCGTTCGGTCTTGATAAGCCGGCCGGTGCGCTGGTTGCGCAGATTCAGGATGACGGTCCGGCAGCCAAGGGTGGCCTGCAAGTGGGCGACGTGATCCTGAGCATGAACGGTCAGCCGATCGTCATGTCCGCCGACCTGCCACACTTGGTCGGTGCGCTGAAAGCGGGCGCCAAGGCCAGCCTCGAAGTGATCCGTGACGGCAAGCGCAAGAATGTCGAGTTGACTGTCGGCGCGATTCCGGATGAGGACAAAGAGCTGGCTGCACTGCCGAAGTCGGGTGCGGAAAGCAGCAGCAACCGCCTCGGCGTTTCGGTGGCGGAACTGACCGCTGAGCAGAAGAAAACCTACGACCTCAAGGGCGGAGTGGTGATCAAGGAAGTTCAGGACGGTCCTGCGGCTTTGATCGGTCTGCAACCGGGTGACGTGATTACTCACCTCAACAACCAGGCCATCGGCTCCACCAAGGAGTTCACCGAGATCGCCAAGGCGCTGCCGAAGAATCGTTCGGTGTCGATGCGCGTTCTGCGTGAAGGTCGTGCGAGCTTCATCACCTTCAAACTGGCTGAATAACCCGGTTGCGGTGAAATAAAAACCGCCTCGAAAGAGGCGGTTTTTTTATGCATGAAACATTTGCCTCGTTGAGGAAAGCTCAGCCCATCATGTCCTTGATCATGCGCTCTTGCTCCATCAGCTCGCGCTGGCGTGCATCGATCCGCGAGGACAGCGGGAAGTTGCTGCCCGCCTTGCGCTTGGCAAAATCAAGCTGCTGGATCGCCTGACGATAATCGCCGACCAGCGCGAAGTACTCGGCGCGGGCCTGATGCAGACCAATGATGTTGCCAGAGAGGCCACGGGTTTCGGCGACCTGATACCACACGTCCGGATCGTTCGGACGGGATTTGAGCAAGCTGTCGAGGGCTTTCTCGGCGTCGGCGGTGCGATTCTGTTTCAGCAACAGATCGACCCGAACCTGATTCAGCGGGTAATTGCCCGGATATTGCGTGAGCATGCGGTCAACCCGCGTTTGCGCATCCGGCAGGCGGTTGTTGGTGATGTCCAAGTCGATCTGCGCGAGGTTGTAGATGATCTCGTTGGGTGACTTGGCCAGCAGCTGTTTGAGATTCTCCCTGGCTTCATTGAGCTGGCCGCCCTTGATCTGGGCGATCGCCAGGCCGTAGCGCGCCACATCGTTTTTCGGATTCTCATCCAGTTGTGCACGAAAGCGCTTGGCGCCTAGTCCCGGGGTTTCTTCGTAGATCAGCTGAACACGGGCGCGGATCAGCTGATAGCGCATGCTGTCTTCGATACCGCCCGCTGGCGCTTGTTCTGCGCGGTTACGGGTGTCGGCGATACGCGATTCAGTCACCGGGTGAGTCAGCAGAAATTCTGGCGGCTTGGCGTCGAAGCGGTATTGGCGCATCAGACGTTCGAACATGGTCGGCATCGAGCGCGGGTCGTATCCGGCCTTTTCCAGGTTGAGGATGCCGATACGGTCGGCTTCCTGCTCGTTCTGGCGCGAGAAGGTACGCTGCGACTGAATGGCTGCGGCCTGAGTACCGGCGATGGTCGCGATCCCGGCATCACCGCCACCGGCGGCGGCAATCACGATCCCGGCGAGCAGCGCCGCCATCATCGGTACCTGCATCCGCTGCGAAGCTTCTACACCGCGCGCGAAGTGGCGCTGTGACAAGTGAGCCAGTTCGTGTGCCAGTACCGAGGCGTATTCGCCTTCAGTCTGCGCGTTGAGGAACAGGCCGCCGTTGACCCCGACCACGCCACCCGGCGCCGCGAAGGCGTTGAGCTGCGGGCTGTTGATCAGAATGAATTCCAGACGGCGGTCGGTGACCTGGCTGGTCTCCACCAGTTTGTAAACACTGGATTCGACGTAGTCTTTGAGTTGCGGATCGTTGAGCTGCGCAACCTGGCTGCGCAACATCGCCAGCCAGGCGCGGCCCAGCTGATATTCCTGTTGCGGAGAGACAATGGCAGAACTGGCGTCGCCAAGTGACGGCAGATCGTCGGCAAAGCCCGGTGAGGCGAGCAGGCAAGCGAGCGTCAGCAGGGTAGGGCGCAGAAATGTCATGCACAAAGCCTTAGAAGACAAAGACCTTACTGTAGCCGGACACCGGGCTTGCGACCAGATATTCTAGGCGCCTCAACCACCTCAACCACCTGAACCGGAGTGACGCAATGACTGACGCTGTAGCCCATGACTGTGAATTGGACGCCAGTGGCCTGAATTGCCCGTTGCCGTTGCTCAAGGCCAAGATGGAACTCAACAAGCTGCCCAGCGGCGCGGTGCTCAAGGTGATCGCCACGGACGCGGGTTCGCAGCGCGACTTCCGCACCTTTGCCCGTCTGGCCGGTCATACGCTGCTGCGCGAAGAAGACGAAGCGGGCGTCTACCGTTACTGGTTGAAAAAAGCCTGAACCGACAGCGTAAAAGACCTAAGGATTATTGATGTTCAAAGTGTTACGCGACTGGATTCAGCGCTACTTTTCCGACGAAGAAGCGGTGGTGCTGGCGGTGCTGCTGTTTCTCGCCTTCACCGCGGTGCTCACGCTCGGTGGCATGCTCGCGCCGGTATTGGCCGGGATGGTGCTGGCGTATCTGATGCAGGGGCTGGTACTCGCACTGGAGCGTATGCGCGTGCCTGGTGCGGCGGCGGTGGGGCTGGTATTTGCGCTGTTCATGGGCGTGTTGCTAGTGTTCATCGTGGTAGTGTTGCCGTTGCTGTGGCATCAGTTGATCACGCTGTTCAACGAGCTGCCGGGGATGCTCGCCAAATGGCAGTCGCTGTTGCTGTTGCTGCCGGAGCGCTATCCGCATCTGGTCTCTGACGAGCAGGTGCTGCAGGCTATCGAAGCGGCGCGTGGCGAAATCGGCAAGTTCGGCCAATGGGCGCTGACCTTTTCGCTGTCGAGCCTGCCGCTGCTGGTCAATATCATGATCTATCTGGTGCTGGTGCCGATTCTGGTGTTCTTCTTTCTCAAGGATCGGGCCATGATCGGCGAGTGGGTGCGCGGCTATCTGCCCCGTGAGCGGGCGCTGATCACCCGCGTGGCGCAGGAAATGAACCGGCAGATCGCCAACTACATTCGCGGCAAGGTCATCGAGATCGTGATCTGTGGCGGCGTGACCTACATCGCCTTCGTCGCGCTTGGCCTCAACTATGCGGCGCTGCTGGCGTTGCTGGTCGGGGTATCGGTGGTGGTGCCGTACGTCGGCGCGGTGGTGGTGACCGTGCCGGTGTTACTGATCGCGCTGTTCCAGTGGGGTTGGAGCGATCAGTTCATCTATCTGATGGCGGTCTACGGGATCATTCAAACGCTGGATGGCAACGTGCTGGTGCCGTTGCTGTTTTCCGAGGCAGTCAACCTGCACCCGGTGGCCATCATCTGCGCGGTGCTGTTGTTTGGCGGGTTGTGGGGGTTCTGGGGCGTGTTCTTCGCGATTCCGCTGGCGACGCTGTTCAAGGCCGTGCTGGATGCGTGGCCGCGCAAGGAGCCGGTTGTCGCTCCGCTGCTGTAGCGGTTGAGCCAGATTTTAGATGAAGGCTATTCGCGAGCAGGCTCGCTCCCACATTGGATCTGTGCCGTTCACAAGTTCAATGTGGGAGCGAGCCTGCTCGCGAAGGCGTCAATGAGGGCGACGCAAAACCTTCAGGCTTTATTCAAGGCCTGAGCCGCAGCCAGCACCGCATCCACATGCCCCGGCACTTTCACGCCGCGCCATTCCTGACGCAGTACACCGTTCTTGTCGATCAGGAACGTGCTGCGATCAACGCCCAGATATTCCTTGCCATACAGTTTCTTCAGCTTGATCACGTCGAACAGCTGGCAGACGGCTTCGTCCTTGTCGCTGATCAGCTCGAACGGAAATTCCTGCTTGCATTTGAAGTTCTCGTGAGACTTCAGGCTGTCGCGGGAGATACCGAAAATCTCGGTATTAGCGGCCTGGAACGCCGCGTACTGGTCACGAAAACCCTGGCCTTCGGTGGTGCAGCCGGGGGTGCTGTCCTTCGGATAGAAGTAGATCACCACTTGCTTGCCCTTCAGGGCGGACAAGCTGACGGTCTGCCCGCTGGTGGCAGGTGCTTCGAAATCCGCAACCGGTTGGTCGATGACAACGGCCATGAAAGCTTCCTTACATTGGGTTTTGTGGGCGCCAAGGTTCGATCAGCGCATCCAGGTTCATCGCGTCGGCGAAGTCCAGGAACTGGTCGCGCAGCCAGCTGATCTGGGTGCCGGCCGGCAGCGTTACGGTGAACGTGGCGTTGAGCATGGTGCCGCCAGTCTGCGGGGCCTGATAGGTATCGCAGGTCAGGTTTTCCAGCTCGACGTTGTGATCCATGAAGAACTGGCACAGCTCATTGATGATGTCCGGGCGATACGCCGAGCTGACATAAGCCACGTACGGCAGGGCCTGTGGACGATTTTCCAGGGCCGCACTGCGCACCACGTTGACGGTAAATGCGTGGCGCTTGGCCAGGGTCGGCAGGCTGCCTTCGAGGCGGGCCAGCGCGTCCCAGCTGCCGGAGATTTCCAGCACCAGGGCGCTGCATTCGCCATGGCGAGTCAGGCGGGAGGTGACGACGGCGCAGCGATTTTCATGGCTGGCGCGGCACAGGACGTTAGTCAGCTCCATGGGGTTGGCGCCAAGGGCACTGATGACAAGGAATTGTTCGCGAACTGTGGGGGTGGACATGCAGCATTCCTAAAGCGATGAGCGGTCGGTAGGTCGATGGGCGTTGGCCGTCGGGAAGCGTCTGCGCGTGCCCGTTCAGAAAGCCCCGGGCCGTGGCTCGCAATTCGCTCCAATAAAGGCGGAGCGTGCAGCAGCGACACTGGAACGGGGCCTGGGAGGCCGAAAGGGGAGGCTGGAACCCGGCGTACAAGCTGATCTGTACCGATCAAAGTCTGAAGGGTAGCGAAAACCGACGCCAAGGGGAATGGCGGCGCAGTACTTCGCTTGTGCAAGCATCTTGGCGCCAGTACCATTACCGCTCTCTTTTTCCGGCAGGAGCGGTTTCATGATTGCGGGCAGTATGGTGGCACTGGTCACTCCCATGGATGCACAAGGGCGTCTTGACTGGGACAGCCTCAGCAAACTCGTGGACTTCCATCTCAAGAACGGCACCCATGCCATTGTCGCGGTCGGTACTACCGGCGAGTCGGCGACCCTTGATGTAGAAGAACACATCGCCGTCATCAAAGCCGTGGTCAAACAGGTAGCCGGGCGCATTCCGGTGATCGCCGGTACCGGCGCCAACTCGACCCGCGAAGCCGTCGAGCTGACCCGCAACGCCAAGGAAGCCGGCGCCGACGCCTGCCTGCTGGTAGTTCCGTACTACAACAAGCCGACCCAGGAAGGCCTGTACCAGCACTTCAAGCACATTGCCGAAGCCGTCGACATTCCACAGATTCTCTACAACGTTCCCGGCCGCACCTCCTGCGACATGCAGGCCGAGACCGTAATTCGCCTGTCCAGCGTGCCGAACATCATCGGCATCAAGGAAGCCACCGGCGACCTGAAACGCGCCAAAGCCATCATCGACGGCGTGAGCAAGGACTTCATCGTGCTGTCCGGCGATGATCCGACCGCGGTTGAGCTGATCCTGCTGGGCGGCAAAGGCAACATCTCCGTAACGGCCAACGTCGCCCCGCGCGAAATGGCTGACCTGTGCGAGGCCGCGTTGAAAGGCGACGCCGAGACCGCACGGGCGATCAACGAAAAATTGATGCCGCTGCACAAGGACCTGTTCATCGAAGCCAACCCGATTCCGGTGAAGTGGGCTTTGGTTGAAATGGGCCTGATGCACGAAGGCATCCGCCTGCCGTTGACCTGGCTGAGCGCTCCTTGTCATGAAACGCTTCGCACGGCCCTGCGCCAGTGCAGCGTCCTGGTTTAATTGAGGAAGTACAACGCATGAAGCGAATGGCCGGACTTTCCGCACTTGCCTTGATTATCTCCAGCACCAGTGGCTGCGGATGGGTCTGGGGCCCGGAAGGTTATTTCCGTGACCGTGGTAGCGATTACCTGGAAGCGCAACAGACTGCACCGATGCAACTGCCACCGAATGTCAGCACCTCCAAGCGTCTGGATCCGCTGTTGCCGATCCCGCGCAACGTGGCTGATGACACGGCGAAGGGCGAATACGTGGTACCGCGCCCGCAACCGCTGACGGCGGTTGCCGAGGCGACCGACTACTCGCTGCAGAAGAGCGGTGACTCGCGTTGGGTCGTGGCCCAGCACCCGCCGGCCGAAGTCTGGCCAGTGGCGGTACAGTTCTTCCAGGACAATGGTTTCCGGCTGGATGAACAGCGTCCGCAAACCGGCGAATTCACCACCACCTGGCAGCATTCCGACGAACTGTCCGCCGCCATGGCCAAGCGCCTGAGCGCCGCCGGTGTCGGTGCCGACAGCGAAACCCGCGTGCGGGTGCGTATCGAGCCAGGCGTGCAGCGCAACACCAGTGAAATCTACGTGGTCAGCGCCGAGCGTCCTGCCGGCAGCACCGCCGACGTCGATTTCACCAACCGTTCGGTCAACACTGGCCTGGACGCAGCGCTGGTCGACGACATGCTCGCGAGCATGAGCCGGATCTCCGAGAAGGGTGGTTCGGTGTCGATGCTGGCTTCGCGTGACTTCGATACCCCGAGCCGTGTCAGCCTCAGCGAAGACGGCAGCGGCAACCCGGTACTGAACGTCGGTCCTGACCTGGATCGTGCCTGGTCGAGCGTCGGTCGTGCGCTGGAGCAGGGTCAGTGGCGCGTTGAAGACATCAACCGCAGCCTGGGCCTGTACTACATCAACCTGGCCGAGAAAGCCGAGAAGAAAGACGACAAGCCTGGTTTCTTCAGCAGCCTGTTCGGCAGTGCGCCGACCAAGGAAGAAGTTGAAGCCCGCGCCGAGCGTTATCAGGTTCGCCTGAGCAAGGTCGGTGAAAACGTTCAGGTGACCGTAGAGAAGAACATCAATACCGTTGCGCCGGCCGATGTGGCGCGCAAAGTGTTGAGCGTGATTCAGGACAACCTGGGCTGATCACATGCGCTTTGCCGTTCTCGGCAGCGGTAGCCAAGGGAACGGCACGCTGATCGCCAGCGCTGATACCTATGTGCTGGTGGATTGTGGTTTTTCCCTGCGGGAAACCGAAAAACGCCTGTTGCGTCTGGGGGTTCACCCGGCGCAACTGAGCGCCATACTCGTAACCCACGAACATGCCGACCACGTGCATGGCGTGGGTTTGCTGTCTCGGCGCTACAATCTGCCGGTCTACCTCAGTCGCGGCACACTGCGCGGGATGCGCAAACCGATCGAACCCGCAGGCTTTCTGGCCGGCGGCGAGCAGCTGCAGATCGGCGCACTGAACATCGGGGTCATTGCCGTGGCCCATGATGCGCAGGAGCCGACCCAGTACGTATTCAGTGATAACGAGCAGCGGCGCTTCGGCCTGCTGACCGACCTGGGTTCCTATTGCGAGCGGGTGCTGGACGGCTATCGGGATCTCGATGCGTTGATGATCGAGTCCAACCATTGCCGCGACATGCTGGCCCGTGGTCACTATCCGTACTTTCTCAAGCAACGGGTGGGCGGCGAGCTGGGACATTTGAACAACCATCAGGCGGCATTACTGGTGGCCGAGTTGGGGTGGCAGGGCTTGCAGCATCTGGTTCTCGCCCACCTGAGCAGCAAGAACAACCTGCCGCAGCTGGCCCGGCAATGTTTCGTCGACACCCTCGGGTGCGACCCGGACTGGCTGCAACTGGCCGATCAAGATTCAGGGCTCGACTGGCGCCATATCGCCTAGCCCATCTACTTAGCAAGCGGAGCCCATCATGGAAAAACGTGAAGAACTCTACCGCGGCAAAGCCAAATCGGTTTACAAGACCGACGACGCTGACCGTTTGATCCTGCTGTTTCGCAACGACACCTCGGCGTTCGACGGCAAGCGCATCGAGCAGCTCGACCGCAAAGGCATGGTGAACAACAAGTTCAACGCCTTCATCATGCAGAAACTCGAAGCGGCCGGCATTCCGACCCAATTCGACAAACTGCTGGGCGACAACGAGTGCCTGGTGAAGAAGCTGGACATGATCCCGGTCGAGTGCGTCGTGCGTAACTACGCCGCCGGCAGCCTGGTAAAACGTCTGGGCGTCGAAGAGGGCATGAAGCTCAACCCGTACACCTTCGAACTGTTCCTCAAGGACGACGCCAAGGGCGACCCGTTCATCAACGAATCCCACGTCGTGGCATTCGGTTGGGGCACCGCCGAGCAACTGGCACGCATGAAAGAACTGTCGCTCAAGGTCAACGAAGTCCTGAGCAAACTGTTCGACGACGCAGGCCTGCTGCTGGTGGACTTCAAGCTTGAATTCGGCGTGTTCAGCGACGGCTCGATCGTCCTCGGCGACGAGTTCAGCCCGGACGGCTGCCGCCTGTGGGACAAGGACACCAAGAAGAAGATGGACAAAGACCGCTTCCGCCAGGGCCTCGGTGACGTCATCGAAGCCTACGAAGAAGTCGCCAATCGTCTGGGTGTACCGCTTTAATCGACGCAAGCATCTGATAGCACGAAGAAAATTTTCGAAAGAGGGTTTGCTTTCGGCAGAAGTGTTGTTATGATGCGCGCCGTTGGAGAGATGCCAGAGTGGCCGAATGGGACGGATTCGAAATCCGTTGTACCTTCACCGGTACCTAGGGTTCGAATCCCTATCTCTCCGCCATACATTGAAAAGCCCCGTAGACTCTGGTCTCGGGGCTTTTTGCATTTCAGAATTCTACGTAACGATTCTACGTAAAATACTTGTCTCTACAGCCCTCTCAGGGCGCTCCTACAGCTTCTTTTCTGTCATTTGCACCCATCGCCTGTCGAGCCGTCTCAGCGCCTATGCGGGGTCGTGGGCGCCTAGTGGGAGCGGGGGGGTAAGCAGGGGGTGGTCGGGAGGGGGTATTTAAAAAGCCTCATACGCTGAGGCTTTCTTGTTGCAACGCGTTTTACGCGTAGGAGATCAGCTTCCACGTAACAGCTTTACCGTTATGTGGTGGAAACACGTTGCCTTCCGCGAATGGCCCCGTAGTAGAAGGCGAATCTTGCGTTTGCCATACACCGCTTTCTGGTGACTTCTCGCCGGTTTTGCGGGTGGTTCCGATTGGTGACTTGCTCATTTTCATATCCCCATGGCAGGTATTGCTCAGGCTGCAACACGCAGCCTGAAAGCAATAAGAGCGTAGCTTGGATCCAATTAATAGCAATGTGATGTTGCGTGTCGAAACGGATCAATGGCTTGGTGAGGGTTCCGGCAACCGGGACAAGCGTTTCGCCGTTTTGGGTGGGCCGTGCGGAAGCATAGCCGGTTGAACGTCACGTGAGGGCAGTCTGTATGGGTCGTGCCGACCAAGCTGGGGCGGTGATTCGTGCGTAGTCAAACAACTGTTTGAAAGTATTTTAAAGTTGGCACAAATAATGCTTGCATTTTAACAGGTGTCGTGCGATAATAGTGTACGGATGGAGAAGATTTCTTTACTCGGGATTAGCCCCTCCGCAACAGCATCACCAAACCAAATTCAAACATTGAGACCGACCCAGTCCGCTGAGGTTGGTTTTCGTGTGGCCGAAGGTTTTCAGAATGCCTTCTGACTCCAGTCGCAAGTCTGGGCCAGCTACTTGCAAGACCGGGTTGGTAACCCCCTCATCGCTGACAGGGGCGATGGTCGAAATCTCTGTCAAATCTGGCCGCTCTTCCCCAAGGAAGGCACTTCACATAGTGGCAACTCCGATGGGCCAAAGAGTTGTAGAGGGTGCGTTGTTAGATCCGCGCCCTCGAACCAAATTCGCAAAAACACTCATGTAACTTTGTCGGGTGCGACGCAAACCGTCTCACCCGATTCTTTTACTTAAAGTATTTTTCAGTCGCGCCAATAACCAAATATACACACCCACATACTACATATTTAATAAGGAGGCACGCCCATGGCTGTCGTTCTACGAAGTTGCATTGTCTGCAATACCGAATTTCCATCAAAGAACATGCGTGCGAGGTTCTGCAAATCCACGTGTAAGTCGATCCATCACCGAGCAACAAAGAAGCCTGAAACACCAACCATAAAAACAGAAGAGGTAAACACCATGAGTCAATTGTTCCAACCAGATGCAGCGCATCTAAAACGTCTACAAGACTTCGAAGTAGGGCAGTACAACACTCGCACCCAATGCAATATCCAAGGCCGAGAGCAGCTTGGCGTTATGGAAGAATTTGAGGTGCAAGGTCTGCAACAAGCCCTCGACAGATACGTTGAGCTTGTCGGTCTCGGATATACAGCAACTGGCGAGATTGCCCATCTGCCCAAACTGATCGCAGGGCCAACATTGGATTGGGTAATTCTCTCTCTGCGTAAGCCAGAGTCACAAGTTGAACACGAGATCGCTCAGATCAAGGCTCAAGTTGAGCAAGAATATTTACAGCGCTTGGAAGCTGATAAGGCTGCGTGTGTAGCTAAAGAAGTTGAGTCTCTATTGGCTGGCGAGAAGCGCAGAAAGCAACAAGCTGAATTTGATGCAAAGGCAGCGCAAGAAGCGGCAGAGTACGCTAGGGTTGAAGCTGAGGTGCTGGCAGCGCTTGGAGGCAAACAATGAGAAGTCGCTTGGACACAGAAGTAGACAAACAATTGGATATGGCATGGGTCAAGATGGGTTTGAATGCAAAGTTCTACATTACCAAAGCCCAATACGAATCTACGGTGCTTGAGGCGTTTATTGCAGGTGCTCGTATTGCACTTATTCTGCCATTGAGTGAGTTCGGAGGTGCACAATGACCGATAAAATCGATCCAACCACTCTGTCAGGTACGGAGTTGCTACTACGTGAGAAGTACGCCAGAGATACACTTGCTACAAGCCCCTCAGAGGCTCCTGTGGAGGCGGTGGTTAAGCAGGCGCCACCAATGGATGACGAAGCTTCGGAAGAGGATGTAAACGCATTTAAAGCGGCTCTGGAACTACTTGCAGCCAGAGAGCGTGCCAATAAGATTGTTGAAATGGCTAAACAAGCCCAAAAGAACAAAGGAAAGCAATGACAAAAACTGCTACACCGAAACAAGAGCTGAAAAAATCTCCGCAACACCACAGCATCACCCACATGACAAATCCCAAGATTCGCCTCTTCGCCTGTGCAATGGGTCAATGGCTTCGTAAATGTCACGGCTTCGACGTTGATTACTCTTACCGCTGGGTTAGAACTCAGGATGGATCTATCTACTTCGCTTTGTCAGGTTCCCGCAGTGTGCAAACTGTCTTCGCCGATTACCTAGAGAATAATCGAGGCGATTACTACGACAGTGCAACCATAACTCAATATGGGAACAACTCAGTAGCATTCAACCGTGTATTCGCAAGACTCATGGAGTTGAAACATGGTCTTGGCGCCTACGGTGAAACGAAATGAGTCTACAAGAAGAAGTGGCGCGCCTAACTGGTAAGCTGGTATTTGAAGTTTCAAGCGCGCCGCTGACTAGGTTTCTCGGAATTCTCAAGCAAGCAGAGAAACAAATGCAAAGTGTAGGGCGCCATGCTGAGCAACTGCAAAAGCAATTGAATATGAAGTTTGGTGTTTCAGGTAAGGGCGCGAGCGCTCAGAGGTTGAAATTCGATGCTGAAGTGCGTAAGTCGCTGGACAAGGAACTAGCTACTGAAACCAAGCTATCTAAACTTCGCCGTCAACAGTTCACCACTCAACTTGCCGAGCAGCGTCTTATCAGTGCAGGCACCCGTCAAGAGGGCCTATTGCAAAGTAATGCGCTCAAAGATCAAGTGGCGCGTGCAGTGCTCCAAGCTAAACAGCACAAGGCACAGCAAGAGGCTCTGAAAGTTGAATTAGGCCGAGCGAAGGTTCAAGCCAGTGCCGAACAGTCTCAGCTTCGCCAAGCGAGATTGGCTGACGTTCTGCAAAAGCGTCAGGCTCGAACGGTTGAGCTTCAACGAAAGGCGGCAGCACACCAAACAGCTTTGCAACGTGCTGAAGTGGCTCTACAGAACGCTCGTGCAAATGGTATTCGCCAAGCCGAACGATTCGAGGCGTCCAAGGCAGCGGCTGCTGTACGTGAAGCCAGAGCGGCGGTTAAGCACGACCAATCAAGCCAGCGTTTCGCCTTTGCGGCTGAGCGCCACGCCGCATGGAAGGCCCGTCAGGATGCGCCAAAGGAAATGGGCTTTGGTGGTCTGGCCGTGGGTTTCTCGGCTGCGTTAGCAGCGGTGTACAGCCTAGTTAAAGGCATTGGCTACTTGAACGAACGTATCCAACAACGTCAGGAAAGTGCGAGTACAGCGGAAAGCTTCAACTCTGCTCTCCAAAGTGCCGGGGGGAAGAATCCAGCTAACCAGAAGTTTGCTCGTGATCAGTTCATTGATATCAGCAATCGCTATGGACAGGAAGTGTCGGTAGAGACAGGAAAGTCCTTCGCACTGTTCATTCAAGGGCAGTTGGCATTAGGTAAGACTCTCACTCAAGCCACCAAGATGTTCGAAGATCAGTCAGCGACGTTCCGTGCTGCTGCACTCGATAAGGAAGCCCAGAAGCGCGCTGCTTACCAACTCAATCAGATCCGAGCAAAAGGGAAGCCGGAAGGAAGCGACGTCAACGATTTGTTTGATGCCGTTGGTGGTGTAGTTGCTGCGTCTATTCGTCAAGCTGCTGCAACCCGTCTCAACTTCAAGGGAAAAGTTGAAGAGCAAGCAGGATGGTTCAAGCAAGCTGTAACCGATGGGAAGATTAAGGCTGCTGACTTCGATCAGGGGATGAGCAACTTCCTGCAAGCGAACTTGGATCTTCTCGCAAGACAGATGAACTCCATTGCCGCGAATCAACAGCGTGCAGAAAATCAAGCCTATCTGAATGACAACACAGTCAATACTAACGCTGAGTTGAAGGCAGTCATTCTGGATCGGATCAAGGCAGAGAATGAACTGAACACAGCGCTACAGCCGTTGAAAGAATCCCTGATGACATTCGACCAAGGATTGACCAAGTTCAACACAAGTTTGATTCGCATGTTGATAGGACACGATGTGAATGGTAACGCCACGCCAAATGCCATGCAGAAAGATCCGAATGCTCTACCGGGTACAGTTGGTGCTGCACTTGGCCCAAGATTGAAACCAGCATCACCGAATGAACAAGCAAGTTTGGATGATCGTGCAAGACCGGGATTGTTGAATGGTCTTCGTCGTTTGTTCACTGGTGCATCTCTTGCAGATGATCAGTCAGCAGCGGAGGAGAACAGGGGGCGTTGGGCTGGCGGACATATCAACCCAGTTCAACGCGAAAGTTTCGATGTATTCCGCATCGGCTCTTCAGAACTCGGCAAAGATTCTGAGAATGTTGCTGATGGCAAACTTCGCCAGTTCCGTCTGCCGCCTGCGTATACAGCAGCGGATATCATGGAGGCCTCGGCTCAACAACAGCGTAAGCAAACAGCATTGCCTAGTGATTGGATGTCGCCAGATGATCCCAATAACGGTCGTATTGTCCAGCCTGCTGAAAGCAAGATTGACCAGAGTCACACCGAGGTTAATGTCTCTGTAAATGTGGATGCTCGCGGTATGGATGCCACCGAAGTGAAACAGCTTTCGGCTGAGACCTTCCACGATGAATTCAATAAGGTATTGCGTACAGTTCGTGCTGACCAGACGGAGATAGAGTGATGAAATCCATTATTCAAACCATCATCTTTGCCTGTGTCCTACAAATTTTCGCAGGCGGCGTGTTCACTACATATATGTTGGATCGTGCAAACGTTCTCTCCCGTGATTACACCGACAATGCACTACGACTGCAATACAACCAGTTGCAAGTGCAGTTCAGTAACGAACGAGAAGGGATGCATGCATGGCTTGATAAGCGAATCGACTTGAAACTTTCTCAACTGCCCAAGGAGCATAAGCAATGAAATACGGTGAGATCGCCAGTCAACCAGACTATAGGGCCGCTTGCGGCCTTTATGTCGCTGAAACTTACGGCGTGGATGTAGTGCATCAACTACCAACTGTGCTGGATACGCTTTGGTCTTCAGTGCTAGCAGGTGCGACGGAGGAACTTGCTCAGCGGAATATTCTGAGTGATCACCGTTTACCAGTTCCAGAAAAGAAAGTGTCGCCTCTCTAGTAGCAGAATCGCATGATTCAATACGCCTCACGCCTTGTTCTATAAGGGGTGTAGCCATTTTTCGTGTGCGTGAGCACACATGTTTATCCCATTCAACAGGAGACAACTGTATGGCGCTGCCATTCGAATTCAAATCATCAGGGGCGGCGTTAACCGCTGCCATGACCCTGATCGGAGCAACACGTAAGAAGTTTGTAATCAAGCAAATCATCAACCCCTTTGGAAACATCCGTTGGATCGTCACACATCCAGACGGTAACCCAGCAATCCCATACGAGGGATTCCCTCGCTTCGCTCAAGGAGTGTTCACCGCATGAAGACATGCACATGTCGCCACTGCTCTACCAAGTTCCAAACACCGAAAGTGGAAGCCTTTTGTAGTGGTCAATGCCGCCACGCATACAGCGTAATCAATCCCAAGCCTACATATCCTGCTAACCGAGACGGAGCATTCAATGACAACAGCAACACCGAACAAGAATAAGGTTACACGCCAACCTACGTGCCCAAACTGCAAGAAGCGTTTCCGCACCACCAGCATCAAGAAGATCTATTGCACTCCCCAGTGCCAGAAAGAAGCCACCAAGAAGAAACGCCGAGTATCCCGTACCAACCGCGCCATCCACTCAGCGTTCTTCTATCACTTGGCCTACGAATGTGAGCGTGCCGGAACACTCCAGATCCTCACGGGCCACACCGTCGAATCATTGGTAGCCCTCTACGACGTGTACAAGCTGAAGCTCAGGGCGAACCGTTACGGAGAGACCAAGGACTACGAGATCAGCCACATTCACCCAGTGCAAGGATGCAAGACCATAGGCCTCTACCACGCTCCCAACTTGGTAGTGGTGCCAGCCAAGCTCAACCGTGAACACGGCACTCAACACTACGGTCAAGGGCTGAGCATCAGCCGCAACGCGCTGGTATCGAAACATTCGGTAGAGAAGGGCGCCCCACGTAAGCAAACCGTGCAACGCATCATTGCCTTTCTTGGTGCTGACGTGGTCGCCGAGACTGTGAAGATTGCCAAGATCCAGCCAACCCAACGCCACAAGATGCTGAGCTGGCTACATGATCACCTAGACCCAACAGTGCCTGATCAACGTAACTACTTGGACTCTCTTGATGGGATGTCAGGTAAGGCGCTAGCAGCGCTCAAGGTCAAACTAGAGGGTAAGGAGGGGAGTGGGTTCCAGATCAAGACAACGATCCTCACCCCGTTTCAAGTGTTGTCCCAGGAGCTGGAACGCCATGCTCATCACCGACCAGAACTAACCGAGGTGCTGGACATTATCTGCAAGCGTGTAAGCCCTTTCACAGCGCTACACATGAGTAGAACCACCCTCAACGCTGATGAGGCTCAGGCAGTGTTTGACGTGCTCCACGGCAAGCCTGTTGAAGTTATCCGCGACGTGCTGACGGAGTTCGTAGAGCGCCATACAAGCACCATGGACAACGACGAGCGTATCCCGCCATACCAGCCAATCGTGTTCAGAGCGCAGCGCCCGGCAAGGGTAATAGCATCCCGCAAGCGGAGCGAAGCAACCCTGCAAAGCCCTGTCAGCTTCGCTGCTTAGCTGGACGCTTGCGCGGTGGTACGCTTCTGCTCACATCAATCAGCATAAGGAAGTGAGCAATGGAATTTAAGAATATCGTTATCACGGTGGTAGACATCATCGCTTGGATAGGGATCATCATTGCCACGATATTTGGGTATTACGCCTCCCGTGGGAACTACGAATATATCGGTGCGTTCGCCGGGTTCGCTGCTGGGTGCGTTGCATCTGGTATCTGGTTCGCACTGTCTGCAATTCACCAGAACATCCAGACAATCCGTGACATCGCTGTAAAGCAGCAGAGGTCATAACCGTTGAGGTGCCACCACCCCATACCACCTTGATAGTGGCTCATTGGCATTGCCTCTCAGCGTTCTTCGAGGTACGTTGGCCACTCACTCTGTCTAAGGAAAGGCCACATGATTTACTGCTTGCTATCACTCGACTTGTCTAATGCTGATGATCAGCAGCGCAAAGACTTTAACAAAGACCTTGCCGAGAACCTTGAGTGGAAAAAATTGACCGGCGTGGACACCGTTTGGGCGCGAACCTTTACCTATAACGTCTTGACGAAGACCGTGATAAATGACATCACCGGTATTATTGATAGTCAGCTGATTACCGCTGCTAAAGATCAGGGTATCGAGTCGCTGAGCTACGTTGTTCAAGTCGGTAATAACGAGGTGGTTGCCTCCAAAATCGTGAAACCGAGAGTGGGGTATAGCTATTCAAGCACTCCCTACAACCCTTACTAAATCCCTGAAAACATAGATAAAACCTCAGAGACTGGTGGTCAGATTTTGCCCGCGCTGGCCCCCAGCCTATGGCGCAGCCCTGCATTTTCGGGCCTTCCCGTAATCCATGGATAAGCCCGATACGGTGAGAACGCCCCAATCCGAGGTTTCTTCGCCAAAACGGCAGTTTTGAGCTGGAATCACCGTTTTCTGCAAAATCACTCCCCCTAGCCCCAGCCTACCCAGAGCTACGCTACGATTCCTGCGCCACCCCTCAAGGATGATTGCCATGTCACACAATACAAGTGCCAACATCGCCACGGCTGATGCGCTCACGCTCTTGCTGAGCAACCAGCACGCTCTCGCCGCCGCGCTGGAAGAAATCAGCCAATGGGTTGCCAGCCAAGGAGGGAACGGTGCCGCTGACAACGCCTTAGCAGCGCTCGAAGGGTTGGATTTGCACGCCAAGGCCCTGACCGAAGCAATCAACACGGTACGAAATGGTTGATGTATTCAAATGAGTACACCCTTGCGACCACTTGTCGGTGAATACGAATACTGTATTCATTAGGGTTGCTATTGGATAATGGGTACATCCATACTCCTAGCCTCTAGAGGCAAATGAATACGGGGGTGTGCATTATGGCAAGCATCGGGTACATCAGGGTTTCATCGGTCGATCAGAACACTGGTCGCCAGCTAGACGGCGTTGCACTGGATGAAGTGTTCACTGACAGGGTGTCAGGCGCTACAACAGACCGGCCTGAATTGCAGGCGATGCTACGCCACATCCGTAAAGGCGATGTTCTCCACGTACACAGCATCGACCGTCTGGCTCGCTCACTCGAAGACCTGCTCTCACTGGTCAAGGGGATGATTGCCAAGGGCGTGGCGGTCTCGTTTCATAAGGAACAACTTCACTTCACTGGTGAAGCCAATCCCATGCAAGAGCTGATGCTCGGCCTATTGGGTAGTGTTGCTCAGTTCGAGCGTGCATTGATCCGTGAGCGTCAGGCAGAAGGCATTCAGAAGGCCAAGGCGGCAGGTGTCTACAAGGGGCGGGTGAAGACGGTAGATGACGAAGCCATACGCAAGGCAATGGCGGAAGAGGGTGCATCGTTCCGTAAGGTCGCAAAGGCCCTTGGTGTAAGCCTGAGCAGCGTGCAACGTGCCATGAAGAGCTAGTCTTGCTGAGACAGTCCATCGGCCCGCCTTGAGCGGGCTTTGTTGTTTCTAAAGTCCGTGCATAACCCGTACCGTTGCAAGCCTCTGGCAGCGTCTGAGAGCGCTACAGGACGTCAGGTTATTTCTACTTTTTCAGCGTTTGGATAAGCCCCTGTCGCACACCGCTTAACGGCGCTGGCAAGACCGAGCCGACGTTATTTTTCAGACGCAAACGCAGAAGCTGAGCAAGGGTGCTCAGTGAATTTTGGCGGGGGGGAGTGGTAGCGAAAAAATGATGGTCTGCGCTATAGGCGCTGTCTCATTCTTTGTGCTAGATTCAAACTGCTTGTGGCATTAGGCCACGAGGTGGATCACAAGTTGTCAAGCCACCCATGATTATTTATCAGCGGGATACACATGGCGAACAACAGCACGCGGAATCTCTTCATTGAGAACCTCCAGATGTAATCGTGATACTGACACTATACGTCAACTCTAGCAATACGCGGCCTAGTCTGAAAAGATGGATAATGTTTAGAGCATTAAGTTTAGCCGGTGGGGCGGTGTAGGGATTGCCGCCATCCTAGTCCCACCGGTTGGCTTATCAAGGTGAGAGCATGGACGAGTTGCCGTGGTACAAGCCTAGAAAATATCTCCATTTTGATCGTCCTGTTGGCCAGAAAGCCGCACTAGATTACGTTTCATCTCCCCGGAAAGTTGCAACTCATTCTTTTTATCCTTTTATCACGTACACCTCAGTGATTCTGAAGTATCGGTTAGATGATGATCGTGGTGTGTTTGTGAAGAATCCAAAGCCTAGACCAATTAGTTATTCCGCTCACTTGGATTCGCATATATATGCTTATTATTGCTTTCTTCTGAATCAGTTATATGAGAAAGAGTTGGTTCGGCGTGGTCTGCATACATCAATTTTGGCTTTTCGCTCAGTTGACGGGAAAAATAATATTCATTTTGCACATGATGCGTTCTGCGAAATCAAGGCAAAGGGGGAGTGCTGTGTACTCGCCTTTGATGTTGAAAAATTCTTTGATCGCCTTGATCACTCCCGGTTGAAGGGGGCTTGGGCGAAGCTTCTAGGAGTCGATAAACTTCCGGCTGATCATTTTGCAGTTTATAAGGCCATTACCAAAACCTCTAGCGTCGATAAAGTCGCCCTTTATAAAAAGCTTGGTGTGTCCATCCATAATCCACGCGTTGAGGATAAGCGCCTCTGTACGGCTAAGCAATTCCGTGACGAGGTGAGAGGTGGAGGGCTTCTCGCTAAAAATCCCGATTCGCGGGGCATTCCGCAAGGATCTCCAATAAGTGCCCTCTTATCTAATATCTATATGTTGGAATTTGATCTCGCGTTACTTTCCAAGTTGTCCCTGACAGAGTCTGTGTTCTATCGCTATTGTGATGACATACTCGTCATATGTGATTTGGAAAAGGAGAATGATATTTATGAGTTTGTGAATAAAGAGATAAAAAAACTTGGGTTGAACTTGCAAGAGAAGAAGACGGAGATTCGACAATTCACACTTGATGCTGCTGGTAATCTTCGTGCTGATAAGCCGGTGCATTATCTTGGTTTTTCGTTTGATGGCCAGCGTGAGCACATTCGCTCATCTTCTATAACTCGATATTATAAGAAGCTTCGCAAACGTATCTGGGTAAGTAAAAAGGCCATGGATCGCTGTAATGAACTTCGAGCTGGAAGAGGAGAGGTTCCGCGAGAGCTTTTTCTCCGAACTATCTACCGGGGTTATAGCTACCTTGGTCGTAGGAATTTCATTTCCTATGGGTTTAGGGCCGCGAATATTATGGACTCCCAATCCATTAGGAAGCAGTTGCGATCCCACTGGAAAAAACTCAACAAGTTGTTAGCTGATGCTAGGTCCAGTAGTCAATAAATACTTATCTCAAGTCCGAATAATGGGCAGCTTCGATATCGCGGCAAACTTCTGTTTCGGTGATGATCCATTCGAGTACACGTCGAACGTCACCGTTCCAGTTTCGTGGCCTACAAGCTCCTTGATTAGCCTGTCTGCGATGTCTGCTCGCACCAACTGAGTGATTACCGTTGCACGGATCGAATGGAACACGCGGGTTCGATCAAAGCCCATGGCTGTCTTCAATCTACCAAATGCTTTGCTCAGAGCATCCGAACGAATCCCGTATTTGTTGTTGCAGTCGGTAGGCACCAGATAGCCATCAGTGGAAGCTTCGGCGAGTCGATCCACGAGTGCCGTTAGCTTGGGATGCACTGGCACCTGTCGAATCCCCGCGACGGTTTTCGAATCCACGATATCGAACATCTTCACCCCGTCCACGGTAATCAGATGCTCTTTGCGAAGCTGACACAGTTCCTCGATTCGAGCGCCGGTATATCCACCCAGTAGGATCAAGTCTGGTAGCGCGCCGAGATTCTGTTCTTTCGCTGCTTTGTACAGGGTGCCGACTTCCTCAACGGTGAACGCCTTCCGTTTCGCGTCAAGTTTGGCCTTGCCCTTGAGCGTGGGTAAGGTGTGTTTTTCGAATGGGTTCACGTGCCCTTTGAAGGTCTGTCGCCACTGTGGCTCATGCTGCATCGCCCATTGCCAGAACTGACTACCAGCAAGCAGATACTGTTGCTTGGTCTTGCTGCTGAGTTTCATGCCCTGTAACCATGCAACCACCGAATCGAAATCGAGCTTGGCGCCGGTCGTTTGCAGATGCTCCGACAGATTCAACAGCTTCGACTCTTGTTGATTCACCGTCTTGGGTGCAACGTGATGCTCAAGCCTGTGGGTGCGGAATGAAGCAAGCCGGGCTTTCGTAATTGGCGAGCGAGCCTTGTAGCTGGCCGGATCTTTCACCAGTGTTTCCAGTTCTTGGCTCTGTTGCGCAGATAGCCGGTGTGAGCTGGAAATCTGATGCTCGATAAACTGCTTACCTAGAGCGGCTAAGTCATCTTCCAGTTTGATCATTCCCATGGGTTCACTTCGGCGACGTTCGATCAAACTCGTCAGCACAGCAACTAGCTTGGTATCTTCCATCGCTTTCCTGAGATCCTCAGGGTCTGGAGTCGGCATTGTCGTCCCGTCTTCGCCGATCCTTGCCCGTTTGGCTTGTTGCGTCCACTGATCAACCTGATCAATTGCCGCTGAGACGTCCTCCTGCCAACTCTCTGGGAGTGCTCGTCCTTCACGTGCAGCCTTGATCTGGGCTTTCCATGCGGCAAGGATTGGCAGGCGGCGATCAAGGGCTTCCTTATGCACCCCAGTCCTCAGCGATTGAGACAGTATCCGGCGACCTCCGAACGAGTCCCGAACATCCCTAGGGACGTCCAGCCTGACATGGTAGGTGCCGCCCTGAAGTTCGAGATTGTTGGCCTTCGGCATGGTGACTTGCTCCACTAATTCTACGTAAAGAGTCTACGTAAAATCGCCGGGAAAGCCAGTGAATACGGCGTTTGTTGGGGTTCGTGGTTGCAAATGGTGAGTCCCTATCTCTCCGCCATATATAGAAAAAGCCCCGTAGCTGAGAAGCTGCGGGGCTTTTTTGTTTCTGCTCGCTTGAGTAATCAGCAAATCCTGTCGCCGGAACCCGAGGTTGAAAACTCGATAATCGGATGTGACTCGATCGATGCCGGTTCGTACGTAACTCTCGGAGTCTACCTACAGCTCTATTTCCAATCACTCCTTATCCTGACCTATGTGCCCAATATTGACCGGATTCGGATAAAAAGACGCCGTTTTCAAGCTTGGAGGGTGGCGTTGTCCGCTTGTTCAAGGGGGCGCTTCATGGATCAGCGATATGAATCGCGATTGTCAATTTTTCCTGCGCGGTATCATGGTGTAATACTATGAACAACAAACAACTCGGTACGCTCGCAGCTATATTTTCACGACCCACACCCGCCACGTTGGAATGGGCGCGCATCGAGTCTCTGTTCAATGCGGTCGGGGCCAGAACCGTGGAAGGCAATGGTTCGCGAGTTCGGTTTGAATTAAGAGGTGTGGTTGCTACGTTCCACCGACCTCACCCGGATAAAGAAGCAAAGCCCTATCAGGTTCGTGATGCTCGGGCTTTCCTTGAACAAGCAGGAGTCACTCCATGAACGTGATGAATTACAACGGGTATGCAGCCCGAATTGAATACAGTGATGAAGATGGTCTTTTTGTTGGTCATATCGCTGGGATCAAGGACGTAGTAGGTTTTCATGGCGAATCTGTGAAAGAGCTTCGGTCAGCATTCGAAGAGGCTGTTACTGACTATCTGGAGACTTGCGCAAAACTGGGTCGTGCCCCGCAAAGGCCTTATTCGGGCAATCTCAGTCTGCGTTTGGCGCCAGCTCTTCATGCGACTGTTGCCGTAAAAGCGCAATTGGCTCAAAAAAGCATTAATCAGTGGGTTGCGGATGTTCTTGACCGAGAGGCCCATGCCTAGCTTGATTCTGAAGTGGAACTACAAGATCTTATGTACGTCGTTCCCGAGCAGAGCAAATAGCCCCGTAGCTGAGAAGCTACGGGGCTTTTTTGTATCTGCGAGTTTTACCGAGCACCCGCCTCAGCCACTCACGGCTGCGGATGCCCGAGCTTCTGTTTGATCAGGTCATACACTTCCTTGTGCGTCGAGTTGCGCAGGGTATTGTCCTTGCAAGCCGAGGCCAGGAAGGTTTTCACTTCGTCCTTGGCGTGCGGATAGAGGCTGGCGACGTAGTCGGCTTCGTGTGTTTGGGTGCAGTTGAAGTGCTTGTCGTCTTTCGCTTTGTCTCTAGCCATGGTGCGGCTCCTTTTTAGTTTGAACGTCATTTGGCGAAACAGGGCTGGATGGCCCCGTACGCTGAACAGCGTAGGGGCGCAAAAGTGCTTTGCCAGTGCTTCAGACGAAAAAGGAAGAGGCTGTAGGACGCGGCGCCATCAGATTTCCTTCACCGGCGTCTCCCCCTGCACACCCTTGATCAACTCGATCACGTGTAAACAATCGGCCTTGTTCACATACGACTCGCCACTGGCAATCGTCTCGTGGTTCCCCGCCCGCAGTCTCCAGCGCCATTGGCCTTTGCCGGTGCTCGGGGTGCCTCGGGATTGCCTGTAGATCTCGAAATACATTCAGTTCGCTCCTTGCGATGGTGTTTGCGACAACCTGTGTGGCGCATCGTCGCAAGCCTAGCGGAGCGAGTTTTTTTCGCTATCGGGTATTTGTTTCCAATCGTTGGCAGATGTTTCTGAAGAGTGCGGGCTAGAGCGCACGCATCGGCGTCTGGATTGGCCAGAATGTCGCCCTTTGCACCTTGCAAGGCTATCGACGCTACTGCTTAATACGGGACGGCTCATGGCGTTGAAAATGCTTCGACGACCGACAAACACTATAAAAAGAGCACTCCATTGACTGAGCATGGAACGGCACAGGCCACACGGGTCACGTTATCGCTGGTTGTCCCGGTTTTTAACGAGGAGGACAGTCTCGACGCGTTCATTCTGCGCATCGATGAAGTCTTCCAGCACCAAGCCTCAATTGCTTTGGAGCTGGTGTTCATCAATGACGGCAGCACTGATGCCACACTTGAGCGGCTGCTGGATCGTCAGCGGCACGACTCGCGGCTGCGCATCGTCGATCTGAGCCGTAACTTCGGCAAAGAGGCGGCGTTGTCTGCGGGATTGCAAATCGCCAACGGGCAGATTGTGGTGCCTATCGATGCCGATCTGCAGGACCCACCCGAAGTCATTCTGCAAATGATCGAGCGATGGCGCGAGGGCTATGAAGTGGTGCTCGGTCATCGCGTCAGCCGCCGCAGCGACACCTGGGCCAAGCAGACGTCGGCGCATTGGTTTTACCGCCTGCACAACAAGATCGCCGAGCAACCGCTGCCGGAAAACGTCGGCGATTTCCGCCTGATGGACCGTTGTGTAGTCGATGCCTTGCTGACTTTGCCCGAGTCCCGGCGCTTCATGAAGGGCCTGTTCGCCTGGGTCGGTTTTCGGACTACCCACGTTGATTACGAGCGGCCCGAGCGCGTGGCGGGGCAGAGCAAATTCAACGGCTGGCGGCTGTGGAATTTTGCCCTGGAAGGCATCACCAGTTTCAGTACCGAACCGTTGCGGATCTGGACTTACATCGGCGCCGCGGTGTCGCTGGTGTCCTTTGCCTTTGCCATTTTTATCGTGTTGCGCACGCTGATCCACGGCGTCGACATGCCCGGTTATGCCTCGCTGATGGTGGCCGTGACGTTCCTCGGTGGCCTGCAATTGATTGGCATCGGCGTACTCGGCGAGTACCTCGGCCGCACTTATATCGAATCCAAACGCCGGCCGGTTTTTCTGGTGCGTCGCGTCTACGACCCCAAGGACTGAAACATGGATCTCAAGGAAACCGATATCCTCGGCGACAGCATCGGTGAGCATTGGTATTACTGCTCCAAAGCGGCGGCGACTCGTCGTCTGCTCGGTGATGTACCGATCACGCGGATTCTCGACGTGGGCGCCGGCTCGGGTTTCTTCTCCCATCACCTGCTGACTCAAACCGATGCGCGCGAAGCGTGGTGCGTCGACATCAGTTACCCCGCCGATTCCGATGCGACCACCGCCGGCAAACCGGTGCATTACCGCCGCGATATCGACGCCATCGACGCCGATCTGGTGCTGCTCATGGATGTGCTGGAGCATGTCGACGATGACCTTGGTCTGCTCAAGGCTTACGTTGACAAGGTGCCGTCCGGCAGCCGTTTCCTGATGACCGTGCCGGCGTTCCAGTTCCTGTGGAGCGGTCACGACGACTTCCTCGAACACAAGCGCCGCTACACCCTGCCGCAGTTTGAAACCCTGGCCCGTGATGCCGGTTTGAGCGTGCAGCGCGGTGCCTACTATTTCGGCGCGGTGTTTCCGATCGCGGCGGCGTTGCGTTTGCTGCCCAAAGGGCCGCAGGCCGCAGCGCCGCAGTCTCAGCTCAAACGCCATCATCCCTTGGTCAACGGCGTGCTCAAGACGTTGTGCAGCCTCGAACTGCCGCTGATGAGCCACAACCGTCTGGCCGGGCTGAGCGTGTTCGTGCTGGCGCAAAAACCGTGACTTCAGTTGAAAGGAAAACGCTGATCCAGCGCGGTCTGCGCTTTGCCGTGACCGGTCTGTTCGTCACCGCGCTGCATGCGCTGGTGGCTGTACTGTTCATCAATTTCGTTGCGCCGCAACCGCCGCTGGCCAACGGAGTGGCGTTTGCCGTGGCGACGGTGGTGTCTTACGTGATCAACACCACCTGGAGTTTCTCCGCCCGACTGCACGGCAGAACATTGCTGCGATTTTTATCGGTATCGGCGTGCGGTTTTCTCTTGGCGATGTTTGTCGCCTGGGCCGCGCAGGTGGCCGGGTTGAATTATCTGTTGGGCATTGTCGCGGTGGCGCTGACGATTCCGGCATTCACGTTTGTCTTGCACAACTTCTGGACGTATCGATGAAGCTCTCCGCAACACATCGGGCGACTGCGCTGCTGCCCGTGCTCTTGGGAATTCTGGCGTTTTTCATTGTGGTCGGCCCACGTGCCTTGAACCCGATGAACATTGCATGGCTGGGCGACGGCGACCCCGCCACGCACTATCAGGGTTGGGTTTTTTTTCGTCATTCGCCCTGGACGTTTCCACTGGGGCTTAACCCGAGCTATGGGCTGGAGTTGGGTAACGGGATAATTTTCTCGGATTCCAATCCGTTGTTCGCCTTTATCTTCAAACCGTTCTCAGCCCTGTTGCCTGAACCCTTCCAGTATTTCGGGTTGTGGCTACTGACGTGTTTCATTCTGCAGAGCTGGTTTGCCTGGAAGCTGATTGGCCTGTTCAGTCGCGACGTGGCGTTGCGTTTGCTTGGTGCAGGAATGTTTTTGTTCATTCCGGCGATGATCGTCCGCATGAGCGTACATCTGTCCCTGGCTGGGCATTTTCTGTTGCTGGCAGGGTTATATCTGGCATTGCGCCCCTTTACGCCGAAACGCCGCCTCGCCTGGGGCGCGCTGCTGGCGGCGGCTGCGCTGGTGCACGCTTATTTGCTGGCGATGGTTGCGTTAATCTGGCTTGCCGACCTTGCCGCCAAAACCCTTCAGCGGCGCCAGACGCCGGGTAAGGCCTTGATCGAGTTGATCGGTCTGTTTCTGCTGGTCAGTGTCTGCTGCTGGCAGGCGGGTTATTTCAGCATAGGCGACAGCGGTCTGGCGTTGATGGGGTATGGCCTGTTCCGGGCGAATGCGCTGACCTTTTTCGATGCGGGTGTCTGGTCCTATACCTTGCAGGACATGCCGGGTGTACTGGGCGACGGCGACGGGTTCGCATTTCTGGGCCTGGGCGTGATCTGCCTGGGGATCTTTGCCTTGGTGCCTGTGCTGCAAGGGACGACTGACCTGGGAGCCAAGGCTCGCCGTTACCCGTTGGTTTTGCTCGCGCTGGCAGGGCTGGCGATATTCGCCGTTTCCAACAATATCGGCGTAGGGCCATTCGAATTCAGGATTCCGCTGCCGGATGCGGTGGTTGCCGTGGCCACGATTTTTCGTGGCTCGGGGCGAATGATCTGGCCGATCATGTACATGGCCATTTTTGCGATCCTCTATGTGGTGATTCGCGGGCACTCTTCGCGCGTGGCGTTGATGCTGCTGAGTGTGGCGCTGGTGGTTCAGGTGGCAGACACGCGCGCCGGTTGGGCGGTGTCGCGCGGTTTATTCATGGCCACGCCGTCGCCCACATGGAAGACGCCATTGGTCGACCCGTTCTGGGAGCAGGCGGCGAAGCGTTATCAGGCAGTGCGCTGGCTGCGACCGGAGAATTATCCGGAACAGTGGATGACCCTGGCCGACTACTCGGGTCGCCATCACTTGCCGACCAACGCGGTCTACCTTGGGCGCGTCAGTACGGTTGCCACTGAAGCCGCTCAAGCGGTGTCGGATCGAATGGTCAGTTCTGGAAACTATGCAGCCGATACCCTGTACGTGCTCAGTAACCGTACTGTGCTGGAAGCAGCTCTGACCGTGAATCGCGACACCGATGTGCTCGCCAGAATTGACGGGTTGAACGTGTTGGCGCCGGGCTGGAAGCGTTGCGCCGACTGCCTGCCGATATCGGCCCCGGACCCATTGACGCTGATCCCGCCACTCAAGTCGGGCGAGAGAGTCGTGTTCAATCCCAGCAGTCTGGCGACGTTTTTCCTCGGTAAAGGGTGGGCGAACAATGAACCGTGGGGCACCTGGTCCGAGGGGAATGAGTCGCAAATTGCCCTGCGGCCGACTGCTCGGGTGCACTCGTTCTTGCTGGAAACCACTGCGCTGCTGGCCCCTTCACACACCGAGCAAGCAGTGGAAATTTTCGTCAACGATGTACGCGTGCTGTCCACCCGGCTGGTCAAGCCTGAAGCGAATCGCCTGAATGTCGAGTTGCCGGTCGAAGTGCAGCAGCGTGTCGAGCAACAAGGTGTGCTGAATATTCGTTTCAAATACGCCAACGCTATCAGTCCGGGGGAGTTGGGCATGGGCAAGGACATGCGCAAGCTGGCGATCGGGATACAGGCGTTGACGGTGAATTGAGCCGGTGTTGTTCCTTTCGCCCATAGACGCTGTCCATGGGCCTTTCTAAACTGCCCGCAGACCGGGGAGTAGGGGCAATGGATGAATCGAAATGAATTACGCAAGGCCGACATCAATCTGATGGTGGTGTTCGAGACCTTGATGCTCGAACGCAACGTGACCCGTGCGGCGGAGAAGCTGTTTCTCGGCCAGCCGACCATCAGTTCGGCGCTCAATCGCTTGCGCGCGATGTTCAACGATCCGCTGTTCATTCGCGTCGGCCATCGCATGGAGCCGACTGCCCGGGCCGAAGAGCTGTTCAAGTACCTGTCGCCGGCCCTCGACTCGCTGTCGGTGGCGCTGAGCCTGACTCACGATTTCGACCCGGCCGTGAGCAACATGACGTTCCGGATCGGCCTGTCCGATGACGTCGAATTCGGCCTGCTGCCACCGTTGCTGCGGGCGCTGCGTCAGGAAGCACCCAGCGTAGTGTTCGTGGTGCAACACGTCGACTACTGGCGCATCCCCGACCTGCTGGCCGCCGGCGACATCACCGTCGGCATCAGTCAGACCCGGGGCCTGCCGGCAAATGCCAAGCGCAAACTGCTGCGGCATATCCAGCCAAGCATTCTGCGCGCCGACGCCTCGGATTCGCCGCTGACCCTCGATGAATACTGTTCGCGCCCACACGTACTGGTGTCGCACACCGCCAACATCAGCGGCTATGCCGATGAGTGGCTGGCGGAAATCGGCCGCACCCGGCATGTGGTGTTGTCGGTGCCGCAATACAGTGCGCTGCCGGCATTGCTGGCCGGCACCGACCTGATCGCCAGCCTGCCGGACTACACCGCCGAAGCCATGGCTGCCTCCGGGCTGTTGTTCAAGGAACCGTTTCCGTTCAAGACGCCGATGCTGGATCTGTCGATGGTCTGGCTCAGCCACGTCGACAGCGACCCGGCCGAGCGCTGGCTGCGGTCGCGGCTTGAGGCGTTCATGAGTGAGCGGCCACTGACCGCCCCCTGAATCCCACCACAAATCTCCCCTGTAGGAGTGAGCCTGCTCGCGATGAGGGTGTGTCAGTCGCATTGATGTTGTCTGACACGACTCCATCGCGAGCAGGCTCACTCCTACAAGGGTTTGCGTTCGTCTGGTCTGGCTGCTTTGCTCAATGGCAGTAACCTTGGCGGAGGCCTGTCCCGATGAGCATTTCCCGATCGTTGCTGCGTGGGCGCGGCAGTCTCGACAGTGGCAAGGTCGGCATGGTCGAGTTGTTTTTCGATCTGGTGTTCGTGTTTGCCGTGACTCAGCTCTCGCATTCGTTGCTCGCGCATTTGTCGATCCTGGGCGCGGTGCAGGTGGCGCTGTTGATGGTCGCGGTGTGGTGGGTGTGGATTTTCACTTCGTGGATCACTAACTGGCTCGACCCGGAAAAATTGCCGATCCGTCTCGGCCTGTTCGGGCTGATGGTCGCCGGTCTGTTGCTGTCGTCCTCGATCCCCAGGGCTTTCACCGCGCGCGGGCTGATGTTTGCCTCGGCGTTCGTGTTCATGCAGGTCGGGCGCACGTTGTTTGCGATCTGGGCGGTGCGTGGCGAGTCGCTGAGCATGACCCGCAACTTCCAGCGAATTCTGGCGTGGTTGATGTGCTCCGGCGTGTTCTGGATCGTCGGAGCCTTTCTTGACGGGCAACAACGTCTGCTGTGTTGGGCGCTGGCGCTGCTGATCGAGCTGATCTCGCCTTCGCTGTATTTCTGGGTGCCGGGGCTGGGGCGTTCGTCATTGAGTGACTGGAACGTCGAAGGCAATCACATGGCCGAGCGCTGCGCGCTGTTCGTGATCATCGCCCTGGGCGAATCGTTGCTGGTCACCGGTGCGACGTTCGCTGAACTGACGCTGAGCGCCACCGGAGTCATGGCGTTTCTGGTGGCGGTGCTGGGCAGCATCGGCATGTGGTGGGTGTACTTCGACAGCGGCGCCGAGCGCGCGCATCACCGCATCGCGCATTCGAGCGATCCCGGGCGCCAGGCGCGCATCGCCTACACCTACCTGCATGTGCTGATTGTTGCCGGGGTGATTGTCAGTGCGGTGGCCGACGAACTGGTGCTGGTGCATCCGGATCACGCCAGTGACGCCGGGATCCTGGTGATCGTGGGCGGGCCATGGCTGTTTCTGTTGGGCAATGCGCTGTTCAAGTGGGTCATGTCCGACCGACCGCTGCCGCCGTTGTCGCATCTGGCGGGGCTGGTGTTGCTCATGCTGGCGCTGGCATTGGCGTTGAATCACTGGTTTTCGGCGCTGGTGCTCGGGGCTCTGACCACGGCGATCGTGGTGCTGGTGGCGCTGTGGGAAAGCCTGGCATTGCGTCAGGCGTCGGCCTCGATAACCTCGGAAAAAGCCACAGGAGAGTAGGGCAGCGCTGTGGTATATGTACGACCTTTCTGCCGACTGACTGGAGCACCCCATGCCACACCTGCACATGGAATACACCGCCAACCTGCCGCAGTTGAACGCTGATGTGGCGTTGATCCGGCTCAACAACGCCCTGGTGGGTTCCGGTCAGTTCGCTGCGGAGTTTGATATCAAAAGCCGGGCGGTGAAGGTCGAGACCTTCAAGGTCGGTACCGGCATGGGTGAGCGTGCTTTCATCCATGTGAAGCTGGCGCTGCTCAGCGGTCGTTCGCCGCAGATCAAGAAGCAGCTCTCGGACAGCCTGCTGGCGGTGTTGCAGGATCTGTGCGAGTGGCCGGCCGGAGTTGAAGTGCAGTTGTGTGTGGAGTTGCTCGATATCGACCGCGATTCCTACACCAAGACCGCCATCGGCATGTAGGACTCAGGCCGCTTCCAGCTCACTGCACACCTTGATCACCTGCTCGCGCAGCCAGACGTTGGCGCTGTCCTGATCGGCGTTCTGGCTCCATTGCATGTCGAGGGTAAACCCCGGCAGGCCGTTCGGCGCCTCGCAGTGATTGAACACCGCGTCGTTGGTCAGCAGGCGCTGGATGCGCCGGGGCAGGGTGAGGATGAAGTCGGTGCCGGTGATCATCTTCAATGCCGCGCTGTAGCTGTTGGAACGCGCGACGATCTGCCGTTTCTGCGCCTGACGCGCCAGCCAGCCATCGACCATGTTGGTGGTGGAAGTCCACGGTGTCGGGAACACATGGCGCCGCTCGGTGAAGGCCTGCAGGCTCAGGCGCGGTTCCAGCGGCGTGGCGCGTTTGTCGAAGACACAGACCAGATCGTCCTCCAGCAGCATCCGCGATTTAAGGTCGGTGTGGCTGCGGTGGAAGTTGGGGCCGAAACAGATCACCAGGTCGAGGCTGCCGTCGCGCAGTTCGTCGGCGGGCACATCGGTCTCGAACTTGTGCATGTTGACCACCACCGGCAAATCGTCGAAGTCGAAACGCTTCAACAGCCGTGGCAGCACCAATTGCTCGAAGTATTCCGGGGCGCAGATATTGAAGGTCACCGCTTGCCGGGTCGGATCGAAGGCCGGGGCACCGGCGTGGCACAGGTTGATGCTTTCGAGGATCTTCTGCACATGGCCGTACATGGTGCCGGCCTTGTAGGTGGGACGCATGCCCGTGCGGGTGTTGATGAACAACTCGTCTTCGAAACTGGTGCGCAATTTTTTCAGGCAATAGCTGACAGTGGACTGGCTGACGCACAGCGTCTCCGAGACATCCGTGACGCTGCTTTGCTCATACACGGCGATAAACACCATGAGGTCCTGCATGTCGAGCTTTCGAAGCAAGTTACTGTTCAGCATCCGTTCCGTCCCGCTGTGCTCCTTGCGCTGAATCCGCGCAAACGTGTGCGCATGATCGTAGCGGAACGATGGTGCCAGGACAAAGCCCTGTAGGACGTTTCAATGTCGCCAGTGGGACAGAAACTTTTAGCAACACGACGTCGGCAAATAAACCGCAAAAAGATGGCAACAGGCCTCTAGCCCGGCGGCGGCATTCGACTTCAACGGATGTGTCGGGCGTACAGCCGAGGGTCGAAGCGCAGCACTATCAGCAGCATCACCACCATCACTGCGGTCAGCGACCACCAGGCCCATTCGAAGCTGCCGAGACGGTCGCGGATGATTCCGGCCAGCAGCGGCGAAAGCCCGGCGATCAAGTAGCCGATGCCTTGCACGAACGCGGTCAGGCTGCCGGCGCGCTGCGGGTTGTCGAGGTGATCGAGGGAGACAATAAGGCTCATCGGAAACAAGCCGCCAATCCCCAGCCCCAACAGGCACGGCCACAGCAGGCTGAGGTGTTGCGGGCTGAGGATCAATCCGCAGAAGCCGCCGATGATCAGCAACAGCAACGCTGCGAGGACGGCACGGCGATCACGGCTGCGGTTGGCGATGGCCGGCGTCAGCAGCCCGGAAATCACCTCCATGGCGGTCAGAAAACCCAGCAGCAGCCCGGCCTGCTGTTCGCTCCAGCCTTGCTCCACGTAGTACGGCGCCAGCCAGGCGAGTACGCAGGTGTAGGACGCCGTGCCGAGGCCGAAGAAGATGGCGAGCAGCCAGGCGCGGGAATTACGCGTGAAGGACTCTTTTCCTACAGGCGTGATCTGGAGGGATGACGGGATCGACTGTGTCCACCAGACCAGCAACGCGAGCAAGGACAGTGCCGCCCAGATCGCCAAGCCGATGCGCCAGCTGCCGGTCTGCCCCAGCACCAGCGGCGAAAATGAGGCGGCCAACGCGGCGCCGCCCATGATCGATGTGACATACAAGCCCATGCACAGCGCCACATGTTCGGGGAAGCGCGACTTGATCAGCACCGGCATCAGCGCCTGAATCAGGGCGATACCCATCCCGGCCAGCACCGCGCTGCCAATCAACTGCGGTGCCGAATCGAGCACCAGCCGCGACAGCGTCGCCAGGCCGATGATCAACAACGACAGGATCACGGTGGGTTGCTCGCCCAGGCGCCGGCTGATGCCGATACCGAAAAACATCGCCAGCCCCATTGCCATCACCGGCAGCATGGTCAGCAGCGATGCCACGCTGAAACTTAGCGGGATATCGCCACGAATTGCCGACAGCAACGGCCCGACGGCGGCCATGGATGGGCGCAGATTGAGTGCGACGAGAATGATCCCGAACATCAGCCAGGCAGCGGGGCGAGCGGGGGCGCGGACGTGTTCCATCGGCAGACTCTGGATTGCGGAGGCTGTCGATTAGGCGGCGCGCAGCACTTATCGGCAAATCAGATTTCCCGAGCATTATTTAAAAATTAAATATGGCTCTCCTACATGGGGAGGTTCGGATTCCTCTTGCTGACCACGCTGTAAGACTATTCTTTCTTTCTGGCAGGACATTTCGTTACAGCTCTGGCCCAGCGCAGGCGCGTAAAACGCCGGCGGCGATATATACTGCGCGCCATTCTTCAAGGGAGAGCCGTGTGGCCATCGATATTCACTGGATTCGCGACAACGAAAGCCTCGCGCAGTTTTGCGCCGAGTGGCAGCAACTGCCGTTCGTTGCCCTCGACACCGAATTCATGCGGGTCGACACCTTCTACCCGATTGCCGGTTTACTGCAGGTCGGCGACGGCAAACGCGCCTACCTGATCGATCCGCTGACCATCGACGCCTGGCAACCGCTGGCGGCGTTGCTGGAAAACCCGGCGGTGCTCAAAGTCCTGCACGCCTGCAGCGAAGACCTCGAAGTGTTGCTGCGCCTGACCGGCAGCCTGCCGGCGCCGTTGTTCGACACGCAACTGGCAGCGGCCTACCTGAACCTTGGGTTCTCGATGGGCTATTCGCGGCTGGTGCAGGAAGTGCTGGGCATTGAGTTGCCGAAGGGCGAAACCCGTTCCGACTGGTTGCAGCGTCCACTTTCCGACACACAAATCAGCTATGCCGCTGAAGACGCCGTGCATCTGGCGGAAGTTTTCGTACAGCTGCGGCCGAAGCTGTCCGACGACAAATTCGCCTGGGTGCTGGAGGACGGCGCCGAACTGGTCGCCAACCTGCGCCGCGAGACCGACCCGTACGAGGTCTACCGCGAAGCCAAACTGGCGTGGAAACTGTCCCGTGCGCAACTGGCGGTGCTGCGTGAACTGTGCGCCTGGCGTGAAAAAGAAGCGCGTGCCCGTGATCTGCCGCGCAACCGCATCGTCCGTGAGCACTCGCTGTGGCCGCTGGCCCGCACGCAGCCGGACAACCTCGCCGCGCTGGGCAAGATCGAAGACATGCACCCGCGTACCGTGCGTCAGGACGGCCAATTTCTGCTTGATCTGATCAAGCGCTCTGGCAGTGTGGGGCCTGATCAATGGCCGCCGGCGGTGCCGGAGCCATTGCCGGTCGAAGCGGCTGCGCTGATCAAGCAACTGCGCGCCCTCGGCCAGGTCGAAGCCGAACGCCTGGGCATCGCCCCGGAACTGATGCTGCGCAAGAAAACCCTCGAAGCGCTGGTCAAAAGCGGCTTCCCCGAGGGCCCTTATCAATTGCCTGAGTCGCTGCGTGGCTGGCGCCGCGAACTCATGGGCCAGAAGCTGCTCGACAGCCTGGCCACCGCCGGAGAACAGCCTTGAAACGTATTTGCTCCATTTACCAAAGCTCCAAGCGAAGCGGAATGTACCTTTATGTGCTCAAGAGCGATGCTCTGGAGCGTGTGCCGGAGCCCCTGATGCTGGCGTTCGGCAAGCCGAAACATGCCTTCGATCTGGTGCTGTCGCCTGAGCGCAAGCTGGCCACCGAGGACATCGTCGTGGTCCTGGAAAACCTCGACAAGCAGGGCTATCACCTGCAGATGCCACCGGCCGAGGACGAGTACATCGAACACCTGCCCGAAGAATTGCTGCGACGCAACGACCCGGTCTGATCTGCGAGGCCCTGTTCTGGGCCTCTTGCCACCCTGGAACTGATTTTACGGCGACGACCGCCACGAAGGAGCGCGACTCCTTCGGCGGTTGCCTGCACGGTTTGCGAAAGGTTTGAAGATGCGCGTTCTGATTGCTGAACACGACCACGCGGTGTACGCCCGGCTGCTGCGTCAGGCGGCCCCCGAGCTTGAAGTACTGACCAGTGGCGACTCCGCCGAACTGGCCCGGCAGGCGGCCGATTGCCCGGTGTGGCTGGGGCAGCCGGATCTGCTGGCGACCCTGCTGCGTCAGGGCCATGAGCCGCAATGGCTGCAATCGACCTGGGCCGGCATCACGCCGCTGCTCGCTGACGGCTTGCGCCGCGATTATCGCCTGACCCGCGCGGTGGGAATCTTCGGTCAGGTGATGGCCGAATACGTGCTGACCTACATGCTTGGCCACGAGCGTGAAGTGCTGGCGCGCCTGGTCAGCCAGGTCGAGCGCAAGTGGGACAACCGCACCGGCCAGAGTCTGGTCGGGCGCAAGGTGTTGATCGTTGGCACCGGCGATATCGGCCAGAGCGTGGCGCAGTTTCTGCTGCCGTTTGGCGTCGAGCTGTACGGCATCGCCAGCAGCGCGCGCGAGCAGGCGCCGTTCGTCGAAGTCGGCTCGATGGCGGATCTGCCGCGACTGGTCGGCGCGGTCGATTACGTGGTCAATCTGCTGCCGAATACCGAGCACACCCACGACATTTACGACGCGGCGCTGTTCAAGCAATTCAAGCCGACCGGGTTGTTCATCAACGTTGGGCGCGGCGTGGCGGTGGTTGATGCGGATCTGGTGGAAGCCCTGAAGGAAGGGCATCTGGCCGGTGCGGTGATCGACGTCTGCCGTCAGGAGCCATTGCCGCAACGCCATCCGTTCTGGACCGCCTGGGGCCTGCTGCTGACCGGGCACAGCTCGGCACCGACGTCGCCGGCGTTGATGGTGAAGTTGTTTGTCGAGAACCTGAAGGCGTATCAGGCGGGAGAAGCGTTGCGCGGGGAAGTGGATTTCAACCGCGGTTACTGAATGTTCGCCGAATAAACTGTGGGAGCGAGCCTGCTCGCGAAGGGGGAGTGTCAGCCAACATCATCGTTGTCTGACATACCGCTTTCGCGAGCAGGCTCGCTCCCACATTTATTTTTGTGCTGGCTTACAGGGTGAAGTCGCCTTCCGCCACCAGCTCGCTCAGCGGACGACGCGGGCTCGGCATTTCACGAGCTTGCAGGTATTCGGCCAAGGTCGCCTTGTCACCCAGCTTGCCGATAGCGACCGCCGCATGCAGCGCATAACCTTGCGGAATGTTCAGCTCCTTGCGGGTCAGCTCCTGATCGAAACCGGCCATGCCGTGGGTGTGCCAGCCGCTGATGCTCGCTTGCAGCGCCAGGTGGCCCCAGGCCGAACCGGTGTCGAAGGTGTGCCACAGCGCCGGGGACTCTTCGCTGGCGCCGGGTGCGGTGAAGGTGGTTTTCGAAATCACGATTACCAGCGCCGAAGCGTGCTGCGCCCAGCTACGGTTGAATTCATTGAGCAGACCCAGGAAACGCTCCCAGTTCGGTGTATCCCGGCGCGCATACAGAAAGCGCCACGGTTGCGAGTTGTAGGCCGACGGCGCCCAGCGTGCGGCTTCGAAAAAGCTCAGCAGGGTTTCTTCCGGGATCGCTTCGCCGGTGAAGGCGCGGGGCGACCAGCGATCGGTGAACTGCGGGTGAATGGCGTAATCGGCAACGCGAGGGTTGGCACTCATCGAAAGATTCCTTGCTGTGTTTGAGTCATGAATTCGTGGCAAAACCCTACTGGGCGGCGATTCGGCTGACAAGCGGGATTTACCGACAGTCGCCAGCGCTTGGCCCGCAAGGCCTTGGGCACTAGACTGGCGGCCTTTTCACCACCTGATGCTGATGCTTGAGCCATGGCCGCCAAAGTCGAACCGTTCTGGAAACGCAAAACCCTCGAGCAACTGGATCACGAGGAATGGGAATCGCTGTGCGACGGCTGCGGTCTGTGCTGCCTGCAGAAACTCGAAGATGAAGAAGACAACAGCGTCTATTACACGCGCATCGCCTGCAAGCTGCTGGACCTGAAAACCTGCCAGTGCAGCGACTACCCGAATCGCATCACGTTTGTCCCGGACTGCATTCAGCTCACTCCGGGCCAGGCCGAAGAATTCAAATGGCTGCCGCCGACCTGCGGTTATCGTCTGGTCAGCGAAGGCAAGGATCTGCCGTTGTGGCACCACCTGGTGTGCGGCGATCGTGACGCCGTGCACCACGAGCGAATATCCCAGTCCGGGCGCATGCTCGCCGAGGGCAGCGTGCCAGAGGACGACTGGGAAGATCACCTGATATTCCGGGCTGGTTAAGCACCAAGGGTTCCAGGATTCAACAAGGAGTGTGTATGGCTTGGGGATTGCTGCGGGCATCGCTGATTGGCCTGCTGGCGCTAAGCGCACCAGTGTGGGCGGCAAAGAAAGTCGATCTGGATTACCACGTACGCCTGTTGCCGCAAAGCGATCAGGCCGAAGTGCGCCTGACCCTGGCCAAAGGCGAAGCGGTGCGCAGTCTTGACTTCGACCTCGGCGACGGCAGCCACTACAGCGACTTCAAGGCCGACGGCCAGTGGCTGCTGACCCCGGGCAAGTTGGCCCGTGGCGTGTGGCGGCCCGCGAGCGAAAAGGCCAGCCTGACTTACCGCGTACGCATCAGCCACGGTCGCAAGAACGGCACGTTCGACACGCGCATGACCCCGAGTTGGGCGTTGATGCGCGGCGACGAATTGGTGCCCCCTGCAACGCTCGATCAACAGGACGGCACCGAACTGGTCGCGCGCCTGCAATTCGAATTGCCTGAAGGCTGGAAAAGCGTCGAAACCGCCTGGCCACGCATCGGCAAGAACAAATTCCGCATCGACAACCCCTCACTCCTGTTCGACCGCCCGACCGGCTGGATGCTCGCCGGTCACCTTGGCAGCCGCCGCACCCGCCTGGGCGAAACCGAAGTCACCGTGGCCTCACCGCAAGGGCAGGGCATGCGTCGCATGGATGTGCTGACGCTGCTGACGTTCGTCTGGCCGCAGGTGCAAGCGGTCTATCCCCGACATCCGAAAAAACTGCTGATCGTCGGTGCCAACGACCCGATGTGGCGCGGCAGCCTCGGTGCGCATGAATCGATTTACCTGAACACGCGTTTGCCGCTGGTCAGCGAGAGCGGCAGCAGTGCGCTGGTGCGCGAGCTGGCGCAGGTGTTCGGGCGGATCAATGACGAGCAGCGCAGCGACTGGATCAGCGAAGGCTTTGCCGAGTACTACGCGATCGAACTGGTGCGGCGTGCCGGGGGCATGAGCGATGAACGCTATCAGGCGTTGCAGACGAAATTGACCAAGGACAGTCAGAAAGTCACGACCCTGCGCGGCGAACAGATCAGCCCGGCGCAGCTTGCAAAAGCGGTGATTGTCTTGCAGGAACTGGATCGCGAGATTCGCTTGAAGACGCGCAACAAGCGTTCGCTGGATGATGTGTTGCGCGGGGCGATGCATCTGGGGACGGTGAGTACGAAGGAGTTTGTGCAACTGGCCGAGAGTGTTCTGGGCGAGTCTTCCAAAGTCCTCGATAGCGCATTACTTCAGTAATACCGCCTTCGCGAGCAAGCCCGCTCCCACTTTTGATCGCATTCCAGCTTTCAATGTGGGAGCGGGCTTGCTCGCGAAGAGGCCAGAAGCCTCACCGAAAATTCAGGCTCAAACCCCTGCCTTCGGCGACTTCACCGAGTCATTGCCGGTCACCGTCGCGGTGCTGGTCGCCGCCTCGGCGTTGGCCTTGAGCTGGCTCAGTTCTTCACCGGCGCGCTCGATCTTCGCCCGGACGTTGTTCATGTCCTGACGGCTTTTCTCCAGCAAGCTTTTCACCGAGCTGTGCCCAGTGATGCCACGGGCCATCGCCACGCCGCCAATCGCCACCTGAATCAGACCGAACACGCCGCCACGGCGCAGGCCTTTGCCGACCATGATCACGCCACCGGCCAGCGAGCCGATGCGCTCCCAGCCCTGGACGTTCTGCTCGGTCGGGCTCTGGAACGGGGTGGAATCGATACGTTGGACGCGTTTAAGTTCGGTCATGATCTGTCTCCCAGGCAATGTGCAATAGATAGATAAGCTGACTGCCGCAGCGGCCGGCTCGTTCCATCGGATGTGCGACGTTTCAGCGGAATTTCGGCCCGGAGCGGGTATTCAGGCCCTTGGCCATGCGGTCGTAGAGCACGACGTTGACCGTGGCTGCGAGGTTCATGCAGCCGGTGGTCGGGATGTACACGACGTCTTCGCACCAGTCGCGGATCTCTTTATCCAGCGAGCCGTCTTCCGGGCCGAAGATGTACAGCGCACGATCTGGATGGGTGTATTCCGGCAGCGGGCGGGCGCCCTCGACCAGTTCCACGGCGACCGGGACGCAGTTGAGCGGGAGGATCTTTTTCAGGTCGTCGATGCCGATCAGCGGGATGTCGTAGTGCACGCGCTTGGTGTCGGTGACGAAATCGGCGGCGCGTTCATAACGCTTGCCGGTGTAGAACACCGACGCCACGCCGTAACAGCCTGCGGCGCGCATCACCGAACCGACATTCTCCGGTGACTTGGGGTTGTACAAACCAATGCAGCTGTAACGTTTGTCTGCCACGAGCGGGGTGCCTTCGGGAAAAAGAGGGCGATTATACGGGGATTGGGGGAGGGCGGGCAGATTCGAGATCTGTTGTGTCTGGCCGGCCGCCTTCGCGAGCAGGCTCGCTCCCACATTGATTTTGTGTACACCACCGATCAAATGTGGGAGCGAGCCTGCTCGCGAAAGGGCCGGTTCAGGCGCTGAAGATCTTCAGTCTTCTTTTTTCATCAACCCGGCGAGGGCAGCAAACGGATTATGCGTGGCCTTGGCGATTTTTGGCGTGCTCAGCGAGCCGTCGCCGAAATATTGCTGGTCGGTGTAGCGCGAGTGTTCGTTGTCGTGGCAGTACAGGCACAACAGCTCCCAGTTCGAGCCGTCCTGCGGGTTGTTGTCGTGGTTGTGGTCGCGGTGGTGCACGGTCAGTTCGCTCAGGCGCTTGCCGGAAAACTCGCGGGCGCAGCGGCCGCAGACGTGCGGGTACATCTTCAGGGCCTTGTCGCGGTAGCCCATTTCCTTGTCGCGCTGGTTGTCGGCAAGGATGCGATCGAGCTTCGACGTGTTGGTCGGGGTGGACGAACTCATGGGTTCACCTTTGTAAAAAGACTAATGACGGTTATGTGCAGAGTTTAGCTCAGCCCTTGAGCTTCTCGGCAATCCAGATCGTGTGGCGCGTGCCCTTGTTGCCGTGGGCGAAGACCTGGACTTCTTCGGCCTTGAATCCGGCCTTCTTCAATTTGTCGGAAAACTGCCAGTCAGCGCTGGCCGACCACACCGCCAGCACGCCCTTGGGCCGCAGGGCCTTGGCGCAGGCGTTCAGACCGGCGGCCGAGTACAGCCAGCTGTTAGCCTTCTGGGTCAGGCCTTCGGGGCCGTTGTCGACGTCGAGCATGATCGCGTCGAAGCCGTTCGGCTCGCTTTGCAGGACCTTGGCCACGTCGTCCTGACGGATCACTGTGCGCGTGTCGAGCAATGGTCGTCCAGACTTTTCACCGAGCGGCCCGCGATTCCACTCGACCACGCCGGGCACCAGTTCGGCGACCACCACTTCGGCACCCTTGCCCAGATGCTTGAGCGCCGAGGCGAGGGTGAAACCCATGCCCAGACCGCCGATCAGCACCCGTGAATTCGGCCGGCCGGCGACCTTGCGGCAAGGGATTTCGGCCAGCGCATCTTCCGAACCGTGCATGCGCGTGTTCATCAATTGCCCGCCGTCGCCACCCTGGATCTTGATGACGAAATCCTCGCCATACTCGAACAGGCACAGGGCGCCACCGTTGTCAGGGATCGGCGTGGTGTCGAGCAGAACGAAACGTTTCATGGAAATCTCTACAAGGGGGAAGGCAAGCAGGCCCGTTGGGAGTAGCCTGAGCGCAGACTAAAGGCCAAACGGAGCCCTTGATGAAGCGCACCATTCTAACGGTCATTGCCCTGGCCGCGCTCTCGATTACTGCAGTGCAGGCGCAGCAGACCATTCCGGTCAGCCCGACGCCGCAACCCGGCTCGCCGGGAACCGCCACACCGACGCCGTATCCGCAAATCACCCCGATCAGCGCACCGAAGGCCGGCGCCGGCAGTGGCAGCCCGCCGCTGGTGCCGATCGAAATGCCCAGCCCGCCGAGCAAGGATCAACCGGTGCCGGGCATCGAACCGGGCAGCACCAAGACCAAATCTCCCGGCGGTTAAACCTGTTGCGCCGCCAGTTGGCCGTCGGCCATGCGCAGACGTTTGGAGAGGGACACGGCGAGGGCGCGGATGATCTTGGCGGCGATCTTCGGCGCGTCGTTGAGCATTTTTTCCAGCGAGTCCTTGCCCAGGTTGAGCAGTTGGCAATTGCTCGCCGCGATGCAGGTGGCCGAGCGGCGTTCGCCATCGAGCACCGCCATTTCCCCGAACGCCCGACCGCTGCGCAGGGTGGCCATGGTGATGACCTGGCCGTCGGGGCCAGTCTTTTGCACGGCGACCTGGCCGGTGTGGAGGATGCACATGAAACTGCCGGCATCACCCTCACGGAAAATCGCTTCGCCCTCCGCCACGGTGCTGATGCTGAAGTAGCCCGAGGCCGCGGCGAAGTCCGCCAGTTGCAATTGATCGAACAGGCCACAATCCATCAGCCAGTCGCGAATTTCGTTGTTCAGTAAGGTCGGTTCTGACATGTCGTTGCGGTCTTTATTGTTTTCACGGTTTTCAGGCACTACACGGACCCCTGTGGGAGCGGGCTTGCTCGCGAATGCGGTGGTTCAGTCAATATCAGTGTCGACTGACCCACCGCATTCGCGAGCAAGCCCGCTCCCACAATGGGATCTGTGGTGTATCGACCACCGGGGTCTGGAGTTAAGACCCAAGTGACCGACGGAGTTCCTCAGGCCAGGCCCAAAACCTTGAACACAAATGCATATTCGAGCGCTACGTCACGTAATCCCTGATAACGCCCGCTCATGCCGCCATGCCCGGCGTCGAGTTCGGTCTTGAGCAGCAGCAGGTTGTCGTCGGTCTTGGTCGCGCGCAGTTTCGCCACCCACTTGGCCGCTTCCCAGTACTGCACGCGGCTGTCGTTGTAGCCGGCGATGACCAGGGTTGCCGGGTAATCCTGCGCGGTGACATTTTCGTACGGCGCGTACGCCTTGATCCGCTCGTAGACCTCCGGCTCGTCAGGGTTGCCCCACTCGTCGTACTCGGTGACGGTCAACGGCAAGTCCGGGTCGAGCATGGTATTGAGCACGTCGACGAACGGCACTTCGGCAATCGCCACGCCGAACAGGTCCGGGCGCTGATTGAGCACCGCGCCAATCAACAAGCCGCCAGCGCTGCCGCCACTGATCGCCAGTTTCTCGGCGGTGGTGATGCCGTTGAGGATCAGGAATTCGGCGCAGGCAATGAAGTCGCTGAAGGTGTTGTGCTTGTGTTCCTGCTTGCCGGCGCGATACCAGGCTTCGCCCAGCTCACCGCCGCCACGCACGTGAGCGATGGCAAAGGCCATGCCGCGATCCAGCAGGCTCAGGCGGGCATGGGAGAACCACGGATCGAGGCTGGAACCGTAAGCGCCATAACCATATAGGTACAGCGGCACCGGTTTGCCGACCATCTCGCGTTTCATCACCAGACTGATCGGCACTTGCGTGCCGTCCGGCGCGGTGGCCCACAGGCGTTGGCTGACGTAGGCGTCGGCGTCGAACGGGCCGAGCACCGGGGTTTCTTTCAGGACGGTTTGCTCGCCGCTGGCCAGCAGCAATTGGCGCACCTGCGCCGGACGATTCAGCGCCTCGTAACGCAAACGGATGCGGTCGCTTTCGAACTCCAGGCTGTTCTGCACATAGAGGCTGTAGGCCGCGTCCGGCAATTGCACGCGATACGGCGTCTGGCCTTGCGGATGAACTTCGATGATCGGCAGACCGCCTTCGCGCAGGCTCAGGGTCATGGCCGCGGTGTTCAGTGTCACGCCGTCGAGCATCACCGTGTCGCTGTGCGGGATCAGGTTCTGCCAGTCGGCTTCGCTCGGTACCACACCGGTGTCCGGCGCCTGATACAGGGCGAAATTGATGCCGTCACGGTTGGTGCGGATGAACCAGGTCCATACGCCATCCAGTGCGCCGTGGTCGACGTCGTATTCGTGATCCTCGACCCGTGGCGCCAGGCAAGTGAAGGGCAGGTGCGGCTGATGCGCGTCCAGCGCCCAGACTTCGCTGGTGGTCTTGCTGCCCAGGGTCAGCAGCAATTGCTGCTCGGAACTGGAGCGATAGCAATGCAGGAAGAAACGCCCGTCCGGCTCGTGGAATACCTCTTCGGCGGCGGTGCCATCGAGGCGATAGCGAAACAGCTTGTGCGGGCGATGGGTATCGTCGAGCTCGCCGAAGAACAGGGTCAGGCTGTCGTTGGCCCAGGTCATGCTGCCGTCGCAGTCCTGGAATTCCAGTTCACTGACCTTATCATTGGCCAGTTCCTTGACGAACAGCGTGTAGATCTCGTCGCCCGAGGCGTCGACGCTGTAGGCCAGACGCTGGTGATCCGGGCTGATGCTGAACGCGCCGAGCGAGAAGAAGCCGCCATTGGCCAGCACGTTCGGGTCGAGCAGCAGTTGCTCGCGGCTTTCGTCGAGGATCAGGCTGTCGTCGGCCGGACGCGGGCAACGGTAATGCCGGGCGTACTCGTCACCCGCCGTGGTGCGCGTGTAATACAGATACGGGCCCCAGGGCGAGGGCAGGGACAGGTCGGTTTCGAGGATCCGGCCCTTGATCTCTTCGAACAGGCTCTCGCGCAGGCCGGCCTGATCGGCGGTTTGCGCTTCCTGATAGGCATTTTCGGCCTTGAGGTAGTCGAGCACCGCGTCGGTGTCGCGTTCCTGCAGCCAGGCATACGGGTCGGCACCGGCAGCCTTGCGGGCGATCGGGGCGCGGATGACGTGGGCGGATTCGGGCATGGAAGGCTCTCGGACAGTATTCGGAATAATGGTGTTCGCGGTTGTTGAAACCGCCTCAGCCCCTGTGAGAGCGAGCCTGCTCGCGAAAGCGTTCTGTCAGATGACATTTGTTTCACTGACCCGGCGCTTTCGCGAGCAGGCTCGCTCCCACAGGGTATGCTGCGGGCCGTCTGGCATTGGGACAAGCCTGACGGGCGAAAAGTCGTTACTATAAGCGCCTCTTTGCCTGCCTTGCCATGGACACCATGACCGAGAACGACTATCTGATCGCCTGGGGCCTCTACGCCTTTGCCGCTGTGGGCTGCCTGTTGGTATGGATGCGCCTGACCCGCTGGATGTGGCGCTGGCTGCGCGAGCCGCTGCGGGTGCTGATGGCAGTGTTGCTGTTCAGCCCGACCATCATTGACCCGGTGAAAGCCAAGGTTGCGCCGTCGATCGCCATTACCGCGCTGGACCTGGCCTTCAAGGTCGGCAACAACGCCTGGCGGGCGATTTCCGATCTGTTCATGTACGGCATGATTGCGTTCGGCATCTACCTGATTTTCGTGCTGATCCGCTTCCCGATCGAACGCGCCTCACGCGCCCGACGCGAGCAGGCCGAGGCCGCCAAAGCGGCGGCGCGTGCCGATGATCGCGACGACGATCAGCCGTTCGGCGCTGCCGGTGATGACCGTTACGGTCGCCCGCCACTGCCGAACAATCCGCAGCGCATGCGCGTCGAGCCGCGCCTGTAATCACGAGAGTCAGCACATGTGTGAACTACTGGGCATGAGTGCCAACGTGCCGACCGATATCGTGTTCAGCTTCACCGGCCTGATGCAGCGCGGCGGGCGTACCGGCCCGCACCGCGACGGCTGGGGCATCGCCTTCTATGAAGGCCGCGGCTTGCGTCTGTTTCAGGATCCGGCCGCGAGCAGCGAATCGGAGGTCGCCAACCTGGTCCAGCGCTATCCGATCAAGAGCGAGGTGGTCATCGGCCACATTCGTCAGGCCAACGTCGGCAAGGTCTGCCTGTCCAACACCCACCCGTTCGTCCGCGAACTGTGGGGGCGCAACTGGTGTTTCGCGCACAACGGCCAGCTCGCCGATTTCACCCCGATCAAGAGTTTCTACCGCCCGGTGGGCGATACCGACAGCGAAGCGGCGTTCTGCGATTTGCTCAACCGCGTGCGTGCAGCATTCCCGGAACCGGTCGATATAGAAGTGCTGCTGCCGGATCTGGTCGCTGCATGTGCCGAATACCGCAGCAAAGGCGTGTTCAACTGCCTGCTCAGCGACGGCGACTGGCTGTTCTGCTATTGCTCGACCAAACTGGCACAGATCACCCGGCGCGCACCGTTCGGCCCGGCGCGGCTCAAGGATGTCGATGTGATCGTCGATTTCCAGGCGGAAACCACGCCCAACGACGTGGTCACGGTGATCGCCACCGAGCCTTTGACCGAAAACGAAACCTGGACCCGTTACCAACCGGGCCAATGGAGCCTGTGGCGACGCGGCGAATGCGTCAGCCAGGGCACGACCGAATAAAGGATCTTTCCTCGATGTTGCTCAGTTATCTACGGCTGGTGTTGTTTGCGGCGGGCCTGTTGATCGGTGTCCAGGTGCCGGGTTTCATCAACGATTACGCCAAACGCGTCGAAGCCCATCTGATCGAAGCGCAGACCGGTCTGCGCGGTTTTCAGGGCACCGCCGAGCAGTTCTTCAAGGGCGACTTGCAGGCGCTGGTCGCGCATTACCGCGCCAGTGACGACCCGGTGTTTCGCAGCGATGCCGACAGCCTGAGCACTTTGCTCAACCGGCAGTTGGCGCTGGATAAACAGTTCCAGGCGATGCAGGGGCCGTGGTACATCCGCTTCCTGCAAGTGGTGCTGGCCGCCGACCCGGACATTCGCAAGGAAACCTGGAATGGCTACAGCTACCAGATCCTGCTGACCCCGGAAGCGATGATCTGGGGCATGAGCGGCGCGTTGCTGCTGTCGTTCGGCATCGAGTGCCTGATTCGTCTGATTGACTGGGTGGTGCTCGGCGGCCGGCGTTTGCGCCAGAGTCGGCCGATCGAAGACCGCGACGTGCGCGGCTTGTAAGGCTGGCCAAACCCCGTGGCGAGGGGATTTATCCCCGATGGGGCGCGAAGCGGCCCTCAATGGTGTGTCAGATCAACCTGATTGCTAAGGTTTCAGGACTGCTGCGCAGCCCATCGGGGATAAATCCCCTCACCACAGGTGTGATTACTGAGTGAGGGTGATGTACTTTTCACCGACCTTGCGCGCATACCCCGCCAGCACCTGCTGACACAACGTCACCATCTCCTCGACCCACTCCACGCCAACTCGCCACGACACCACCACCTGCAGATTCGGCGGTCGCTGGTCGATGTCGAGCAAGGTCAGTTCACCCCGCGCCAGTTCCTCGGCCACCAGCACCGGTGGCAGCACGCCAATCCCAAAACCATCACGCAACAGCCGGGTAATCGCCGACACCGAATTCACGCAGTTCAGCCGCGGCGCCAACACACCGTTGGCCTGCATCAAAGCCAGCAGATCCTGATGCGGTCGGGAGTTTTTCGAGTAGGTGATGATCCGTTCCTGCGCCAGTTCGCCGAGGTCAGCGTACTCGCGGTTGTAGATCGAATTGCTCGCAACGATCCAGCCCAGCGGATGGCTGGCCAGCTCGAGGCTGCGCACGCTTTCGTGGCGCACCAGATCGGTTTGCAGAACGATGTCGAGAAAGCCTTTTTGCAGCTGGTCGCAGAGGTTAAGCGAAGTATCCGCCACCAGCTCGATTTCTACCCGTGGATACAGATCGGTCATCTGCGCCACCAAGGGGCTGAGCCAGGTGTGGATCACCGTGTCCATCACGCCGATGCGCACCCGTCCGACCTTGCTCGAACGGGTCTCGATCGATTGCTTGAGCGCCGACATCGTATCGAGCATCTGCTCGGCATAGTCCAGCACTTTCAGGCCTTCGGGTGTCAGGCTGACACCGCGTGAATCGCGCAGAAACAGCTTCACCCCCAGCTCGCCTTCGAGCACCGCGATACGGCTGGAAATCGACGCCTGGGTGGTGAACAGCTTGTCGGCGGTCAGGCGAAAACTCTTCAGCCGGGCGACCCAGACAAAGGTCTCGAGAAACTTCAGGTTCATGGCAACGGCTCGGGTGACAAATTTTTCTTATGCCTAAGGCGGGTTTTTATTCGTTGGACGCAGCAGGGCCGGGCGACGAAAAATCGGCGCATCCGGTTCCCACGATAGGCGTCGTCGGAACTTCGAACAAGACCAATAAAAGCCTGCGGAGACTTGCCATGCGTGCGCCCGACACCCTCGACCTCCCCAAGAGCACGGCCCGCCCCGGCCCGTTCGACTGGTATCGCAATATCAATCAGCAAGAGCGTCGCACCTTCTGGAGCTGCAAGATCGGCTATGGCCTGGATGGCATGGACACGCAGATGCTCAGCTTCGTGGTACCGACCCTGATCGCCATGTGGGGCATCACCACCGGACAGGCCGGGCTGATTCATACCAGCACCCTGATCGCTTCGGCCATTGGTGGCTGGGTGGCGGGGATTCTTTCCGACCGCATCGGCCGCGTGCGCACCCTGCAACTGACGGTGCTGTGGTTCGCCTTCTTCACGTTCCTCTGCGGTTTTGCGCAGAACTACGAACAGCTGCTGATCGCCCGCACCCTGATGGGCTTCGGTTTCGGTGGCGAATGGACGGCCGGCGCGGTATTGATCGGTGAAGTGATCCGCGCCAAGGATCGCGGCAAGGCGGTGGGCATGGTGCAGAGCGGTTGGGCCTTGGGCTGGGGGCTGACGGCGATTCTGTATGCGCTGCTGTTCTCGGTGTTGCCGCCGGAAGACGCGTGGCGTGCGCTGTTCATTCTCGGCATCGTCCCGGCGATTTTCGTGATCTTCGTGCGGCGGCTGGTGAAAGACCCGGAGATCTATCGCGAAGCCAAGGCTGCACAAACTCCGCAGAATCCGGCGAAGTTCTACGAGATCTTCGCCCCGGGCATGCTGTTCACCACGTTCCGTGCGTCACTACTGACTACCGGCGCGCTCGGCGGTTACTACGCGATCACCTCGTGGCTGCCGACCTTCCTGAAGAACGAGCGCGGCTTGAGTGTGCTCGGCACTGGCGGGTATCTGGCGATGGTGATTGTCGGCTCCTACGTCGGCTATGTGATCAGTGCTTATCTGACTGATCTGTTGGGACGTAAAAAGAACTTCATCCTGTTCGCGGTCGGCTCGTTCACCATCGTTCTGCTGTACACGCAAATGCCGGTCAGCAACGGCGTGATGCTGTGGCTGGGCTTTCCGCTGGGCTTCTTCGCCTCGGGGATTTTCAGCGGCATGGGTGCGTTTCTCACCGAGCTGTTTCCGACGCGGATTCGCGGCTCGGGGCAGGGCTTCTGCTACAACATCGGTCGGGCGCTGGCGGCATTGTTTCCGCTGTTGATTGGTTTGCTCAGCCAGAAAGTCCCGTTGAGTGTGGGTATCGGTGCGTTCGCTGCGGTGTCCTACGGCGTGGTGATCCTCGCCGCATTGAGCCTGCCGGAGACCCGAGGCAAGCAACTGGATGCGCAGTAACTGATAACCTGCCGAGCAAGCGTCCTACAGATAAAAAGACCAGAAGCTACAGGAGTGTTCACCGTGAGCCGCCTGCTATTGAATTGCGACATCGGCGAGAGTTTCGGCAGCTGGACCATGGGTCTGGACGCCGAGGTCATGCCCTTCATCGACTGCGCCAACGTGGCCTGCGGCTTCCATGCCGGTGACCCGAGCATCATGCGCAAGACCGTCAGCCTGGCCCTGAGCCACGGCGTGCAGATCGGCGCGCACCCGGCCTATCAGGATCTGGTCGGTTTCGGCCGGCGTTCCATGGCCTATTTCGCCGAGGAACTGCAAGACATCCTGCATTACCAGATCGGCGCGCTCGACGGCATTTGCCGCGCGCAGGGCGGGCGAGTCAGTTACGTCAAACCCCACGGCGCGATGTACAACGACATGATGGCCAACCCGGCACAGTTGCGGGCGGTGATTCAGGCCGTGGCGGCTTACGATCGCAGCTTGCCGTTGATGCTGATGGCCACCCGCGACAATTCGGCGGCGCAGCAGCTCGGTGACGAATACGGCGTGACCCTGTGGTTCGAAGCCTTCGCTGATCGTGCCTACGACAGTGCAGGTCGACTGGTCTCGCGGCAACTGCCGGGTGCGGTGCATCACGAAGCAGAAAAAATCATCGAACAGGCCCTGACCATCGCCCGTGGCGGCGACCTCGTCGCCAGTGACGGCAGCGCGCTGCACCTGCAGGCCAACACCTTGTGCGTGCATGGCGACAACGCCAGTTCAGTGGCCGCCGTGCAGCGCATTCGCGAGGCCCTGAATCAGCAGAGCGCGCCATGAACCCACGGATTGAAGTGGTGGCCCTGGACTGCCTGATGCTGCGCCTGTTCGATGAAATCGCCGAAACCAACATGCCGTGGATGCTCGCCGCCAGTGAGCGTTTGCGCGCGGTGTTCGGTGCACAGTTGATCGATCTGGTGCCGTCCTACACCACGTTGATGGTGCATTACGACCTGACATTATTGAATCCGGGCCACGCGCGTGAACTGATCGCTGAAGCCTTGATTGACCTGTCGCCGAATGCGCGCACCGGCGGCCAGTGCCATGTGCTGCCGGTCTGGTATGACCTGAGTGTCGGCCCCGAACTGAGCCTGCTGGCGCAGCGCAGCGGGTTGGCGGTGGAGGAGGTGATTCGTCGTCACAGCGCTCGCGAATACCAGGTGTTTGCCCTCGGCTTTGCACCGGGATTCGCCTTCATGGGGCTGGTGGAGGAGGTACTGGCAGCGCCCCGTCTGGACACCCCACGCAAGAAAGTCGCGGCTGGCAGCGTCGGTATTGCCGAGCGGCAGACCGCGGCTTATCCGGTGGTGTCACCCGGCGGCTGGAATCTGATCGGTCGCACCCCGGCGCAACTGTTCGACCGCCATCGCGACGGCTACAGCCTGATGCAACCCGGCGACACCGTGCGTTTCGAAGCGGTGAGCCACGCCGAGTTCATCAACCTGGGCGGCGATGACACGCCACTGGAGGCGCTGGCATGAGCCGACTGACGATTGAAGCCAGTACGCCACTGTGTTTGTTACAGGACGCTGGGCGTTTTGGCGTGCGCCATTTGGGCGTGACCCAGGGCGGCGCAGCGGACTGGTGCTCGATGAGTTGGGGCAATTGGTTGCTCGGCAATGCGCTGAATCTGCCGGTGATCGAAATCACCCTCGGCGGGTTTGCCGTGGTGGCGCTGGACGATTGCTTGCTGGCGCTGGCCGGGGCGGATCTTGGTGCGCAGATCGATGGGCAGCCGCTGGCGCCGTGGCGCAGTTTCAAACTGGGCAAAGGCCAGACATTGAAGTTCACCCAGCCGCTGCTCGGTGCCCGGGCTTACTTGGCGGCGCCCGGTGGTTTCGAGGCGCCGCAGGTGCTGGGCAGCAGTGCCACGGTAGTGCGTGAAGAACTCGGTGGCCTTGATGGCATGGGGTCGCCGTTGGCCAAGGGCGCGACATTGAGTTATCGCGGGGAGGTTCTGCAAGTGCGTGAAGTACCGCACGCGTATCGACCTGACCTGCGCCTGAATACGCCTTTGGATCTGGTGCTCGGTGCACAGATCGGTCAGTTCAGCGGGCAGAGTCTGTTCGATGTGTTCAACAGTCCGTGGACACTCGACAGTCGCGCTGATCGCATGGGCATTCGGCTGCTGGGCAAGGCGTTGCAGTATCAGGGCCGGCCGATGATTTCAGAGGGTATTCCGCTGGGCGCGGTGCAGGTGCCGCCGGATGGGCAGCCGATTGTCTTGCTCAATGATCGGCAGACGATTGGTGGCTATCCGCGATTGGGAGCGTTGACACCTTTGGCGCTGGCGCGGTTGGCGCAGTGTCTGCCGGGGGCGCAGGTGCGGTTGCGGCCGGTGGTGCAGGAAGTGGCGCACCGCGAGCATGTCGAGTATTTGCGGCGTTTCATAATTAGCTAAGGGCTTCGCGAGCAGGCTCACTCCCACATTGGAATGCATTTCACCTGTGGGAGCGAGCCTGCTCGCGAAGAGGGCATCACTGACAACAAAGATTACTTGGACAGAAATCGCATCCCTTCCTCAAGCCCACGCAACGTCAGCGGATACATCTGATCCTCGATCAAATCGCGCACGATATTGGTCGACGAGGTGTAGCCCCAGGTGTCCTTCGGATACGGATTGATCCAGATGAGCTTCTTGTACTTCTCCATGAAGCGCTGCATCCACAGGTAGCCCGGCTCTTCGTTCCAGTGCTCGACGCTGCCGCCGGCCTGGGTGATTTCGTAGGGCGCCATGGCGGCGTCACCGATGAAGATCACTTTGTAGTCGGCGCCGTATTTGTGCAGCAGATCCTGGGTCGAGAAACGCTCGGACGTGCGGCGCATGTTGTTCTTCCACACCGACTCATAAATGAAGTTGTGGAAGTAGAAGTACTCCAGATGCTTGAACTCGGTCTTGCAGGCCGAAAACAGTTCCTCGCAGATCTTCACGTGCGCGTCCATCGAGCCGCCGATGTCGAACAGCAGCAACAGCTTCACCGTGTTGCGCCGCTCCGGACGCATCTGGATATTCAGCAGGCCGGCGTCCTTGGCGGTGTGGTCGATGGTGCCGTCGATGTCCAGCTCTTCAGCCGCACCCTGACGGGCAAATTTGCGCAGACGACGCAGGGCGACCTTGATGTTGCGCGTACCCAGCTCCACCGAATCGTCGAGGTTCTTGTACTCGCGCTGATCCCAGACCTTGACCGCTTTGCCCTGACGCTTGCCGGCATCGCCGACGCGGATGCCTTCCGGGTTGAAGCCGCCGGAGCCGAACGGACTGGTGCCGCCGGTGCCGATCCATTTGTTGCCGCCGGCGTGGCGTTCCTTCTGTTCTTCCAGACGTTTCTTGAATTCTTCGATCAGCTTGTCCAGACCGCCGAGGGACTGGATCTGCGCGCGTTCCTCATCAGTCAGCGAACGCTCGAATTCCTTGCGCAACCAGTCTTCGGGAATCAGCGCCTGCAAGTGATCGTCGAGTTTTTCCAGGCCGTTGAAGTAGGCGCCAAACGCGCGGTCGAACTTATCGAAATGCCGTTCGTCCTTGACCAGAATCGCCCGCGACAAGTAATAGAACTCGTCCATGTCGGCGAAGGTCACGCGCTGTTTCAGCGCGTTGATCAGGTCGAGCAGCTCGCGCACCGACACTGGCACCTTGGCTGCACGCATTTCATTGAACAGGTTGAGCAACATGGCATCAGCCTCTTAGCGAGAACCGCGACGGCTCATGAACGCCAGGCGCTCAAGCAACTGCACATCCTGTTCGTTCTTCACCAGCGCACCGGCCAATGGCGGAATGGCCTTGGTCGGATCGCGCTCGCGCAGCACTGCTTCGCCAATGTTGTCGGCCATCAGCAGCTTCAGCCAGTCGACCAATTCGGAGGTCGACGGCTTCTTCTTCAGGCCCGGCACCTTGCGCACGTCGAAGAACACGTCCAGCGCTTCGCTGACCAGATCCTTCTTGATGTCCGGGTAGTGCACGTCGACGATTTTCTGCAGAGTGTTACGGTCGGGGAAGGCGATGTAGTGGAAGAAGCAACGGCGCAGGAAGGCGTCCGGCAGCTCTTTCTCGTTGTTCGAGGTAATGATGATGATCGGGCGTTTCTTGGCCTTGATGGTCTCGTCGATCTCGTAAACGTAGAACTCCATCTTGTCGAGTTCTTGCAGCAAGTCGTTGGGGAACTCGATGTCGGCCTTGTCGATTTCGTCGATCAGCAGAATCACCCGTTCTTCGGACTCGAAAGCCTCCCACAGCTTGCCCTTCTTCAGGTAGTTGCGCACGTCGTGGACTTTTTCGTTGCCCAGTTGCGAGTCGCGCAGACGGCTGACCGCATCGTACTCGTACAGACCCTGATGGGCCTTGGTGGTGGACTTGATGTGCCAGGTGATCAGCTTGGCGCCGAACGATTCGGCCAGTTGCTCGGCGAGCATGGTCTTGCCGGTGCCCGGTTCGCCCTTGACCAGCAGCGGCCGCTCCAGGGTGATGGCGGCATTGACCGCCAGCTTCAGGTCATCGGTGGCGACGTAGGCCTGGGTGCCTTCGAACTTCATCTGCTAATCCTCGAACGGTAACGCCGACCTGCACGGGCAGGGCGGGGGCGAAAAAATCGGATGCCCCGACTATAACGCGCACCCCGGTCGACTGTGAACGCAGACGGCTTATTCAGTCTCTGAATGGGGCGTCACATGTTGACTCGGTTTCGGCTGATGGCCAGCATTCAGGCCTTGCCCATTTAACGATAGCCTTCAGGATGTTTACAAAATCTGTGGCGAGGGAGCTTGCTCCCGCTGGGCTGCGAAGCAGCCCAATCATCTGATGGAGGACTTGCACTGATGTTACGGATGAAACGCCCCCGCCTGTCGGCGGTTCGTGTCTGGTCTGATTTTTGTCTGGAACTGACCTTTATCGATGATCAGCGATGGGTGGTCGATTTGAGTCAAGATCTTCAAGACGCTCCAGGGCTCCAGCCGTTGCTGGATCCTGAGATATTCGCCTCTGTAATCCTGGGCGATCACGGCTGGAGTGTGGAATGGCCGGAGCCGGATATACAGATCGGCGCTGATACACTCTATTTGGAAATGCTGGCGCAGCGCTCTAGCCCGCATCCGGCTTAGGCCGCTCATACCGCGCATTGAAAGCCTGAATGAAGCCATTACGCAAAATCTGCAAAAACGCTTCGAACGCACTGATGTTTTGCTGATGCACGTTGCCACTGAGTTCGACCTTGGTGGCGAACTGATTCTTGGCCTGGTTCTTCAGCACGGTTTCCGTGCCGCCGACGATGGCCTCCCAGACTGAGCGGAAGATGCTCTTGTCCTTGTTCTCCACGTCCTGCTGCCAGTTGAACACTTCGACGTCGCGCAGCAGCGGTTTGATGTAGCCAGTGACCTGGGCTTTTTTCGCCTGGGCTTCGATGACCACGTCGCCGTGGCCGGCGTTGAAGTCGAACTTGCCGTAGGCCGAGGCGAAGTCGTTCATGCTCTTGAGTTCGATGTCGCGGGCGCGCAGGCGGAACTGGAAGTCCTCAAAATTGCTCAGCGGATCGAAAGTGGCCGTGGTTTCCAGTGGTGCGTGGCCGAGCAGCTTGGCTTTGCCTTCGAAGCGGGCGTCGCGCTTGCCCTGTTTGTCGACCACGTTGGTCAGGTTGTAGATGCTCGCCTCGACGTTACTGGCGTTCATGTTGACCGGCGGTTTGGAGTTGAAATTGCGGAAAGTGATCTTGCCGTCGTGGATCTGCACCTCGTCGAGAGTGATCGGCAGCAACTTGCCCAGTTGCGCCCGCCAGTCGGTGCCTTTACCAGTCTGCGAGTTCTGCTTGTTGGGGCCGCCATCGACGAAGTTGACCTCGGGATTGAAGAATTGCACCTGCGCCACCACGGCATGGTCGTACCACAGCGAATGCCAGCTGACCGCCAGATCGATCACGGGCGCGTTGACGAACGGCACCGGCACCTTGCCGTCGACCTTGACGATCTTCAGGCCGTTGATCCGGTAGGCGCCGCGCCACAGGGCCAGATCGACGTCGGTGACCTGGCCGCGGTAGTCACCCATGTCGGCCAGTTTGCCGTTCAGGTAATCGCGCACCACGTAGGGCAGGGCGATGTGCAGGGCGATCAGCAGCACAACCACGACGGCAAAAATCCCTATTGGCCAGCTATAACGACGCTTCATGGCAACAATTCCCGAACGATGTAAGCGATTGACTGTGGCGCGGCGCAGACGTTCGACCCGACTGGACTGCGCCCGGCAACAGGCATACCTTGAAAGGCTGAATTCAACGCTGCATAAGGACCCAGCCATGAGCCGTATTTTCGCTGACAACGCCCATTCCATCGGCAACACGCCGCTGGTGCAGATCAACCGCATCGCGCCGCGCGGCGTGACCATTCTGGCCAAGATCGAGGGGCGCAACCCCGGTTATTCGGTCAAGTGCCGGATCGGCGCGAACATGATCTGGGACGCCGAAAGCAGCGGCAAACTCAAGCCGGGCATGACCATCGTCGAACCGACGTCGGGCAATACCGGCATCGGTCTGGCCTTCGTCGCCGCCGCCCGTGGTTACAAATTGATGCTGACCATGCCGGCATCAATGAGCATCGAGCGGCGCAAGGTGCTCAAGGCCCTCGGCGCAGAGCTGGTCCTGACTGAACCGGCCAAGGGCATGAAAGGCGCGATCGAGAAGGCAGCCGAAATTGTTGCCAGCGACACCGGCAAATACTTCATGCCGTCGCAGTTCGATAACCCGGCCAACCCGGCGATCCACGAAAAAACCACCGGCCCGGAAATCTGGAACGACACCGATGGCGCCGTCGATGTGCTGGTCGCTGGCGTCGGGACCGGCGGAACCATCACTGGCGTTTCGCGGTATATCAAGAATACCCAGGGCAAACCGATTCTGTCGGTGGCAGTGGAGCCGGTGTCTTCGCCGGTCATCAGCCAGGCGCTGGCGGGTGAAGAGATCAAGCCGAGCCCACACAAGATTCAGGGGATTGGCGCGGGTTTCGTGCCGAAGAACCTCGATCTGTCGATGGTCGACCGGGTGGAGCAGGTCACTGACGACGAGTCCAAGGCCATGGCGCTGCGCCTGATGCAGGAAGAAGGGATTTTGTGCGGTATCTCTTGCGGCGCGGCCATGGCCGTGGCAGTGCGTTTAGCCGAGAAGCCTGAAATGCAGGGCAAGACCATCGTGGTGATTTTGCCGGACTCCGGTGAACGCTATCTGTCGAGCATGCTGTTCAGCGATCTGTTCACCGAGCAGGAGAATCAGCAGTAGTCGAATTGACTCAGATCAGCCAGGGTTCAGGATCGTTATGCTAATAAATGCTTTGTTGCGCAATTCTTAACACTGAATCTTGGGTTCAGCGGGTTTTTCCCGAGGCCGGTAGTGTTTATCATGGCCGGCTGCCATGCCGGCTATAGGGCATTGCGCAGCGTTGTCTTTATTCAAGGAGTCGTTGATGACCTTTTCGTTAGCCGCCAAGGTATTGGTGCTGCTGCTGTTTGTGGGCAGCATCCTCTATGTGCATTTGCGCGGCAAGGCGCGTTTGCCGGTTCTGCGCCAGTTCGTCAACCACTCGGCGCTGTTCGCCCCGTACAACGCGCTGATGTACCTGTTCTCCGGCGTTCCCTCCAAGCCATATCTGGATCGCAGCAAGTTTCCGGAGCTGGATGTGTTGCGCGATAACTGGGAAACCATTCGCGACGAGGCCATGCACCTGTTCGACGAGGGCTACATCCGCGCCGCCGAAAAGAACAATGACGCCGGTTTCGGCTCGTTCTTCAAGAAGGGCTGGAAACGTTTCTACCTCAAGTGGTACGACAAACCGCTGCCGTCGGCCGAAACTCTGTGCCCGAAGACCGTGGCGCTGGTCAGTGCGATCCCTAACGTCAAAGGCGCGATGTTCGCGCTGTTGCCAGGTGGCAGCCATCTGAACCCGCACCGTGACCCGTTTGCCGGCTCGCTGCGTTATCACCTGGGCCTGTCGACACCGAACTCCGACGATTGCCGGATCTTCGTTGATGGTCAGGTCTACGCCTGGCGCGACGGTGAAGACGTGATGTTCGATGAGACCTACGTGCACTGGGTCAAGAACGAGACCGAACAAACCCGCGTCATCCTGTTCTGCGATGTCGAACGCCCGCTGAGCAACCGCCTGATGACCCGCATCAATCGCGCCATCAGCGCCTGGCTGGGACGTGCCACCGCCCCGCAGAACCTTGACGACGAACGTGTCGGCGGCATCAATCAGGCCTACGCCTGGAGCAAGAACTTCAGCGACCGGTTCAGCGGCGTGGTCAAACAGTGGAAACGCCGCAATCCCAAGGCCTACCGCATCCTGCGTCCGGTATTGGCGGTGGTGGTGCTGACTCTGCTGGGGTATTGGCTGTTTGGTTGAGGCCGGATGTTGAAATGAAAAAACCGCTCCTTGTGAGCGGTTTTTTATTGTCTGTGAGTCAGCGGCGCCCGGCGAGAACGTTGGGTTCGTCTTCAATGCCTGTAATCAGTAACTGCAGAAAGCGCTGCTGATTGGCTGATAGCCTGGATGACACAATCTTTTCTTCTGTTTTGATTGATCTTTTCTTAGCGGGGGATTTCTTGACTGATTTGCGCATGCTCCCTCCCTCATTGATCATTACTTGAACTGTTTTCACGATACTTTACTCTCCACTGCGAGGACAAGACGACCTTCCAAATCAAATTTGAAGCCGAGCTTTGTATAAACAGGAATTGCTCCCTGCATTGGCTCCTGGACTTCAATGAACTTGCTGCCGACTATTTGGGCGAACTCATCGATGACCATCATTGCCAAGGTCCCGATACGATTTTTCAGCGGGTGAGAATCTCCGGGTCGCCCTTCCAATCGTACGATTCGAATACGTTGGCGGCTTTTGTTCGGATTGACGAAGCACAGTCCGCAGAGCTGTTCTTCGAACCAGATCGCGATATCCAGGGACAGGGGTTCTCGTGATTTCCATGCGGCAACCTCTCGCCAGCAAAAAAGTGGATTCTCCCAGAGCTCGAACGCGCTCAGTGCTATGGCGTCGATGGGTTCGAAGCGTACTTTCGACAAGTCTTGTCGCGCTGGTAGCTGCAATAGAGCTTTGGCGATGCTTGCCTGTTTCCTGGCCTGCGATTTGTACAACTGATACCGCAAATTCGTCCGTTCCCTTGGCATGTGATCCCGAGCATTCCCTGTCTCCCCATCAATGGGCCTATCCGTTGCTCATCAGCCTATGCGCCTGCCATCGAGCTGTCCCTGCTGGCCCTTTGTCCAAATCATTGCAATCCATGTCCCACGCTGGTTATAGTCGGCGCTCGTGAATCATCTGATTCACTCTCCAAACCCTTCAAAAAAGATCAGCCCCAATGCCTGCATTCCTCATCAACGCGGTAGTCGATTCAGCGGTCAACGCTGGCGTCGTGCCGTGCGGGAATCAGCAGCCTGGGCAGATCAGTCATTACCCTCCACCTGTCAGTAGCACGCCGGTGTGCGCCGTCGTATCACCGCCGGGCGTTGGCGTTTCGGGCTGATCGGCATTCTTTGCTGACCCCTGCGCCCGCCAGAAAAACCTACTGAATTTCAGTCTCGGCTGAGTTGGCTATTTGCCTGACTACAGGTGGTATTCATGTTTGTCCTTTCGAAAAAATCCGCGCTCGCGGCGACGTCCACGAGCCTGTTCGTTCTGCTGTGGAGCAGCGGGGCGATCTTCTCCAAATGGGGGCTGGCCCATGCCTCGCCCTTTGCCTTTCTGCTGATTCGCTTTGTGATCGCACTGTGCGGGCTGGTGCTGTTGACGCCGCTGCTCAAGTTGAAGCTGCCCAAGGGCGGTCGGCCGATGCTGTTTGCGATTGCAACGGGCGTGGTGTTGTTGGGCGCGTATCAGATTTTCTATCTGCTGGCACTCAACACCAAAGTCACGCCGGGGGTGATGGCGACCATCATGGGCGTGCAGCCGATCCTGACCGTGGTGCTGATGGAGCGCCAGCGCTCGGCGAGCCGGATGTTCGGTCTGGCGCTGGGCCTGGCCGGGTTGATTATGGTGGTTTATCAGGGTATCGGACTGGCGGGGATGTCCTGGGCAGGGATGCTGTTCGGTCTGTTGGCGCTGGCGAGCATGACAGTGGGCTCGATCATGCAGAAACGCATCACCGACAATCCCCTCGGCACATTGCCGGTGCAGTATTTGGCCGGGCTGTTGTTGTGCGGGATATTTGTGCCATTTCAGCCGTTCCACTTTGAACAGAGCACGGGTTTCATCGTGCCGGTGTTGTGGATGGGACTGGTGGTGTCGGTGCTGGCGACACTGTTGCTCTATCGCCTGATCGCCCGGGGCAATCTGGTGAATGTCACCAGTCTGTTCTATCTGGTGCCGGCGGTGACGGCGGTGATGGATTACCTGATTTTCGGCAATCGTCTGGCGGCGTTGAGTGTGCTGGGGATGCTGTTGATCATCGTCGGGCTGGCGTTTGTGTTCCGTAAAACTGCTTGAAAACCTTCAGGCCGACCCGGGCATTTTCAGTGTCTGGGCCGGCCTCTTCGCGAGCAAGCCCGCTCCCACAATTGGAATGCATTCCTTCTGTGGGAGCGGGCTTGCTCGCGAAGACTGACTTGTTAACGCCGCAAAATCAGCGGACTGTTGCGGCAGCGGGCTTCACCACCGCCGGCTTCAACACCAGCCACAACGCCAGCGCAATCAACACCCCGCCATACAGGTGCGCCATCGACAACGGCTCATCCAGCAGCAACGCGCCCCACAATACGCCGAACGCCGGAATCATGAAGGTCACGGTCATCGATTTGACCGGGCCGATGGAGCTGAGCAGGCGGAAATAGATGATGTAGGCGAACGCCGTGCAGCCCAGACCCAGGCCCAGCAGCGACAGCCAGACATTCCACCCACCCCAGCTTGCCGGAGGGGCGGTGATCACGCTGTAGCCGAACAGTGGCAACAGAAACAGCGAGGCGCCGAGCATGCTGCCCACGGCCGAGAGACGACTGTCGAGTCCGCCGCTGTGATCCAGCCAGCGCCGCGTGAGGAACCCGGCGAAGCCGTAGCAAGTGGTAGCGAGCAGGCAGGCGAGGGCGCCCATCAGCAATTGCAGATCGAACGCGACCGGACCTGCGCGCGTCAGCACACCGACACCGAACAAGCCGAGAAACACCCCGGTCAGTTTCGCGACAGTGAGTTTTTCACTGAAAAACAGCCCGCCAATCAACACGCCCATCAACGGCGTGGTGGCGTTGAAGATTGCCGAGTAACCGGCCGGCAACACTTGCGCCGCCACCGAATACAACGTCGCCGGAATCCCCGAGTTGATAACGCCCAGCAACATCACGGTTTTCAGTTTGCCCTTGAAATCCCAGCTGATGCGCATCAGCCCGAGAATCACCAGCAGACCGACGGCAGCAATCGACACCCGAAAGAACGCGGTCGGAATGGTGCCGATCACCGGCGCAATAATGCGCATGAACAGGAAGCTCGCGCCCCAGATGGCTGCCAGCGACAGCATGCGGAAAATATCGACAGCGCTCACGATGGCACTCCTTCCTTGATCGGGACGAGAGTGTTGCCGAGCGCCCTGTCGATGGCAACCGTCAATCGGGCATTTAATTTTTCATTCAGAGCACGAAGCGCGTCACCAAGCCGTTGAGGTCGATCGCCAGGCGCGACAGTTCCTGACTGGCAGCGGAGGTCTGGGTAGCGCCGGCGGCGGTCTGGGTCGAGAGATCGCGGATGGTCACCAGATTCTGATCAACCTCGCGCGCCACCAGCGCTTGCTGCTCGGCCGCGCTGGCGATCACCAGGTTGCGCTGGTTGATCTGCGAGATCGACGCGGTGATTTTCTCCAGTGCCTGACCGGCACTGTTCGCCCGGCGCAACGTGTGGCTGGCCTGCTCGGCACTGCTTTGCAAGGCGCCGACGGTGGCGCCGGTGCCTTGCTGGATGCTGCTGATCATCAGCTCGATTTCTTCGGTGGAGTTCTGCGTGCGTTGCGCCAGCGAACGCACTTCATCGGCGACCACCGCAAAACCGCGTCCGGCCTCACCCGCGCGCGCCGCTTCGATGGCGGCGTTGAGCGCCAGCAGGTTGGTTTGCCCGGCGATGCCGCGAATCACATCGAGCACCTTGCTGATGTCCTGAGCCTGAGTGGCGAGGCCTTCGGCCTGCTCCGACGCACCGAGCACTGCGCTGACCAGTTCCTGAATCGAGTTGATGGTCTCGCTGACCTGCACATGCCCGTGTTTGCTGTCCTCGTTCGAGGCTTCGGAGGCCTCGGCGCTGGATACCGCGTTGGCCGCAACTTCATCCACCGCCGTGCTCATCTCGGTGACGGCGGTGGCGGCCTGTTCGATTTGATCGTTCTGCTGTTGCAGGCCACGGGTGCTTTGCTCCATCACCGAGCTCATTTCTTCGGCGGCGGAGGCCAGTTGCTGCGCCGATTCGCTTATGCCACGGATGGTCGAGCGCAGGTTGTTCTGCATCTCGGCGAGGGCGCTGAGCAACTGCGCCGCCTCATCGCTACCGTGATCGGCAATCTGGCCGCTGAGGTCGCCGGCGGCAATTTTTTGCGCGACGGACAGGGCCTGATTGATCGGTGCGGTGATGCTGCGGGTCAGCAGCCAGGCCAGCAGCAGGGTGGCGATCAGGGCGACAACGATGATCGTCGCGACAATCCACAGCGCCTGCTGGTAAACCCCGGCAGCAGCCTCGGCGGCGCTGTCGGCGCCTTGCTGGTTGAAGCTGATCATCTGCTCCAGCGCTTTGTCGAGGGTTCGGCCCTGTGGCGCCAGTTCATTGTTCAGACGGGCATAGGCCTGTTCACTTTGCCCGGCGTCGATCTGAGCGATGATCTGGTCCAGGATGCTCATGTACTTGGCGACGTCGCTATTCAAACCGTCGAGCATCGCCCGTTCCGCATCGCTGGCCAGCAGAGCGGTGTGGTCCTTCAGGCGCTTCGACAATTCTTCGCGCTGCACCTTGATGATGCCTTTGCTTGTGTCGCGTACCGCCGGCTGGGTGCTGGTGATCAGGCGCAGGGATTCGAGGCGGATGTTGGCGATGTTCGCCGCCGCATCGTGAATGCTCTCGATGCTGGGCATCCACGATTCCTCGATCACCGTTGCGCTCTCACGCAGATTTTTCATCTGGCCCAGGCCGAACAGGCCGACCACCACCAGCAGGGCGGCCAATACGGCAAAACTCAAACTGGCGCGCAAACCGATGCGCAGATTGCGGATAGACATCAATGTGCTCCTTGATCTATGAGGAAGAGGTCGTCCTCGTGGGCCGAGGATCTTGTTGTGAGGCGGGTACTGGCGGGCTGTATATCAAAGTGCCACTATTTTGGTAAGACCAATCTGTGAGCAGTTCTTCTCTTTCATCGACAGGTGGGAACGCAGCGGTAAAACCGCGAGCCAGAGCGGTGGGGCATGGATTGGATCCGAATCCCAGGGAATTCGCGGGCTTGCGCGGGGCGGCAGACGAGACTGAGAGGGCGGTTAATTGACCGAACGGTCGACTCAAAAAACTTTGATAAAAACTGTGTCGCTGTACAACCCTGCCGCGCTTTTGGCAGAAATTGCACTTCTCCTGCGCACGCATCCGTGGCTAAGCTCAGGCACAGATTTCCACTTGCACGCCGAGGTCTCCTCTATGCCGCAGCAATGGCCAGCCACCGACATCGCCCGCATGATCCTCGATGGCTTTGACGATTACCGCGAGCACTTCCGGCGGATCACCGACGGTGCGCGCGAGCGCTTCGAGCAGGCGCGCTGGCAGGAGACGCAGACCGCGTCGGCGGCGCGGATCAATCTCTACGAAGAAAAGGTCGGCGAAACCATCGCCCGCCTGCGCGAGCATTTCGACGACGAGACGCTGATGAATGTCAGCAGTTGGCCGCTGGTGAAGAGTGCTTACATCAGTGTCATTGACCTGCGTTTCGACGATGAATTGTCCGAGACCTGGTACAACTCGATCTTCTGCGGGCTGTTCAGTCACGACCTGATCAGCGACGGCTGCATGTTCATCCACACCACCCGGCCGAGCCTACGCCGCGCCCGGGCTGCGCAAACCCGCACCTACAAGCCGCAAGGGCAGTTGTCGTCGATGCTCGCGAGCATCTTTGCCGACTATCGCTTCAGCGAGGATTACGCCGATCTGCCCGGTGACCTGCAGCGCCTCGAAGCACAGTTGCGCGAGAATTTGCCGGACTGGGTGTGCAAGGACCCGGAGCTGAGCGTCGAGCTGTTTTCCTCGGTGTTGTACCGCAACAAGGGCGCGTATCTGGTCGGGCGTATCTACACCCGCGACGAGCAGTGGCCGCTGGTGATTCCATTGCTGCACCGCGAGGGTCGGGGGATTCAGATCGATGCGCTGATCACCGACGAAGCCGATGTGTCGATCATCTTCTCCTTCACCCGTTCCTATTTCATGGTCGATGTGCCGGTGCCGGCGGAGTTCATCGGCTTCCTGCGGCGCATTCTGCCGGGTAAGCACATCGCCGAGCTGTACACCTCGATCGGTTTCTACAAGCACGGCAAATCCGAGTTCTACCGGGCGCTGATCAATCACCTGGCCAACACCGACGACCAGTTCATCATGGCCCCCGGCGTGCGCGGCATGGTCATGAGCGTGTTCACCCTGCCGGGCTTCAACACCGTGTTCAAGATCATCAAGGACCGTTTCTCGCCGTCGAAAAACGTCGACCGGGCGACGGTGATCGAAAAATATCGTCTGGTGAAAAGTGTCGACCGGGTCGGGCGCATGGCCGATACCCAGGAGTTCGCCGACTTCCGTTTTCCGCTGAGCAAGTTTGATCCGGCGTGCCTGGAAGAACTGCTGGAAGTCGCGCCGTCTACGGTTTCGGTCGAAGGCGATACGGTGCTGATCCGCCACTGCTGGACCGAACGCCGGATGACCCCGCTCAACCTCTATCTGGAAAACGCCAATGAAGCGCAGGTGCGCGAGGCGCTGGAGGACTACGGCCTGGCGATCAAGCAACTGGCGGCGGCCAACATCTTTCCCGGCGACATGTTGCTGAAGAACTTCGGCGTCACTCGTCACGGCCGAGTGGTGTTCTACGACTACGACGAGATCTGCTTCCTGACCGAAGCCAACTTCCGCCACATCCCCGCGCCGCGCACCCCCGAGGACGAAATGGCTTCCGAACCGTGGTACTCGATCGGGCCGCTGGATGTGTTCCCGGAAGAGTTTCCGCCGTTTCTGTTTGCCGATGCCGGGCAGCGCAAACTGTTCGATCAACTGCATGGCGAGTTGTACAACGCCGATTACTGGAAGGGTTTGCAAGAGGCGATTCGCGCCGGCAAAGTCATCGACGTATTCCCCTACCGCCGCAAAGGCCTCGACAACGAATAACTCCCCCCTGTAGGAGCTGCCGAAGGCTGCGATCTTTTGATTTTGCTTTTAAAAAAACAACATCAAAAGATCGCAGCCTTCGGCAGCTCCTACAGGGGAAGCAGGTCAATCGAGGGCAAATCTGCGACAATCGCCCCCCTGCATAAACAGACGACCGAATTGCGTACCCGATGACCGACGAATTGCCCTCCATCGACAAACTGCTGAAAAACCTCGATCACGCCATGCTCGCCGACCGTCACCGGCTGCGGCGGCAGTTACTCGAGCTGCGCAAGAAACCCGACGAGGCCAAACTGGCCCAGTGGGTGGCGCGCATGCAGGCGTCCTGTGATCAGGTGCTGGCGCGCCGTGCCAGCCTGCCAGTGATTCGTTACGACGACAGCCTGCCGATCGCCGCCAAGCGCGACGAAATCAAGGCAGCGCTGGAGAAGCATCAAGTGCTGATCATCGCTGGCGAAACCGGCTCGGGTAAAACCACCCAGTTGCCGAAAATCTGTCTGGAAATCGGTCGCGGCCAGCATGGCTTGATCGGCCACACCCAGCCACGCCGAATCGCTGCGCGCAGTGTCGCCAGCCGGGTGGCCGAAGAACTCGGCACACCGCTCGGTTCGCTGGTTGGCTATCAGGTGCGCTTCGAGGATCAAAGCGATTCCAACACCCTGATCAAACTGATGACCGACGGCATCCTGCTGGCGGAAACCCAGAACGACCGCTACCTCGAGCGCTACGACACGATCATCGTCGACGAAGCCCACGAACGCAGCCTGAACATCGACTTCCTGCTCGGTTACCTGAAAACCCTGCTGCCGCGTCGCCCGGATCTGAAGGTCATCATCACTTCGGCGACCATCGATCTGGAGCGCTTCTCCAAACATTTCGACGATGCGCCGATTGTCGAGGTGTCCGGTCGCACCTTCCCGGTGGACACCTGGTATCGCCCGCTGACCCTGGAGCAAGACGAAGAGGGCAACCGTGTCGAAGACGACCTGACCGTGGATCAGGCGATCCTCGCCACCCTCGACGAAATTGCCGCCTACGAGCGCAGCGAACGCCGCAGTCCCGGCGATGTGCTGGTGTTCCTGCCCGGCGAGCGCGAGATCCGCGATGCCGCCGACATGCTGCGCAAGGCCCAGCTCAAACACACGGAAATCCTGCCGCTGTACGCGCGCCTGTCGCCGGCCGAACAGCAGCGGATTTTCCAGTCGCACCCGGGGCGCCGCGTAGTGCTGGCGACCAACGTTGCCGAGACCTCGCTGACCGTGCCGGGCATCCGTTACGTGATCGACAGCGGCACCGCGCGCATCAGTCGCTACAGCTATCGCGCCAAAGTTCAGCGCCTGCCGATCGAAGCGATTTCCCAGGCCAGCGCCAATCAGCGTAAAGGTCGTTGCGGGCGGGTTGAACCGGGGATCTGCGTGCGTCTGTACAGCGAGGAAGATTTCCTCGGCCGCCCGGAGTTCACCGATCCGGAGATTCTGCGTACCAACCTTGCCGCTGTTATCTTGCAGATGTTGCATCTGCGCCTCGGCGAAATCACTGCGTTCCCGTTCATCGAACCGCCGGACGGCAAGGCGATCAGCGACGGTTTCAACCTGCTGCAAGAACTCTCGGCGGTGGACCGCAACAGTCAGCTGACCCCGCTCGGGCGCCAGCTGGCGCGCCTGCCGGTAGACCCGCGCATGGGCCGCATGCTGCTGGAAGCGGCAAAACTCGGCAGCCTGCAGGAAGTGCTGATCGTCGCCAGCGCCATGTCGATTCAAGACCCGCGCGAGCGTCCGCCGGAGCGTCAGCAAGCAGCCGATCAGGCCCACGCACAATGGAAAGACACCGACTCCGACTTCGCCGGGCTGGTCAATCTGTGGCGCGGTTTTGAAGAGCAACGCCAGGCGCTGACCGCCAGTCCGCTGCGCAACTGGTGCCGGAAGAATTTCCTCAATTATCTGCGTCTGCGCGAGTGGCGTGACTCTCATCGCCAGTTGAGCCTGATCTGCCGCGACATGCAGCTGAGCCTCAACAAGGAACCGGCGGATTACCCGAAACTGCACAAAGCCGTGCTGGTCGGCCTGCTCAGCCAGATCGGCCAGAAAACCGAGGACGGTGATTACCTCGGTGCCCGTCAGCGGCGCTTCTGGATTCACCCGTCGTCGGGCATCGGCAAGAAGCGTCCGCAGTGGCTGATGACCGCCGAACTGGTGGAAACCACCAAACTCTACGCGCGCATGGTCGCCAAAATCGATGCCGACTGGATCGAGCCGCTGGCCGGGCACCTGATCAAGAAAAACCATTTCGAACCGCACTGGGAGAAGAAGCGCGGCCAGGTCGTGGCCTACGAGCAGATCACCCTGTTCGGGCTGATCGTGGTCGGTCGCCGCCCGGTGCATTACGGCCCGGTGGATCCGCTGGTCTCGCGCGAGCTGTTTATTCGTGAAGGGCTGGTGCGCGGCGAGATTCAGTCGAAAGCCAAGTGCCTGACCGCCAACAAGCAGTTGCTCGAACAGCTCGACGAGCTGGAAGCCAAGGCCCGTCGCCGCGACATTCTCGCTGACGAAGAAACCCTGTACGCGTTCTACGATGCGCGCTTGCCGGCGGAGATTCATCAGACCGCGACGTTCGACAGCTGGTATCGGGTCAACAGCCAGAAAGACCCGCAATTGCTGATCATGCGCGAAGAAGACGTGCTGGCCCGCGAGGCCAGTGAGGTCACCGCGCGCGACTACCCGGACACGCTGCACATCGGTGATCTGGAACTGGCGCTCAGTTATCACTTCGAACCCAATCACCCACGCGACGGCGTGACCCTGCGCGTGCCGGCACCGCTGCTGCCGATGCTGCCACCGGAACGTCTGGAATGGCTGGTGCCGGGGCTGATCGAGGCCAAGTGCATTGCGCTGGTGCGCAATCTGCCGAAAGCCTTGCGCAAGAACTTCGTGCCGGTGCCGGATTTCATCAAGGCGGCGTTGCAGCGCATGACCTTCGCTGAAGGCTCATTGCCGCAAGCGCTCGGTCGCGAGTTGCTGCGCATGACCGGTGCGCGCGTCAGCGATGAAGCATGGGCGGAAGCCGCGCAGCAGGTCGAAAGCCATCTGCGGATGAACCTGGAAATCGTCGACGGCCAGGGCAAGTTCCTCGGCGAGGGCCGCGACCTGGCCGAGCTGACCGCGCGTTTTGCCGAAGCCAGCCAGGCGGCTTTGGCCGTGCCGCAGAGTGCGAAAAGTCAGCAACCGGTGGAGGCCAAGGTCTTCGCCCCGGTGGCGGAAAAGACTCAGCAGAAGATCGCCGGACTGTCGATGACGGTCTATCCGGCGCTGGTGGAAGAGGGTGGCAAGGTCAAGGAAGGGCGGTTCTCGACCCCGGCCGAAGCTGAGTTCCAGCATCGCCGCGCCCTGCAGCGGCTGCTGCTGCAGCAACTGGCGGAGCCGGCGAAGTTCCTGCGCAGCAAACTGCCGGGTATCACCGAGTTGGGCCTGCTCTATCGCGAGCTGGGCCGAGTGGATGCGCTGGTCGAAGACATTCTGCTGGCCAGCCTCGATAGCTGCATTCTGGAAGGCGAAGACCCGTTGCCCCGTGACGGCGCCGGGCTCGCCGCATTGGCCGAACGCAAACGCGGCAGCTGGACCGAACACGCCGAGCGCGTCGCGCGGCTGACGCTGGAGATTCTCAAGCTGTGGCACGGCCTGCAAAAACGCTTCAAGGGCAAGATCGATCTGGCTCAGGCTGTAGCGCTGAATGACATCAAGCAGCAAATCAGCAATCTGGTGTATCCGGGTTTCGTCCGGGAAACACCGATGCAATGGCTCAAGGAGTTGCCGCGTTATCTGAAGGCGGTCGAGCAGCGTTTCGAGAAGCTCGGCGCGCAGGTGCAGAAGGATCGAGTCTGGAGCGGTGAACTGGCCGGCCTCTGGGCGCAATACCAGACCCGCGCCGCCAAGCATGCCCAGGAAGGCAAACGCGATCCGCAGCTTGAACTGTACCGCTGGTGGCTGGAGGAATACCGAGTGTCGCTGTTCGCCCAGCAGTTGGGGACGAAAGCGCCGATCTCGGACAAACGGCTGAGCAAGCAGTGGAGTCAGGTCGAGGCCTGATCCCAAACCTGTGGGCATTTGTGGTGAGGGGATTTATCCCCGATGGGTGGCGAAGCCGCCCCAAAAGCGACCATCTCAGCCCATCAGTTTTGATGAGGGTGATGGTTTGGCGACTGCTTCGCAGCCGATCGGGGATAAATCCCCTCACCACAAAGATAGAGATATGCCCCACATCGGGATTTGGGTTGTGCTTGAGAAAGGCGCCAAAACCTTGGGTTTATGGCAAACTTCGCGACCATAAACGCCGTTTTCGCGACCCAGAGCCTTCGGTGAGGTCGTGATCGGAATAAAGCGATGCCAGGTCAGCGTCCCGCAGACGGGAACAGACCCTTTGTGTGTTGGTACGTCGGTGCCAGCGCTTTCTGCCTGAACAGATTAGAGAAACGACCATGCATAACGTCGTCATCAGCGGCACCGGCCTGTACACCCCGGCCAACAGCATCTCCAACGAAGAGCTGGTGCAGTCTTTCAATACCTATGTTGCGCAGTTCAACGCCGACAACGCCGACGCCATCGCCAGCGGTGAAGTCCAGGCGCTGACCGAATCCAGTGCTGCATTCATCGAAAAAGCCTCGGGCATCAAGAGCCGCTTTGTCATGGACAAGGACGGCATCCTTGATCCTGCGCGCATGGCCCCGCGCCTGCCGGAGCGTTCCAACGACGAATGGTCGGTGCTGTGCCAGATGGCCATCGGCGCCGCTGAACAGGCGCTGCAACGTGCCGGCAAGACCGCCGCCGACATCGACGGCGTGATCGTTGCCTGCTCCAATCTGCAACGCGCCTACCCGGCCATCGCCATCGAAGTCCAGGAAGCACTGGGCATTCAGGGTTTCGGTTTCGACATGAACGTCGCCTGCTCCTCGGCGACCTTCGGCATTCAGGCCGCGGCCAACAGCGTGCAACTGGGCCAGGCCCGGGCGATCCTGATGGTCAACCCGGAAGTCTGCACCGGTCACCTGAACTTCCGCGACCGCGACAGCCACTTCATCTTCGGTGACGCGGCGACGGCGGTGATCATCGAGCGCGCTGACCTGGCGACGTCCAAGTACCAGTTCGACGTGGTCAGCACCAAACTGCTGACCAAGTTCTCCAACAACATCCGCAACAACTTCGGCTTCCTCAACCGCGCCGCGGAAGAGGGCATCGGCGCCCGCGACAAGCTGTTCGTGCAGGAAGGCCGCAAGGTGTTCAAGGACGTCTGCCCGATGGTCGCCGAGCTGATCGGTGAGCACCTGGAAGAGAACAAACTCAACGTCGGCGACGTCAAGCGCTTCTGGCTGCACCAGGCCAACCTGAGCATGAACCACCTGATCGTGCGCAAGCTGCTGGGCCGTGAAGCCACTGAAGAAGAAGCGCCGGTGATTCTCGACACCTACGCCAACACCAGCTCTGCCGGCTCGGTGATTGCCTTCCACAAATATCAGGACGATCTGGCCGCCGGTTCGCTGGCGGTGCTGAGCTCGTTCGGCGCCGGTTACTCGATCGGCAGCGTGATTCTGCGCAAGCGCTGAGTGCGCCTGAAAAGATCGCAGCCTGCGGCAGCTCCTTGTAGGAGCTGCCGCAGGCTGCGATCTTTTGCTTTCGACCATCTGAAAACGAGGCGTGCATGGCCGCAACGGACGACACCCAACTGCTCGAACGTCTGCTCGCGGGTGAGCAAAAGGCTTTCAAGGAGCTGGTCAGCACCTACCAGAGCGCCATGCGCGCCGTGGCGTATGCCATCGTCGGCCAGCGCCATGTCGAAGAAGTGGTGCAGGACGCCTGGCTTTCGGTGGTGCGCCACATCGGCAGCTTCGAGGGTCGTTCCAGTCTCAAGACCTGGCTGCTGACCATCACCGCCAACTCGGCCAAGAGCCGCTACAAACAAAACCGCCGCGAAGTGTTGATGGATGATCTGCCGTCACCCCACGGCACCATCGATGACGACCGTTTTTCGCCCGGTGACGGCCATTGGCTGGTGGCGCCATTCGCCTGGCATCAGGACACCCCGGAAGCCTTGCTCACCGAAAGCGAGTTGCGTGACTGCCTGGAGCACACCTTGCTCAGTCTGTCGGAACTGCAAAGCAGCGTGTTGCTGCTGCGCGAGCGCCAAGGCCTGGAGCTGGAAGAGATCTGTAATCTTCTGGAGATCTCGCTCTCCAATGTCCGTGTGCTGCTGCATCGGGCGCGGCTGAAAGTCTTCGCCACGGTGGAGCATTTTGAGGAGACCGGCGAATGCTGACCTGCAAGGAACAAGTGGCACGCTCCAGCGATTATCTCGATGGCCAATTGAGCTTTCGCGAGAAACTGCTGGTGCGCCATCACCTGATGTTCTGCCCCAACTGTCGGCGGTTCATTCGTCAGATGCGTTTGATGCAGGCCACGTTGAAGGCGATGCCGGAGAGGCCGCAAGAGGGTGTGGATGCGCTGGCTGAGCGTCTGGCCGAGCAACGCCGTAAGGAAAAATAGAATCTCACTTGTAGGAGCTGCCGAAGGCTGCGATCTTTTGATCCTCAAAAACAAGATCAAAAGATCGCAGCCTCCGGCAGCTCCTACAGTGTTTTTGCATCCTGCAGAAATAGCCCGACGCAGACGAAACGAACGGATGATGGGGATCGTTCCGCCCGCATCAGGCTATAGGGTGACGCTTTTTAGAACTTGGCTTCGGCATCCAGCTGCAGAGTGTTGGTGTCTGCGTCACGCTGGGTACGGCTGGAGAAGTCGGCCTTGGTCAGGAAGTACGTGGCGCCGATGGCGAAGTTCTTGTCGATGTCGTAACCGACCTTGAACTTGTGCCCACGGGAACCGGTGGTGCCGTTGGCGAAGTCGGAGTCGGTGAACGCGCCGACCACGGCGTCACGCTGTACGTCACGATAGTTGTAATCCAGGTTCAGACCGAAGACTTTCGACTTGGCGCCGACCAGCCACGCGGTATCGGCGTCGGTCACGGCATCGTTGTTCTTCACGTATTGACCGTAGAACGACAGCGGCATCGGCAGACCGCCAATGTCGATCTGGCTGAAACCTTCGTACAGGCGGAACTCGTTGTTGGCCGAGTTGCCGTTGACCGACAGCGCGCACGGTGTGGATGTCCCGGTGCAGCGGCTGTCTTCGTCGTTCTGGTAGGCGTAGACGCTGCCGCCCAGGGTCAGTTTCAGGTTGTCGGTGATCGCGAAACGGCTGCCCAACTGCCCGGCAGTCAGACGCAGGTCGTGACGGAATTGCACGCCTTCGCCGTCGACGTTGTCTTTGAGGGTGTAGTTACCCAGGCTGCCGAACAGTTCGGCGCTGCTGCCCAGTGGATATTTGTAGGTGACGGCCAGACCTTCCGGGTTGATGTCGCTGTCCCAGATCACGTCGCCCATGCTGACCCACGGTTGCAGCATCTTGCCGCCGATCACGTGCAGGTTCTTGATGGCATCGGGGTGGTAGTCGATGTAGCCGAGGTCGAGCCAGATCTGCTTCTTGTCGAAGTAGTTGTCCATGTCCTGGTTGGTCGAACGGGCATCGTCGCCGCCGCCGGTGGCGATACGAATACCGGTGTCGACTTGCGGGTTGATCTCGGTGTAGGCACCCAGACGTGCGCGGATACGCTGGCGATCCTTGTCACGGCCGCCGTTGTTGGATTCGCCGTCGATCTTGACGGTCTCCTGACGAATACGCACGTCACCCTTGAACTGAGTCTTGGCGGCCCAGGCGAGTTTCTGGTCGAAGGAGCTCAGCTCGTTGGTTTTCTTCGCGGTTGCCGCGATTTGCTCGTTGGTCTCTTGCTGCGCCTGCTGCGCGATTTGCTGAGCCTTCTGATCCTTGGCCAGTTCAGTTTGCAGTTCGATGTACTGCGCCTGGGAAATGGAACCGTTGGCCTTGAGCATGTCGAGCAGTTTGGCGTCGACTGCAGCACTGGCCGGAACGCTTATGGCCAGCAACAGGCCACCGCACAAGGCCGCCGCAGTTTTCGTGGAAGCAAGACGCATAGCAATCTCCGAAGATGAGAGGGATGGCAGAACCATCCGGGGCACACCGACGCGTACGTCGGAAAACAGTGTCCGGGTAGACCCCGGCGCTCTAAAAACAGGAGCGAGTATCGCGATGGTTTATGACAGAGCAGTGGCTAAGTGATGTCATGTCGATGACGATACAAAGTCCTCGTGAACTATTGAGCTAGAGCACTGTCGTCCGATTGCTCGTGTGCAAAGGGCAGCGATAAGCGATACTCGCGGGGCTTTGAAGCCCGGAAGTGGAGAGTCAGTTGATGCCGTTGCAACGCCTGCAAAGCCTGTCAGAAATCGCCCCGGCGACATGGGACGCGCTGGTGCCCGAGAACCAGCCGTTTTTGCGCCATGCGTTCCTCAGCGCACTGGAAGACAGCGGTAGCGTCGGACCCCATACCGGCTGGCAGCCCGAGCATCTGCTGCACGTTGAAGGCGGTCGGTTGATCGCCGCGCTGCCCAGTTATCGCAAGTGGCATTCCTACGGCGAGTACGTGTTCGATCACGGCTGGGCCGATGCCTGCGCCCGGGCCGGCATCGATTACTATCCCAAACTGCTGACGGCGGTGCCGTTCAGCCCGGTCAGCGGACCACGCTTGCTGGCCGCCCGGGTCGAGGACGGTTTCGAACTGCTCAAGAGCCTGCCGGGTTATCTGGAAATCGAGGAGCTTTCCAGCGCGCACATCAATTTCACCGACCCGTTCACCGATGCCGCCATGGCCGAGCAGCCGGGCTGGCTGCAACGTATCGGCTGTCAGTATCACTGGCAGAATCGCGGTTATCGGGACTTCCAGGATTTTCTCGACGCGCTCAGTTCGCGCAAGCGCAAGCAAATGCGTAAAGAGCGCGAGCAAGTGGCGGGGCAGGGCTTCGAATTCGAATGGCTGGAAGGGCGTGAGCTGGACGAGGCGCAATGGGATTTTGTCTACGCCTGCTATGCCAACACCTACGCCGTGCGCCGCCAGGCGCCGTACCTGACGCGCGAGTTTTTCAGTCTGCTGGCTGCGCGGATGCCGGAGGCGATTCGGGTGGTCTTCGCCAGACAGGGTTCACGGCCGGTGGCGATGGCCTTCAGTCTGGTCGGGGGCGACAGCTTCTATGGGCGCTATTGGGGCTGTCTGGCCGAGTTTGACCGGCTGCATTTCGAGACGTGTTTCTATCAGGGCATGGACTATGCGATTGCTCAGGGGTATCAGCGCTTTGATGCCGGCGCTCAGGGCGAGCACAAGCTGATTCGCGGCTTTGAACCGGTGATCACCCACTCGTGGCACTACCTGCGTCATCCCGGTCTGAAAGCCGCAGTCAAAGACTTCCTGCAACAGGAACGTGCTGGCGTCCTTGCGTACGCCGAGGAAGCCAGAACAGCCTTGCCATACCGCCAGGCCTGAGCTTGCCTTTAAACGGGGCCGACATCGATTCTCGGGCGTGGTTGATTTATTACTGTGGGAGGGGGCTTGCTCCCGAATGCGGTGTGTCAGTACGGTAGCTATGACTGACACGACGCCTTCGGGAGCAAGCCCCCTCCCACAGGGGATTTCCAGTGGGTTCAGGATTGCTCTTTGCCCAGCCAGCGATAAATCGTCCCGCCCACTATCGCGCCAATCAGCGGCGCGACCCAGAACATCCACAACTGCGCGATCGCCCAGCCGCCGACCATCAGCGCCGGCCCGGTGCTACGAGCCGGGTTGACCGAAGTGTTGGTGACCGGAATCGAGATCAGGTGAATCAGCGTCAGCCCCAGGCCGATGGCAATCGGTGCGAGGCCCGCCGGGGCGCGTTTGTCGGTGGCGCCGAGGATGATGATCACGAACATCCCGGTCATCACCAGCTCGGTGACAAAGCCTGCCGCCATCGAGTATTTGCCGGGCGAGTGCTCGCCGTACCCATTGGACGCCAGACCTGCTGCGATGTCGAAACCTTCCTTGCCGCTGGCGATGTAGTAGAGCAGCGCGGCGGCGAGTATCCCGCCGAGCACCTGGGCGATGATGTAGGCGGGTAGCTCTTTTGCTGGAAACCGTCCGCCGACCACCAACCCGACCGATACCGCCGGATTGAGATGACATCCGCTGATGTGGCCGATGGCGAACGCCATGGTCAGCACCGTCAGACCAAACGCCAGGGCCACCCCCAGCACTCCGATGCCCAGAGGCGAAGACGCGGCGAGCACCGCACTGCCACAACCACCCAGAACCAGCCAGAACGTACCCAACAACTCAGTAACTGAACGTTTGAACAGAGACATGAGAGAGTCCTTGATAGGCGTGCTATCGAGACTGTATCGAGTTGTGCTTCCCTGCAGATTTACGACAGGTTCCGTGCTGGAACCTTGGCTGAGTACAGCACGCTTTGGATGGATTTCCAGCAGCCATCAAAAAACCGCCAGAGCCCGTGGTTAGAGGGCTGTGGCGGTTCTCAATATATTGTGGGAGGGGGCTTGCTCCCGAATGCGGTGTGTCAGACAAATGTTCGGTACTGACACCCCGCTTTCGGGAGCAAGCCCCCTCCCACATTGGAGTTGTATTGATTCAATGATCAATCGATCCCGACAAATCCCCCGGTCTGGTGCGCCCATAACCGCGCATACAATCCGCGATGCGCCAGCAGTTCGGCGTGGGTACCGCTCTCGGCGATCTTGCCGTTTTCCAGCACTACCAGCCGATCCATGCGAGCGATGGTCGAGAGACGGTGAGCAATGGCGATCACGGTTTTGCCTTGCATCAGGGTTTCCAGGCTTTCCTGGATCGCCGCTTCGACTTCCGAGTCGAGTGCCGAGGTTGCTTCGTCCATGATCAGGATCGGCGCGTCCTTGAGCAGCACCCGGGCAATCGCGATGCGCTGACGCTGGCCGCCGGACAGTTTCACCCCGCGTTCGCCGACGTGCGCGTCGAAACCGGTACGGCCCTCAGCGTCCGACAGCAGCGGAATGAACTCGTCGGCGCGAGCCTTGTGCACCGCGTCCCAGAGCTCGGCGTCGGTGGCGTCAGGCTTGCCATACAGCAAGTTGTCGCGGATCGAGCGGTGCAGCAGGGAGGTGTCCTGCGTGATCATGCCGATGCGTGCGCGCAGGCTTTCCTGGCCGACTTCGGCGATGTTCTGCCCGTCGATCAGAATGCGTCCGCCCTCTACGTCATACAGGCGCAGTAGCAGGTTGACCAAGGTCGATTTGCCAGCGCCGGACGGTCCGATCAGACCGATTTTCTCGCCGGGTTTAATGGTCAGATTGAGGTCGCCGATGATGCCTTTCTTCTTGCCGTAGTGAAAATCCACGTGCTCGAAACGCACTTCGCCACGAGCCACGGCCAGCGGTTTGGCCTGCTCGCGATCAGTGACGCTGACCGGTTGCGAGATGGTCTGCAGACCGTCCTGCACCATGCCGATGTTTTCGAAGATGCCGGTGACTACCCACATGATCCAGCCGGACATATTGACGATACGAATCACCAGACCAGTGGCCAGGGCGATCGCGCCGACGCTGATCAGCGACTGCGTCCACAGCCACAGCGCCAGCGCGGTGGTGCCAACGATCAGCAGACCGTTCATGGTGGTGATCGCCACGTCCATGCTGGTCACCACGCGGCCGGCCATCTGCGCCTTGACCGTCTGTTCTTCGATGGCTTCCTTGGCGTAGTGCTGTTCGAAGTTGGTGTGGGCGAACAGCTTGAGGGTGGCGATGTTGGTGTAGCCGTCGACGATCCGTCCCATCAGTTTCGAGCGCGCGTCGGAAGCTTCCACCGAACGCTCTTTCACCCGTGGCACGAAGTAATACAGCGCACCGATGTAGGCGACGATCCACGTCAGCAGCGGGATCATCAGGCGCCAGTCGGCTTCGGCGAACAGCACCAGCGAACTGATCGCGTAGATCACCACGTGCCACAGCGCATCCACCGCTTGCACCGCCGAATCGCGCAGCGAGTTGCCGGTCTGCATGATGCGTTGGGCGATGCGCCCGGCGAAGTCGTTCTGGAAGAAATTCAGGCTCTGCTTGAGCACGTAACTGTGGTTCTGCCAGCGGATCATGCTGGTCATCCCCGGGCTCAGGGTCTGATGCACCAGCAGATCGTGCAGGCCGAAAAAGATCGGCCGCAGCACCAGCGCAACCACCACCATCCACGTCAGTTCGAGGGCGTGGTCGCTGAAGAAATTAGGGTTGGGCGTGCCTTGGGCCAGGTCGATGATGCGGCTCAGGTAGCTGAACAGCGCCACTTCGATCAACGCGGCAAACAGGCCGACGACGAGCAGGGCGGCAAAACTCGGCCAGACCTGCTTCAGGTAATAGGTATAGAAGGGCCAGACACGATCCGGCGGGGACGCCGTGGGGGCGTCGCGGAATATGTCGATCAGTTGTTCGAAACGGCGATAGAGCATCAGATAACCGCCCGGATCTCGGGCTCTCCTTTTATCGGTGTGAGCGGCGTGGCGTCAGGCCAGCGCCGCTCGAAACGCCCTGTACAGCTTAGTCGATGACTTTGGCCGACTTGATGATCACAGGGTCGACAGGCACGTTTTGCATGCCCTGTTTGGTGGTGGTCTGCGAGTTGACGATGATGTCGACCACGTCCATGCCTTTGACCACTTTGGCGAATACCGCGTAACCGGCATCACGGCCCGGATCGAGGAAGGCGTTGTCGGCGACGTTGATGAAGAACTGGCTGGTGGCCGAATCAGGGTTGGAGGTACGGGCCATCGACAAGGTGCCGCGAACGTTGTGCAGGCCATTGCTGGCTTCGTTCTTGATCGGTGCCTTGGTCTCTTTCTGTTGCATCTGCTGGGTGAAACCGCCGCCCTGAGCCATGAAACCCGGGATCACGCGATGGAAAATGGTGTTGGTGTAAAAGCCGCTGTTGACGTAATCCAGAAAGTTTTTGGTACTGATTGGCGCCTTGACCGGATCCAGTTCGATTTCGATCTGGCCGTTGGTGGTGTCCAGCAGCACGTGCGGTGCTTTTGCAGGCGTGGCAGCCATCAGGTTGGCAGCAAACAGCACGGTGCCGGCGGCGAGGGCGAGTTTTTTCAACATGGGTCAGTAATCCTGAGATTGAGTATCGGCTGTGGCAAGGAACGCCAGCAGCGTTTGGTTAAAGCGTTCGGGTTGATCGAGCGGGGTGGCGTGGCGCGAATCGGCGATGACCACCAGCCGCGCATCGGGCAGCAGTTTTACATAGGTTTCTTTCAGTGCCACCGGTGTGTAGTCACGGTCGGCAGTCACGATGAGCGTTGGACAGGTCACCCGGGAAAGTCGTTCCTGAACGCCCCAGCCAACAATCGCATCGAAGCTGGCGAGATAAGCACGTTTGTCGTTTTTTGCCCAGCGTTCGGCCATTTCCTGCCGCAGATCAGCTTGTTCAGGCTTGGGAAAAAGTTTGCCGCCCAGCGCCTTGCCGATGGTCGCCAGACTCAGCACGCGCATCAGGCTCCAGCGCTTGAACCACTGCCAGTAATCGTCGCGGCTGCGGAGTTTGACCTCGGGGGCGCTGTTGACGATGGTCAGGCTTTTCAGCATTTGCGGCTGATCGACGCCGAACTGAAAGCCGATCATCCCGCCCATCGACAGCCCGACGTAATGCACCGGGCCGAGTTTCAGGTGTTCGATCAATGCCAGCAGATCGGCGCTGAACCCGGCGATGCTGTAGCGCTCGCGAGGTTTGTCCGAGCGACCGTGACCACGTATATCCGGAACGATCACCCGGTAGTGCGCCGACAGCACCGGGATCTGCATTTCCCAGTCCAGGGTGCTCGAACCCAGTCCGTGAACCAGTAGCAACGGGGTGCCGTGGCCATATTCCTCGTAGTGCAGGTTGCAACCTTCATGTTCGAAATAGGCCATCGGTGAACTCCGTGTCAGGCTTGCTCGGGGGCGGCGAACGGTGCGTCAAGCGGCAAAGTGTCGAAGGTGCGCAACAGTTCGATGAGGATTTGTGTGGCCGGGCCCAGCGGTTTGTCCTTGTTCGAATATAGATAGAAGCTCGGGTTGCGGCTGCCGCCCTGATCCAACGGTAGCAGCTTGAGCGTGCCTTCCTTCAATTCCCGTTCGATCATGTGTCGTGGCAGCCAGGCAAAGCCCAGGCCGCTGCTGACGAACGTGGCCGCAGTGGCGAGGCTGCCGACGGTCCAGCGCTGTTCGGCGCCGAGCCAGCCGACGTCGCGTGGTTGCTGGCGGCCGGAGTCGCGAATCACCACCTGCATCTGGGTTTCCAGGTCCTGGAAGCTCAGTTCGCGGTTGAGCCGATGCAGCGCGTGATCAGGGTGGGCGACCGCGACAAATTCGACGTCGCTCAATTCCGCGCCGAGGTAGCCGGGGATGCTCAGGCCGGTGATTGCCAGATCGGCCACGCCTTCGAGCAAGACCTCTTCGACCCCCGACAACACCTCCTCGCGCAGACGCACGCGGCAGCCGCGACTCTGCGGCATAAACGCGGTCAGCGCGCGCACGATGCGTGCGCTCGGGTAAGCCGCATCGACCACCAGCCGCACCTCAGCTTCCCAACCTTGCTCCATGTGGTGGGCGAGGTCTTCCAGTTGGCTGGCCTGTTTCACCAGTTGTCGCGAGCGGCGCAGCAGTACGCCGCCGGCTTCGGTGAGCACCGCTTTACGCCCGTCGATGCGCAGCAACGGCACGCCGAGCTGGTCCTGCATGCGGGCGACGGTATAACTCACCGACGATTGCGAACGGTGCAGAACCTCGGCGGCCTGGGCGAAACCACCGTGGTCGACCACGGCCTGCAATGTCCGCCATTGATCAAGGGTCACGCGGGGCGCTTTCATCAATAGCTCCTCTTGTCCTAAGCTGGCCGTCCCTCATGGAGACTGGCGAATGAAAAAATTCTGTTGTGTGGTGCTCGCGTTGCTGCCGCTGACTGCGTTTGCTTACCCGATCGATGTGCAGAAGAACCTCAATGGCTTGAAGATCGACTACGAGACCTTCGACACCGACAAAGACATCGGCTCCATCCGGGTCGCCAACTACGGTGATGTCGACGCGACCTGCAAAGTCGTTTTCAACAATGGTCCGGAAGCACCGCGTACGCGCAACATCGAAATCCCGGCCCGCAAGCATACGAATGCCACGGCCAAGTTTTCCCGCGAGATCATCAGGCTGCGCATCGACCTGAGCTGCAGCCCGAAATAACGGCAATCCCCTGTGGGAGTGAGCCTGCTCGCGATTGCGGTGTGTCAGTTAAATCCTGATGTACCTGACACACCGCAATCGCGAGCAGGCTCACTCCTACAGGGGTACAAACTGCATCTAAACGAATTATTCGATGCTTTGCAGCAATTATTTGCGCTTTTTCATCGATACGACCCTGTTTAACCTTCACTCCATCGACCTACAACATTCTCGGATGGAGACTACACACCATGTCCCGCGTTCTGATCATCGAAAGCAGCGCCCGCCAGCAAGATTCGGTTTCCCGTCAACTGACCCAGACCTTCATCGGTCAGTGGAAAGCGGCGCATCCCAACGATCAGATCACCGTGCGTGACCTCGCCGTGAACCCCGTTCCACACCTGGACGCCAACCTGCTGGGCGGCTGGATGAAGCCTGCCGAGCAGCGCAACGCCAGCGAACAATCGTCGCTGGAGCGCTCCAACGAATTGACCGACGAGCTGCTCGCTGCCGACGTACTGGTGATGGCAGCGCCGATGTACAACTTCGCGATCCCGAGCACCCTCAAGGCCTGGCTCGACCACGTGCTGCGTGCCGGCGTGACCTTCAAGTACACCGAAACCGGCCCGCAAGGCCTGCTCAGCGGCAAACGTGCCTACGTGCTGACCGCTCGCGGCGGCATCTACGCCGGCGGCCCGGCCGACCATCAGGAACCGTACCTGCGTCAGGTCATGGGTTTCATCGGCATCCACGACGTGACCTTCATTCACGCCGAAGGCATGAACCTGGGCGGCGACTTCCAGGAGAAGGGCCTGAATCAGGCCAACGCCAAACTGTCCCAGGTCGCTTGATATGTTAATCGCCAGATAATCGCCGCTTGTTTAAGTGACCTGGCGCAACCCCTTCAAGGCTCTACGCGCATCGAACCTCCCTTTGCACTTGTTGCTCCTGAGTGCTGTAGCCCGATTGAACGCTTTAGCGAGATCGGGCTTTTTTTTGCCTGTGTTTTTTGAACAACACAAAACTCCTTGTGGGAGCGAGCCTGCTCGCGAAAGCGGTGCATCAGACAAGTATCTGCCGTCTGACACTCCGCCTTCGCGAGCAGGCTCGCTCCCACAGGGGGATTTTGTGTTTCGGGCTATTCGCAGTGAGACCAGAAAACCGCTATCGTCGCCGCCATTCGAAACAGAGGCGACCATGGGCTATCTACTTTTTGTCACGCTGATCCAGGCGTTTTCCTTCAGTCTGATCGGCGAATACCTCGCCGGGCATGTCGACAGCTACTTTGCAGTGCTGGTGCGCGTGGTGCTGGCCGGGCTGGTGTTCATTCCGTTGACCCGCTGGCGCTCGGTGGAGCCTTCGTTCATGCGCGGCATGCTGCTGATCGGCGCGTTGCAGTTCGGCATCACCTACGTTTGCCTGTACCTGAGCTTCCGTGTACTGACGGTGCCGGAGGTGTTGCTGTTCACGATCCTCACGCCGCTGCACGTGACGCTGATCGAAGATGCGCTGAACCGCCGCTTCAATCCGTGGGCGCTGGTGGCCGCGTTGGTAGCGGTGGGCGGTGCGGCGGTGATTCGTTTTGACCGGATCAACCCGGATTTCTTCATGGGCTTTTTGCTGCTGCAACTGGCCAACTTCACCTACGCCGCAGGGCAGGTGATGTACAAGCATCTGGTGGCAAAACACCCGAGCGATCTGCCGCATTACCGGCGTTTCGGCTTCTTCTACCTCGGCGCACTGGCAGTGGTGTTGCCGGCATTCCTGCTGTTTGGTAAAGCCAACTTTCTGCCGGAAGCACCGCTGCAATGGGGCGTGTTGCTGTTCCTCGGATTGGTCTCGACGGCGCTGGGGATGTACTGGTGGAACAAGGGCGCGTGCATGGTCAACGGCGGCACGCTGGCGGTGATGAACAACCTGCATGTGCCAGTGGGCTTGCTGCTGAATCTGCTGATCTGGAATCAGCATGAGGAACTGGGACGGTTGTTGCTGGGCGGGAGTGTGATTCTGGCGGCGGTGTGGATCAGCCGGTTGGGCATCCGCAAATCCCAAGCCACCGCATAACCCCTGTGGGAGCGGGCTTGCTCGCGAAAGCGGTGTGTCATTCAACGATTATGTTGACTGACCTGACGCCTTCGCGAGCAAGCCCGCTCCCACAGTTTTGATCGGTGGCGTTACATGAGGTGTTTCTGCGGCTCGGGAATGCTCGCCGCCCCCAACACCGCCGGCAACAACCCGGTCCGCAAATCCCCGCCACTCGGCTGCTGATACAGGCTCAAGCCAAACTCCGGCAGCACCGCCAGCAGATAATCGAAAATATCCCCCTGAATCCGCTCGTAATCGGCCCACACCGTGGTGGTGGTGAAGCAGTAGATTTCCAGTGGAATGCCCTGCGCCGTGGTCTGCATCTGGCGCACCATGCAGGTCATGTTCGGCTGCACCTCCGGGAGACTCTTCAAATACGCCAGCGCATAAGCGCGGAAGGTGCCGATGTTGGTCATGCGCCGGCGGTTGGCCGACATCGCCGCGACGTTTCCTTGCGCCTCGTTCCACGCCTTGAGTTCGGCTTTCTTGCGGCCCATGTAGCCGGTCAGCAGGTGCACTTGGCTCAACTTCTCTTCTTCATCGTCACGAATGAAGCGCACGCCGCTGGCGTCGATGAACAGGCTGCGCTTGATCCGTCGCCCGCCGGACTGTTGCATGCCGCGCCAGTTGCGGAACGACTCGGACATCAGGCGCCAGGTCGGGATCGAAACGATGGTCTTGTCGAAGTTCTGCACCTTGACCGTGTGCAGGGTGATGTCGACCACGTCGCCATCGGCACCGACTTGCGGCATCTCGATCCAGTCGCCGACTCGCAGCATGTCGTTGCTGGTCAGTTGCACGCTGGCAACGAACGACAGCAACGTGTCCTTGTAGACCAACAGAATCACCGCCGACATCGCACCCAGACCGGAGAGCAGCAACAGCGGCGAACGGTCGATGAGGGTGGCGACGATGATGATTGCGCCAAACACGTACAAGACCATTTTCGCCAGTTGCACATAGCCCTTGATCGAGCGGGTGCGGGCGTGTTCGGTGCGGGCGTAGATGTCCAGCAGCGCATTGAGCAGGGCACTGACCGATAGCAGCAGGAACAGAATGGTGAACGACAGCGCCACGTTGCCGAGAAAGGTCATCGCGGTTTTGCTCAGTTCCGGCACCAAGTGCAGGCCGAACTGGATCACCAGCGACGGCGTCATCTGCGCCAGACGTTGAAACACCTTGTTGTGGCGAAAGTCGTTGATCCAGTGCAGGGCTGGCTGACGCCCGAGCATGCGGCTGGCATGCAGGATCAGATAGCGTGCCACTCGTCCGAGCACCAGCGCGATCACCAATAGCAGCATCAGCGCCAGGCCGGATTGCAGGAATGGGTGCTTTTCGAGGGCACCCCAGAGGTCTTGGGCGTTGAGCCAGAGCTGTTTGAAATCCATGTGAGCAACGATTCTTCTGTAAGACGCGATGGGCGATTAGAGCATTTAAGACGCTGTGTATTACCGTTGGAGACAAATCGAGCAACAAAAAAGCCACTGATTACGCCCGTTTGTATAAAGAAACTCGGCCTGAGCGCTCGAAACCGGTAACCTATGCAGCTGTTTTTTTGCATATCTTCGAGGTAGCACCCGTGTTTTCCCAATTCGCCCTGCACGAACGCCTGCTCAAAGCCGTGGCCGAGCTGAAATTTGTCGAGCCAACGCCTGTGCAAGCAGCGGCCATTCCGCTGGCGCTCCAGGGGCGTGACCTGCGGGTGACGGCGCAAACCGGTAGCGGCAAGACCGCCGCTTTTGTCCTGCCGATCCTCAATCGCCTGATCGGCCCGGCGAAGATCCGCGTCAGCATCAAGACCCTGATCCTGCTGCCGACCCGCGAACTGGCCCAGCAGACCCTGAAAGAAGTTGAACGCTTCTCGCAGTTCACCTTCATCAAGTCCGGCCTGATCACCGGCGGTGAAGACTTCAAGGTGCAGGCCGCGATGCTGCGCAAGGTGCCGGACATCCTGATCGGTACGCCGGGCCGGATGATCGAGCAACTCAACGCCGGCAACCTCGACCTCAAAGAAGTCGAAGTGCTGGTGCTCGACGAAGCCGACCGCATGCTCGACATGGGTTTCGCTGAAGACGTGCAACGTCTGGTCGACGAATGCCCGAACCGTCAGCAGACCATGCTGTTCTCCGCCACCACCGGTGGTTCCGGCCTGCGCGAGATGATCGCCAAGGTGCTGAACAACCCTGAGCACCTGCAGCTCAACGCGGTCAGCCAGCTGAACTCGACCACCCGCCAGCAGATCATCACCGCCGACCACAATCAGCACAAAGAACAGATCGTCAACTGGCTGCTGGCCAACGAGACCTACCAGAAGGCCATCGTCTTCACCAACACCCGGGCCATGGCCGACCGCATCTATGGCCGCCTCGTGGCTCAGGAATACAAGGCGTTCGTGCTGCACGGCGAGAAAGACCAGAAGGATCGCAAACTGGCGATCGATCGTCTGAAGCAGGGCGGCGTGAAGATTCTGGTCGCTACCGACGTCGCGGCCCGTGGTCTGGACGTTGATGGCCTGGATCTGGTGATCAACTTCGACATGCCACGCAGCGGCGACGAATACGTGCACCGCATCGGTCGTACCGGCCGCGCAGGCAACGACGGTCTGGCGATCTCGCTGATCTGCCACGGCGACTGGAACCTGATGTCGAGCATCGAGCGCTACCTCAAGCAGAGCTTCGAGCGCCGCACCATCAAGGAAGTCAAAGGCACCTACGGCGGGCCGAAAAAGGTCAAGGCCTCGGGCAAAGCCGTCGGCGTGAAGAAGAAAAAGACCGACGCCAAGGGCGACAAGAAGAAAACAGCCGCCAAGACCCCGACCAAGCGCAAGAGCGCCAACCGTCCGAAGCCGGATTCTCTGGTGAGCAGCGACGGCATGGCCCCGCTCAAGCGCCGCAAGCCGGCCGAGCCAGCGGCTGAGTAAGGCGTTTTCGCAGGCAATAAAAAACCCGGACAGTGTCCGGGTTTTTTTATGCGCAGGGTTTGTCAGTTCCCCAACTGTCCGCTGGTGTCCGCGTCAAAGCGCTGTCTGGCGCGATCGGCCGCCGGTTTGAGCTGCGCGAGCAACGCGGCTTCGCTGTACAGCCGCGAGTCGCCCAGCTCTTTCGGCGTCGGCTCGATCGGGATCAGTACATCTTCACCGTCAGCGTGCAGCCAGATCGCCACGACGTGCAGTGCCGAGACAAACAGCAGCCGCAGTTCAACGCTCTTGCCCTGCAATTGCGGCGCCTGTTCCGCCAGTTTCAACGCGCCCACGGTGTCGGCGGCCCGGGTGCCGTGGTTCAGCGAAGCGAACTCGACATGGCCACGCACCTCGGCCAGTTGCGCATCGGCAATGCTTACGCCGTCGGCAAACACCAGGTAATGCCAGTCGCCGATACGTGCGTCTTTCAGACCCTTGCCCTGGCTCAGATCGTCGAGTGTCAGCGAGTAGCCGCGGTAGGCTTCGCTGAGGCTGACTTTGGCCGGTGCCGCGTTGGCGAACTGGCGGTTGATGCCGAAGCCCTGGTTTTGCAGCGCGGCTTGCAGCACCGGACGCAAAGTCTGAACGCCGTTGGAAGGCGCCTTTGGATAAGTCAGTTGCATGATGTCGCCCTCCTAGTTTTTCGCGGTGAAGTAAGTGTGAGTCCAGTTGCCGCCGCCGTTGTACGAACCCGGGAAGGAGTTCAACGCGCGGGTCGAGTAACCGTAGATCGAGTCGGCGATCAGCACGTAGTTGCCGTTGGTGCCGTAGATCGCCAGGAAGTGCGCGCCACCACCGTACCAGGCACAACGCAGGCCGACCGGGCGGCCCATGTTGATCTGGTTCTGAATGGCCGACATCTGCAGCGAACCCTGATTCATCCCGTTATAGCTGCGGGTGGTTTGCAGGGCCGAATCCAGATAGCCGTAGACGTTGCACGGCCCCGGCTGGCTGCAGCAATTGCGGTCCAGTTGGGTGCTGGCGACGCCGCACTGGGTCCAGTTTCCAGTGCCGTAATAATTGCCGACCGAAGCGGAAACAGCGGCCCAGCACCAGTTGGTCTGAGTCTGTTTCTGCATCGTGAAGTTAAGGTTGGCAGCGGCCAGTGCCGCCGTTTGCGCAGTGGCTTCAACCTCGACCAGTTGCGGGTCGATCAGGTGGCCAACAAGGCACCTTGGCAGGCTCTCGCCGGTGAACGATGTTGCTTGAGTGGTTAACATTTTTTCAGTCCTCCATGAATGAAAACAAGCGTCCAGCTTGTGGTTGTGTTGCGGTATTGCCGAGCGATCGGTGGTTAACGGTTTTCATCTGCGATGAACGGTGCCGATCTCCTTGCTCGATGTAACCTTAGTCTGGATATGCGTTTGTGCAAGAAAATAAATGCACTAATGCATTTTCAAGATCAAAAGATCGCAGCCTTCGGCAGCTCCTACAGGGTCTGGTGTAGGAGCTGCCGCAGGCTGCGATCTTTTGATCTTGCTTTTAGCTGTCGGCTTTTTTCTCAGCCGAGTCCAGTTCCTTCAAGCGCTGATCAATCAACTGGCACTTGTCCGGCAGATCGGCGCTGGCCGTGCCCAAGTCCATCTTCTGCAACTCGGCATTGATTTCCTTGGCCTTGGCCGGATTCTGTTCGGTGAGCTTGGCCACTTCCTTGGCCAGTTGTTCGCGTTTGGCGGTGGCCTCTTCTGGTGTGCAGGCCCAGACCGGCAGGGCGCAGGCGAGAGTGGCGGCGAGGGTGAGCTTGAGCAGGGTTTTCATGGGGGCGGGCCTCCGTTCCGGTTAAGGCGGGTCAATCGGTGGAGGGTTTCGGGCGGTGAAAAGTTCAGTTCCAGTGTTTTTGACTCGCACAATTTGAGTGACCGAGCGGTCGCGATCTCCCCTGAAAAGTAGGCTTCTTGAGGAAAAGCCGTGGGCTAGAGAGGTTGCGTAAAAAGACGCTGTACGACTTATTGACGCCAGAATGATGGCAATCTACCATCGCGCCATCACATTGATATCAAATTGTGATTTCGAGGGATCGAACAAACTATTCGCCAGCGGTTCTGCGATCGTTTTTGCCACGCTTTGGACGTTCTGACCGAGGCGCGCATTTATCCCCCTTTTGCTTGTTCTCTCACTTGGCCCCGTGTTTTGGCCAGGCAGGGATCGCTTTGCCTGTTGATTACCCAGACCTCACTCGCCTGTCGCAACGAGAGCTCAAACATGGACGTTCGCCAATACGCCTTCCTCGCTGGTCAGCCTTCTGCTGACGTGAAAACCCGTGAGTCGTTTCTGGGCATGCCCAAGCGCGGGCTGGCGTTCCTGCTGGCGAACGTCATGTTCTGGCAACCGATGTGGGCGCAGGCCGACGGCATTGTCGTGGCCAACCCGAACACCGCGCTGGATCGGGCCGGCAATGGCGTGCCGATCATCAACATCGCCACGCCCAACGGCAGCGGGCTGTCGCACAACCAGTTCCACGATTACAACGTCGGCGCGCAGGGCGTCATCCTCAACAACGGCTCGACGCAAACCTCGAACACCCAGTTGGCCGGGCACATCATCGGCAACCCGAACCTGAAAAACAGCGGCTCGGCGCAAGCGATTCTCAACGAAGTCATCAGCGGCAACCCAAGCCAGTTGCGCGGTTACACCGAAGTGGCGGGGCAGTCGGCGCGGGTGATCGTGGCCAACCCCTACGGCATCACCTGCAACGGCTGCGGTTTCATCAATGCGCCACGGGTCACGTTGACCACCGGCAAACCGGTGCTGGACAACGGTCGCCTCGATCGCTTTCAGGTCGATCAAGGCTCGGTCGCCATCGAAGGCGCCGGGCTTAACGCAACCAATATCGACCGCTTCGAAATCATCACCCGCACCGCGAAGATCAACGCCGAGATCCAGGCGAAAAACCTGACCATCGTCGCCGGGCGTAACGACGTCAACGCTGAACATCTCAGCGCCACGGCCCGCGCCGACGACGGCAGCGCCAAACCGCAACTGGCGATTGACTCCTCGGCGCTGGGCGGGATGTATGCCGGGTCGATCAAACTGGTCGGCACCGAGGCCGGGGTCGGCGTGAAGCTCGACGGTAAACTGATCGCCAGCGGTGGCGATATCCAGCTTGATGCCAATGGTCAATTGAGCCTGGCCGATACCTCGGCGACAGGTGCGGTCAACGTCAAGGCGGCCAGTCTCGATGCGCGCGGCCCGGTGTATGCCGGCACCGCGCTCAATGTGCAGACCCAAGGCAATCTGACCAACCGCCAGACCCTGGCTGCCCGCGACAATATTGCCCTGAGTGCCGGTGGGCAATTGACCAACGCCGGAGTCATCGAGGCCGGGGTCAACGCCGACGGCAGCCGTAACGCCAACGGTGATCTGAGCCTGAGTGCGCAAAACCTCGACAACACTGGCAAAAGCCTCATCGCCGGCCGCAATCTGACAGTCAGCACTGCGCAAACCCTGAGCAACCAGGGCGGCACCCTCAGCGGACAAACCACGGCGATCACGGCGGGCACCCTGGACAACCGCAATAGCGGGCGCGTACTGAGCGGCGGCACGATGAACCTGAATGCCGCTCAAGTGCTGAACAACAAAGGCGTGATCAACAGCCAGACCAGACTGACCGGCAACATCGGTCAATTGATCAACCGCAATGGCGAACTCAGCGGCCAGACCGACGCGGTACTGACGGTCACTTCGCTGGATAACGTCGCCGGCGTGATGACCGCCGGGCAGTTGCTCGACATCACCGCCATCGGCGCGATCAACAACAGCAACGGCGGCCGGATCGGCGCCAAACAAGCGCTGACCCTGCGCGCACAGCAATTCGACAATAGCCAGCAAGGCCAGTTGACCAGTGAAGGCACGCTGACCACGCGCATCAGCGATCGCCTGGACAACCAGAACAAAGGCCTGATCCAGGCCAACGCAGCGATGGACCTGCAAGCCACGCGCCTGGATAACCGCGCCGGCAAGATTTCCAGCCTCAACACCCTGACGGTTACCAGCGCCAATACGGACAACCGCAGTGGCACGATTCGCGCTGATCAGGCGGCGAAACTGTTGATCGGTGAACTGGATAACGGCGACAAGGGCCGCGTTGAAAGCAAGACCACACTGACGTTCGAGGGCAACACGCTGGACAACCGCAATGGCGGTCTGCTCACCTCGACCGGTTTGCTGAGGCTCAAGGCCAACAATGTCATCAACGATGGCGGACGGATTTCCGGCAAGGGCGATGTCGACGCCAACATCGAAAGCCTGAACCAGCAGGGCGGTGAACTGGTTGCCGAAGGCAACCTGTTGCTGACCGGCAAGGCGCTGCAGAACCATCAGGACGGTCTCGTCGGGTCGCTCAAGACCCTGACGGTCAACGTCGACCAGATCGACAACCGCGGCGGCTCGCTCTCCAGCCAGCAGGACCTGCACATCAACGGGTCGCGCCTGGACAACAGCGACGGCGGCAAGGTGCTGTCCGACACCACGCTGGCGCTGAAAGTCGCGCAGATCATCAACGCCACTAACGGCCTGATTTTCAGCAAGGGCGCGAGCACGCTGAGCGGCACCGGGTTGAGTAACGTCGCAGGGCGGATCGTCAGTCAGAACAGTCTGGGGCTGACCTTCGACGGCGCGATGGATAACCAGCAAGGCCTGATCAGCAGTGAAGGGCAAATGATCCTCACCGCCGGCAGCCTCGACAATCGCTTGGGCAAACTGTCGAGCCTTGAAGCAATGGCGCTGACCGCCACCGGCGCGGTACTGAGCCAGGGCGGCCTGATCGTCTCGCAGAAAGGCCTGACCTTCAAAAGTGGCAGCCTGGATAACAGCGCCAACGGCATCATCAGCGCCAAGGCCGATTCGACGCTGACCACCGGCGAGTTGAAAAACCGTCAGAGCGGCAGTATCGCCACCGATGGCACGCTGTTGTTGACCGCCGGGCACCTGGACAACTCCGGGGGCACCATCGGTAGCCAGCAGAAACTTCAGGCTTCGCTGACCTCGCTGGAACAGGACGGCGGCGAGCTGTTCAGCAACAGCGACCTGACGCTGGACATGAACAACGGCCTGCTCAACAACCAGCGCGGCAATATCCATACGCCGGGCCAGTTGCTGCTGAAAAACCTCAAGGACGTCAACAACAGCGCCGGCGAAATCTCCGCCGCCAAGGCCTGGGCAGTCAACGCACAAAGCCTCAACAACGATGGCGGCAAATTGCTCAGCAATGAAAAGCTCAGCCTCACTATCGAGCGCGCCCTGAGCAACGTCAAAGGGGTGATTGCTTCCGCCAGCCTCGACAGTCGCAGCGCCAGTCTGAACAACAACAGCGGCGACATTCGCGTGCGGGGTGATGTCGATTTCAGCGTCACCGGAATGTTCGATAACCAGAACGGTGTGGTCATCGCCGACAACGGCCTGACGATTACCGCCGCCAGTCTGGATAACCGTCAGGAAGGCCTCATCGGTTCAACAAAAGCGCTGAAGCTCAGCGTCGACCGTATCGACAACCGCAGCGGCGAACTGTCGAGCAAGGCCGATGTGAGCCTGATCGGCGCCTGGCTCGACAACAGCGACAGCGGTTACATGCTCGCCGGCGGCAATCTGGCGCTGACGGTTAATGACGTCATCAACCGCAACAAGGGGCTGCTGTCCGGTGACAGCGGCTTGACCCTGACGGGCAAGACCCTGGAAAACAGCGGACGTCTGACCAGCCAGAAAGATATCGCAATCAACCTCTCTGCGGGGCTGAACAACGGGCAGGGCAGTGTCGTCGGTGAAGGGGCTCTGGCGATCAACGCCGACAGCCTCGACAACAACGCCGGCACGGTCTCCAGCGCTAAAGCGCTGACCATCGACACCCGTGGCGCCGTCAGTAACCAGGGCGGCAAACTGCTGACCGACACCGACCTGACGCTCAACAGCAGCGCGCTGGATAATCAGCAACAAGGCGCGATCAGTGGCAAAGGCAAACTGAGCATCACCACCGGCGACCTCAACAACAGCCAGGCCAGCATTTACTCCGCCGATCAACTGCACATCACGGCCGGCCAGGTGACCAACACCGCCGGCAGTCTCGGCGCGGCCAATTCGCTGGTGGCCAATGTTCGTGGTCTCGATCAGCAGGGCGGCAGGCTGTTCAGCAGCAATGCTGATGTCAGCGTCGATCTGAACGGCGGCGCGTTGAACAACCAGGGCGGCGTCATCAGTGCACCGGGTCAGTTGTTGTTGAATAATCTGGCTGACGTAAACAACCGTGGCGGCGAGATTTCCAGCGAGCAGGCTTTCGAACTGCTCGCCAAGTCATTGGATAACAGCGGCGGCCAACTGCTGAGCAATCAGAAACTCACCCTGCAGATCGACAACGCGCTGACCTCGATCAAAGGCAAGATCGCGGCGGCGGCGCTGCAGGTTCGCGCGGCGAGTCTGGATAACAGCGGCGAGGGTGTTTTGCTCAGTGACAGCGATATCGACGTCAAGGTCGATGGCCTGCTGAACAACCAGAACAAGGGCAGCATCAAGGCCGCGCAACAACTGACCCTCAACAGCACCGGCCTGAATAATCAGGGCGGCACGCTGGTGGGTGTTGCGGGCGTGGCGATCGATCTGGGCGCCACCGCACAGGATCTGAATAACCAGGACGGCCTGATCAGCAGCAAGGGTTTGCTGAGCATCGCCCACCTGCGTGACCTCAATAACCAGAACGGCGTGATCAACAGCAAAGGCGTGTTGAGCATCGATGCGCTGCGCAATCTGAATAACCAGAAGGGCGAGATTTCCAGCGTCAACAGCTTCAGTTTGAAAGGCAACAGCCTGGACAACCGTGGCGGCAACCTGATCAGCAACGATCAGCTGACCCTGACCGCTGCCGAGCTGAAAAACCAGGGTGGTCTGGTCTCCGGCTGGAACGGCGTGACTGTCACCGGCGGCACCCTCGACAACAGTCAGCAAGGCAGTGTTTCCAGTCTGCTCGGCAACACCAGCATCGACCTCAGTGGCGCGCTGACCAACCACAGCAACGGTGGCGTGGGCGCGAAGGGCGAGGTGAGCATCAAGGCCGCGAGCCTCGATAACAGCAACGGCACTCTCAGCAGTGGCGGCAAGCAGACGCTGACGCTGACCGGTGGCACGCTCAGTAATACTTCCGGCGGCTTGATCGAGAGCGGTGACACGCTGGATGTCCGCGCTGTAACGCTGGACAACAGCGGCGGCAGAATTACCGCGAAAAAAGCCCTGACCTTCACCGGCACGCAACTGAATAACAGCCATGGCAGCTTCGTTGGCGATGACAGCGTCAGCCTCGACCTGCTCGGCGCTCTGACCAACGTCAATGGCGCGTTGGGTAGCAACGGCCCACTGCTGATCAAACGCTCCGCCAGCGTCGACAACCGCGGCGGGCAACTGATTAGCCAGACCTTGCTGAACCTGCTCACCAGCGGTGATCTGAACAACAGCCAAAGCGGCACCGTGTCGGCCAACAGCCAACTGGATCTCACCGTTGGCGGCACTCTGCACAACGACACCGATGGCCTGATCTCCAGCCGCGATGCCGGGGTGCACCTCACCGCTGCGGCGCTGAACAACGCCAAGGGCGCTGTGCAAAGCATGACTGCACTGACCGTGAATGCGGGCAGCGGCGCCATCGACAACCAGGGCGGCAAGATCATCGCCCAGAACGGCGACCTGACCCTCACCGCCGCCAGCCTCGACAGCCGTGGCGGTGTGCTGTCGAGCCTCAAGGGTTTGCTGCAGACCCGCCTGACTGACGTGTTGCGCAACGGCCAGGGCGGCAAGATCGAAGGCAGCCGCCTCGATCTGCGCGCACTCGGTGGTATCTACAGCGACGGCGGGCGTATCGCCGCCAACAGCGGTGACATCCTGCTCGATGCCGGTGTCGGCACGCTCGACAACAGCGGCGGCGGGATCTACGCCCGGGGCAAGGTGAAAGCCACCGCCGGCTCGATGAGCAACAACGCCGGCCAGATCAGCGGCAATGGCATCGACCTGGGCGTCAACGGCAACCTCAGCAACCGCAGCGGCCTGATCGAAAGCGCTGGCACACTGACGATTCGCGCCGCCAACCTCGACAACCAGGGCGGCAAACTGCGCGCACTGGGCGCTGGCGGCAAAACCGATTTCCAGATCGGCAGCCTGTTCGACAACCGCAACGGTCTGGTGGAAACCGCCAACAACGACTTCAATCTCGCCACGCCGAGCCTGCTCAATGCCGGCGGCTCGATCACCCATGTCGGCGTCGGCGAATTCGGCATCTCGACCGCCAACGTCATGAACGCCGGCGGCTCGCTGGTGACCCTCGGCGGCCTGACGCTGAACGCGGACAGCTGGACCAACAGCAGTGTGATTCAGGCTGGGCGGTTGACCGTCAATGTCGGCAATTTTGTGCAGACTGCGAGCGGCCAGTTGCTCGCTTCCAATCAACTGGTGGGGCGTGGTGGTAACTGGACGAATGAAGGCTTGATTGCCAGCGATGGCAGCGTCGATATCCAGCTGAGTGGCAATTACGGCGGCAACGGGCGCACGAGCAGTCTGGGCGATCTGCAACTCGACGCCTCCACCCTCAACCTGAACAGCGCTACGAGTATCGCGGCCGGAGGCAATACGACCGTAGGCGCACGCGGAGGCCTGGCGATCGTCAACAACTATGGCCGGCTCAGCGCTGCCAATAATCTGATCCTCAATGGCGGCACCGTTAACAACTACGGCACGCTCGCAGGCGCGTCGGGTATGAAACTGACGGCATCATCACTGCTCAACGATCAGGGCGGGTTCCTGTTCAGCGGTGGCGACATGAAGCTTCGCGTGGGCAGCCTCAGCAACAAGAAATCCGATGTTTACAGCCTTGGCGGAATTGACATCGCACGGGACGATGCCGGTAATCGCGCGGCAACGGTGGAGAATCTTTCCGGGACGATGGAGAGCACCGGCGACTTCTCGATCAAGGCCGACTCGATTGTTAACCGTAGAGATCAGTTCAAGACGGTTTCCGAGATGTACTCGTCGGATATTGGAGTGCGTTGCTATTCGTGTGATCAGATCCCGCTTAACTGGACAGATCTGCAAGGAGGCAAACTACCGTCTCACCTGGTCTGGGAGCAAAAGTTCAAGGTAAGCATTTCGGAGGGGGAAAGTTCCAAAGCCGCGTCCATAACTGCCGGAAAAAACTTTGATGCTGTGGGCGGCTCGTTCCTGAATTCGAACTCGTCGATCGCCGCTTCTGGAAACATCAACGTCAACGTGGCCAACTTCGAGAATTCGGGTACTGCCACTGGTGATTACGTTTCCCGCAAATACGTCAATGGCGGGCTCTCCGTTGCCCAGTGGAACGAAGTCGTTGCGTACAACATGTACAACGACGCGGACTACAACAAGGATCTGCACTTCTGGAATGCCAACGAAGATGACTCACGGGTAGTTTCCAAGGTCGTCAGATATGGTGCCAAGGGTGAGGCTGATAACTGGTTCCAGACGTTCGGCTCGACCATCATTTCTTTGAATAAACAGAGTCAGGCCGTCAAGTTCGGAGATTCTCTCTATTCCTCGGGAGTCAGAACGGAAGCTCCAGACTTCATAAAGAATGCCGTGTTCAATGAAAAGATTGTCACCTCCGACCCTTCAGGATTCGCCTCGGCGATCATCCAGGCCGCCGGCAATGTCACCATCAACGCCAGCAACAAAATCAGCAACGGTGTTGAAAAGGCCTACAGCTCAGGCGCCGCCGGCACCTCTCGCAACGCCAATACCGGCGCTGGCGGCACCGGTAAAACCACCGTCATCAGCCTCAACAGCCAACTGCCACCGGACTTGGCACAACAACAGGTCAACCCGCTGACATTACCCGGCTTCAGCCTGCCGGTCGGTGACAACGGCATGTTCCGCCTGAGCGGCAAAGGTGGTAGCGAACAATCCTCGGTGCCCGCTCCGTCCTGGACCATCGGTACGCTGTCCGGCGAGTCGACCCGTCATACGGCCGGCATGCCCGCTCGGCCGTCCACCCAGTTCCAGTTCGACAACAACGACCCGGTGTCGATAAAAAAACGCGATCTGGCGCTGAGCGATGCCGCGTCGTTGAATCTTAACGACAGAACGGCTCAGTTCAACGTGGGTGCAACCGCCGCTGACGGTCCAGTCGGTGTGCTGGTTCCTGCTCGGGGCAACCCCGCCTTTGATGTACCACGCGTACAAGGCTTGCCCGACACCAGCGTGCGCTCCAATCCGCACAAATACCTGATCGAGACCAACCCGGTACTCACCGACCTGAAGAAATTCGAGAGCTCGGATTACCTGTTGCAAAAACTCGGCTACGACCCGGACATCAGCGCCAAGCGTTTGGGTGACGGTTTCTTCGAACAGCGGATGATCCAGCAAGCGGTCGTCGAGCGTACGGGACAGCGTTTCATCGACGGCCAGACCTCCGACGAAGCGATGTTCAAGTACCTGATGAACAACGCCATCGCCAGCAAGGATCAGCTCAACCTGTCGATGGGCGTCACGCTGACTGCACAACAAGTGGCGGCACTGACCCACGACATCGTCTGGCTCGAAGAGCACGAAGTGAATGGTGAGAAAGTGCTGGTGCCGGTGCTGTATCTGGCTCAGGCGAATAACCGGTTGGCGCCAAACGGGGCGTTGATTCAGGGCAACGATGTGACGTTGATTGCCGGTGGCGATCTGGACAACGCCGGTACGTTGCGAGCCTCCAATAACCTTTCGGCGGAGGCTGGCAATAACCTCACCAACACCGGACTGATCGAAGCCGGTGAACGCCTCACGCTCAAGGCCGGTAACGATATCATCAACAAGTCCGGCGGCATCATCTCCGGCAAGGACGTCAGCCTGACCGCCACCAACGGCAGTGTGATCAACCAGCGCGACGTGACCGGCTTCGACCTCACCGGACGCGGCAACGTGTTGCACCGTGACTACCTGGACAACGCCGCCCGGATCGAGGCAGCCAACGACCTGACAATCAAGTCCGGCAAAGACATCAACAACATCGGTGGCGTTCTGCAGAGCGGCCGGGATATGACGCTCGATGCTGATCGCGATGTGAACATCACCTCGGTGCAGAATCGCAGCACCGATGCACGGGGTAGCAATTTCCTCAATCAGACGATCACTCAGCACGGCGCTGAAGTGAAGTCCGGGCGGGATCTGTCGATCAGTGCTGATCGGGATGTGGCGGTTGTGGCCAGTCGGCTGGATGCCAAGCTGGATCTCAAAGTCGATGCCGGCCATGACATCGTTATCACCTCGGCGGCCGATGAAAGTGACTACGTCGCGCGTAGCAAGAAGCGCGCTAATGAGACTCACAGCATCACGCAACAATCCTCCGTACTGAACGCCGGGCGCGATATTGCGCTGAGCGCGGGTAATGATCTGGGCATCATCGCCAGTCGGATCAAGGCCGAAGAAGATGTCAGCCTGAAGGCCGTTCAGGACATCACCATCGCCTCTGCCCAGGATGAAAGCTCTACCTATAACTACAGGAAGAAAAAGGGATCGTTCGGCCGCAGCAAAACTAGCGAAAGCGCGACTTACGACAGCACCAACGTGGCCTCGGTCGTAGAGTCCGGCCGCGACCTGACCGTGAACGCGAAGCTGTCGGACAAGGGCGGTGTTTCTCTCGAGGGGGGGCGCGATCTCACCGTGATCGGTAGTCAGTTGAAGGCCGGTAACAATCTGGTCCTGGGTGCGCTGAATGATATCTCGGTGCTCTCGGGTACTGATGAACACAGTGATTTCAGCAAGACAACCAAGAAAGGCTCCTTTGGCCTCTCAAAAAGTGGCAAAAGTGCCGTCAACACCAGCAGCACCCAAATCGCCAGCGAGTTGCAAGCGGGCAATGACGTCGTTATTGCTTCGGGTAAAGACGTCCTCGTGCAGGCCAGCGCTGTTACTGCAGGCAACGATGCCGAGCTCCGCGCCGGTCTGGTGGATGATACGGGTGACATCAATCTGATATCGGCCAACGACACCCATTACAACCGAAGTGAAGCCTACAAAAAGAAAACCGGTCTCTCGGTCTCGGGTGGCTTTCTGTCTCTCACCTCCGCCAAGGAAGCGGGGCGGCAGGGCGACGGTAATACCAGTGTGGGCAGCCTGGTCAGTGCCGGGCGTGACACGATCCTCAGCGCCGAGCGCGATATCAATGTTTTGGGTAGCGGTATCGATGCCGGCCGTCACGTCAGCATGGACGCGGGCCGGGACGTCAACGTCATGGCCGCTGCCAATGAAAGTGCCGAGCAAGCGTGGTCGAAGTCCAAACAGACGGGGATCGGCTTTTCCAGTGATGACAATGGCGTGGGCGTCTTTGTCGGCGTCGATGGGCTCAAGGAAAAAAATCGACGTGAACAGCAGAGCGGCGCTGCCAGCCAGATCAGTGCAGGTCAGGATCTGACCATCAACGCCAAGCGCGATATCAACCAGATCGGCTCGGATCTGGCGGCCAATAACGATATCGAACTGAATGCCGACCGCAATATCAACATCGACGCCGGCCGTGAAACCCTGTTGGTGGAGCAGCAGCGCGAAACCGAGCGCAATGGCCTTGGCGTGCGCATCGACCACAACTATGGCCAGACGAAAGACGCCGTCAATGGTGCGGGTAAAGGTGAGGATAACGTCAGCAAGGGCTCAAGCACCCTCAAGGCTGTGGACGGCATCAGCCAGTTCCTGTCCGGACCGACAGCGGACGTCAAGTTCGGTAACAGTAAACAGAGCAGCAGTCAGCAAACTATCGAGCAAAGCAACCGATCTTCGACGCTGAATGCAGGCCACGATCTGAGCCTGAATGCGAAGAATGATGTAACGGTAAAGGGATCGAAATTCCAGGCAGGACGCGACATCAACGTCGTCGGTCGTGATGTCACCTTCGATGTCGCCAAAGGCGCTGTCAGCCAGGACAGCACCCAGCGCGACAGCTGGGGCGGAATTCATGGCGGCACCAGTGGCGGCTTCAAGATCGGCATTGGTGGCAGCTATGGCGTAGCCACTGAAGACGGGACACGTGGCTCTTCTACGCCCACTCAACTGGGCGCCGGCCGGGATGTCAATTTGCAAGCTGACCACGATCTCAATCTGATCGGCACACAGGTCACCGCCCGCCGGGATATCGAACTCAACGCCTTCAACGATCTGAACATTCGTTCGGCACAGAACGACAGCGACAGCACAAGTAACCGGCACAACGGTGGCGGTGAAGTGGGGCTGGTCTTTGGTTCCGAGGGTGTTGGTGTCTACGCCAGTGTCAGCATGGGCAAAGGCAATCTGGAGCGCGAGGGCGAGCGGCAGCAAGAGGCTTACCTCTACGCCGGAGACCGGTTGGGCTTCACCAGCGGCAAGGACACCAATATCGCCGGCGCAACACTGCGGGGCGATGAGGTCAATGGTCGCGTGGGTGGTGACCTCAATGTGTCTTCTGTAGCCGACACCGGAAAGGTGAAGGGCAAAGAGTTTGATATCAGCGTTACTGCCACTTTTGGTCCGGGCGCCGGGGTCAGCGGTTCGGTGGGCTATGGCCAGACGGCGGGCAGGACGAACTGGATCGAACAACAAACCACCATCACCGGCAAAAACAAGGTTGATATCCGCACCGAAAATCACACCCAACTGGACGGTGCGCTGATCGCTGCCGACAACGGCAATCTGAAACTGGATACCGGCACTCTGGGCTTCAGTGATATTGCCGGTTCAGACAAGGAACACGGCTACTACCTGAACGTCGGCGGTAGTTACACGGCGGGTAAAGGCAGTGGCGCTCAGGACGCCAGCCAGACGGGCAAAGGCAAGGAAGGCGAAAACGGCTGGAGCGTCAGTGGCTGGAAGTACGACAAGGATCGCGAGCAGATTGTGCGAGGCACCGTCGGGGCCGGGGAAATTGTGGTTCGCCAGGACGCCGAGACCGGCAAGGATTCGACTGTCGGGTTGAACCGTGATGTCGACAAGGGCTACGAAATTACCAAGGACAAGGAGTCTCGTACCGATCTGTACGTGAGTAAGTCCTCGCTTGAAGCTGTAGCGGATCCTTCCGGTACCTTGAAAGCCTGGGCAGAAAAAATAGAGAGCTACGGCGACGCTACACAAGGCTCCTTTGAGGCAGCACTCAAGCTGATTACCGGCCCGGTCAACATGGTCGGCCAGGCCTGGACCGATCTTCAGGCACAGCGGGTATCGCTGGATGACGTACCTGCTTCGGCGCGCGACAGGCTGGGTGACGATCTAGCCTTGGATATCGCCAAAAATCTGGTTCGAAATGGCAAGGATCCGGGCGATGTCAATAACCTGAAGAAGGAAGACATCGTTGCTATCAAAGAATACGCGAAGGTATTTGCCGCATTTTCTTCGGCGCAAGCGGCCTGCGAAGCGTCGGGAGAGTGTGCCAAGGGTGATACCCCACCGAATAATTGGGATTCTGTTCATTACCAGGATACTGACAAAAAAAATCTACAGACCTGGTTGGGAAGCTCGGCACCGGGTACTCCGGGGGCTGTGCTGTTATTGCGCGCTGACAAGTTGCAGACTTATCTGGACGGTCTGCCCAAAGAGCAGGCCCAGTTGCTGGCTTTGGGTATCCAGGCGGCCATGGGGCCGGCAAAAGCTGCTATCGGTCTTGCAGGCAATGTCCTGATCAACAAGTTGTTCGGCGACAAAATTGAGGCGATGAAAGATAACCTGGCTAAATCCCTGGCCAGTGAACTAAGCGGTGAGGCCAAGGACGGCCTGGTGGAAAACGATAACCGCCTCAAGAAAATGTTTGAGTTAGGTGCAAACTCTCGTGATGGCGGTGACGCCTATGTACGAGGCGCGGCGACGCTACTGAACATTGCCTTGGGCACCGCAACCAACATGGCAGGTAGCGTCACGGGCAAGGTCTTCAGTGTCGTCGGTGGCAAAGGGACGACCGGCGGGAAAGTCTCTGATCCGATTACGATCGATCCGAAGCATCCCGACTGGGCGAAAGAGTTTGGTGATACGCCGGGCAAAGGATGGGTAGACGGGCCGACGACCAAGCCTCCTGTAGCTTCTGGGCATGGCGATGCCGCGAAGCCTCATGTCGAGGCCGTGGTGAAGGTCGAGACTGCCAAGTCAGTCAAAGGCAGTCATGAATATGAACTGCTTAACAACCCTGCTGCCAGAAGCCCCAACACCCGGTATGAGCTGGATAATGGCAATACCTTTACGACCAACAGTAAGGGTATGGTAGAAGAGTTGACGTTCACCCCGACCAAAGAGAAGGTGCCTCGGGATTCCAGGCAGACGGAGGCTGGTAAAGAAGGCCGTGACACTGACGTGGGCGGGCACGTTCAGGCGTGTAGCAATGGCGGGACATGCGATAAATACAATCTTTTTCCTCAGGACAAGAATTTCAACAATTCAGCCTACAAAGTGTTTTATGAGAATAGAGTGAAGGAAGCGCTCGACGATCCATCAAAAACAGTGGGTGTAACAACCGTCAGGTTCGTGCGTGAAGACCCAGGCTCAGTCCGTCCTGACGCGATGAGAGTTACTTACATAGTTGATGGGAAGGCTAAAACCGTAGTCTTTAAAAACGAGCCTCATCAAATTCCGGAGGTTATATAGTGATTACTGAAGATATAAAAATCGTCCAGGAAATTTTCCAGGAAGTCGAAGCCGGTATCGTTCATGGCTACGATGCATTCAGCTACGGCGTGGAATTGGGGGAGGGATACATTGAGACGGAACTAGGCGTTGAGAAAGACGGCGTGGAGGACTGGAACGTCGAGACCGACATAAATGACGCGAAAATTCTGCGTCTTGTAGGCGAGTTACAGGCTAACGCAGACAAGCGCGGTGAACCATGGAAGTCATTTGTCCTGTCTTATCGTGAAGGCGAACAGGTCAAAACAAAATTCAACTACTAAACGGTGATGCGTATTCCAGGCATCCAGGATGCAGCGGGCGGTATTGCCGGCCGCTGCCTTTCCTTTGATTTGCTGATTATCTCTGGTGGCAGCAACTCGAGGCTTTTTCATTTTCATACCGATCATGATGCCGCACCCACTCCATGATCTCGTCCTCATTCCTGCCCTTGGGCGTGAGGTCGAGGTAGTTGTAGGCGCCCACCAACATGTCCAGACCGCGGGCATAGGTTGAGTAGGTGTGGAAAATGTCGCCCTTTGCATCACGATAAAACACGCTCAGCCCCGGCATTTCTTCCTCGGCACTATCAGTCTTTTCGTAGTTGTACGTAGCCTTTCCTGCAGCAACATCTTCAGCGCGGGCGCAAACACCAAAGTCGTAGTTGAAATCGGAACCGTCTGACGACACCCAGTCGAATTTCCAGCCCATACGCCGCTTGAAGGCCTGGAACTGTTCAAACGGGGCGTGGGAGACCGCGACCATTGCGATGTCGTGGTGGGCCAGGTGCAGATTGGCGCCGTCGATGTGGTCGGACAGGAACGAGCAGCCCTGACAGCCTTCCTCCCAGTCCTTGGCGAACATGAAGTGGTAAACGATCAACTGGCTGTGCTTGCCGAACAGGTCGGCCAGCTTCAGTTCGCCGTTTGGGCCGTGAAATTGGTAGTCCTTGTCGACTTTGACCCAGGGCAACGCGCGGCGCTTGGCGCTGAGGCGGTCGCGTTCCTTGGTGAAGGCCTTTTCTTCGGCCAGATGTTGTTTGCGCGCAGCGAGCCATTCTTCGCGCGATACCACCGGATGATTCTCGACGTTCATGATGATTTCTCCTGCGGGGGTTGAAACCGTCTTTGTCAGACTAGTCGTTTAACCCTCGATCAATTCGACAGACCGCCGGTCGGTCGCCGCGGAAAATGGCGCTGAACGGCTGCGATGCGTCCGGGTCACAACCTATGACAGCGCCCCAAATCACGCGCACCGGAGGTTGAATCAGGATGACGACTTATAACTGGGATTTGATTGAACGCCTGCTGCATGAAGTGCAGAACAGTGCAGGCGAAAGTTTCGCGCCGCGAAAATATGCCGAGGACTATGCGGCGCAGAAAGCCAGTGCAGGCGAGCCGATCGAGAATCTGGATCACCTGAAAACGGTGGCTTGCGAATATGAAGGCTTGTTGCTCGATCGTGGATTTATCGAACCGCGCCCGGATCATATGGGCAGTACCGGCAGCAATTTCATTCTGACGCCACGCGGATCAAGCCTGCTGAGCCTGATCGACAGCAGCATTCCCGGCAATGATCATCCGCGGCAGGTGTTGGACGAGCAGGAAGATGCGCTGGATGAAGCGACGTTTGATGAGGTGGCTTCCAAAGCGCAGATTGCCTGACAGCCTTTGTGGGAGCGGGCTTGCTCGCGAATGCGGCGTGTCATTAACCATTTACGTGTCTGATACACCGCATTCGCGAGCAAGCCCGCTCCCACTTTGTTTTTTGCATAGCCTTAAGGTTTTTGTGCGGCCTTGAGGCATTTGAGGTCGTTGAAATCTTTACGCACCCCTTCGATTTTCTTGAGCAACCGCTGACGCTGCTGCGGCGTACTTTCGGCCATCAGATCCACCGCCAGCGAGCGCGCTTGCGCTTCGGTGTTGGCGTAAGCCTTCTGGTAATCCGATGTCCATAAACGCTCGCGGTTGACCAGAAGTGTCTCGATTCGTTGTGGGAATTCGGCACTTTTACGCTGGGCAACGGCGTGACTGAACTGCTGCTGCCAATGTGCGCGGTTGGCGATCCATTGAGTGTTCTGATCGCCCAGAGCGGTCGACCAAGCCATCACCCGTTGTTCCTGAGTGGCGCTCAACGGGCCAAGCCAATCGGTCAGACGCTTGTCCATGCGCGCGCCGCGCTCGGCGATCTGCTGCGCCAGTGGCGGTTTGACATATTCCTTTTCCCGTTTGCGCAGATCCTTGGCGAACGCGTCGTTCATCTCGGCGACTTGCTTGTCGTCCAGCCCTTGCAGCAGCTCGATGGCCGACGGTGTGATCTGCCGTGCAGTTTCGGCAATGGCTTTTTTCGCTTCCTCGGTTCGTGCTTGCAGCGCAGCGTCGGTCACCTGATTGCTTTCGACCATTGCCTGCAAGCGATCCAGCCAGTCGAGGTAGCCCGGCAATTGCGTGGTGCAGTGCCAGTTCAGGTGCTCCTTGAGGCGATCGTTGAACCAGTCTTTTTGCTCGCTGGTCATGTCCAGATAGTCGCCAAGCGTCCATGGAATGATCACGTCGAGATTGCGGTAGGCCAGGCCGACGCGGCTGCAGGCGCCGAGGGCGAGGGTGAAGATCAGCAGGGTGGCGAGGTGTTTGAACCAGCGAGACATGAGCGAATCCTTGCGAGAGCCTGACGTCTGATTCTCATGTGAACGCAGGAAGCTCCCGGCAGTTCAGCCGATCAATAGAATGCGCGCTCGGCCTTGAGCGTCACCAACCCGTCACACTGACTGTTGTGCCCCGAGTACGCCGAGCATTCGCTGCCGCTGAGGTTGGAATTGCTGTAGATCAGATCGAGATCGACGCCCATGAACGGTCGGGAAAACTTCACCGACCAATCGGTAAAACTGCTGACATAACCACCGTCCACCGACACCGGCGTGTTCAGTTGGTGGGTGGTGTATTTCATGCTGATCCCGATGCCGAACGGCTGATTGCCGCCGAGGTCGGCGAACAGCGTGTTGTTCTGTTTGTCCGGGTCGTTGCTCACGGCGACGCCGAAGCGGCTGCCGAGCAGGGTCAGGCCGCCGAACAGCTCCTGACTGTCGAGGGTGTCTACTTTGGGATAGCTGTAATGGATCATCCCGACTTCGTAGCCGAGGGTCTGATCGAAAGGTTGTTTAAAGCCGATGTAGGAGTCGATTTCGAGGTTCTTGCCCGGGGTCAGGCCCATGCTCGGTGCGTACTGGCCGACATACAAACCGCTGTCGTGGCTCAGATCGAGGCCGCCGTGAAACGAGCCGACGGCTGACGGCTTGACCAGTCCCTGAGCCATGCTGCGGCTGGGCGTGGTGCCGAGTTTGAGGTCGAAGTCGCCGAGCTCGCGCTGGAAAATTTGCGCGTGCGCCGATGAGCAGGCCATAAGGCCCACAAACAATAAACAGAAAGTTGATTTGAGCATGCGTCACTCCATGAACAGCGAGGGCAGGGCTTGGCCTGCTGAAACGCTTGATCCAGACGCGTGCAAGGATACCGGCGAATGCTCGGCAATGATGGCCGTTCGTCGATTTTCAAAAGATTTGGTTAAACAGAAGGAGGGTGTAACGCGGGTGCCAGTCCAGACGCTTCGAAGCTCAAAGCGTCTCAGGACGGGTGTATTACCGGGTGTTACTTCTTGCCCAGGCTGATCTGCTTGGACGGACCGAACGTCTGGCCGCTGACGCCTTTGGCAATTTGCTGGATTTCGCCGCCGGACTTGAGGAACGCTGCGATCTGATCGTTGATCGATTCGCTGGTTTCAACGGCTGGAGCTGGCTTTGCTTTGCTGGTGGATGCTTTTACACGCATGGCGGCCATTAACCTGTAGAAAAGTAACTCGGCCAGGCATCGTACAGGAATAACTTGACAATTGCTTGATAAATATCCCCGGGAATAACTGAGCGCGTGGGTGGATTATTCTCGATTAATTATCCGAAATATTCCCCTAAGCCACTGTTTTGAATAACAACATTTATTCTTCATTGGCGCAAATGTCCGCCGTGAAACGGCGCTGCAGGCTACGCGCTGGTCTGACGAATGGCGAGCCGTCCGCGCCAAACCCAGGGAAATCAAGGTGTCCGCAGATTTTCTACGGCAGGCTGCTTGCCCAGCGAACGAGACCGGCAAAACCGGGTAGAATGCCGCCCACGCAATGAGGGTTTTGGAAAATGGCTTTAGTCGGGCGTTACAACAGTTTGCAAGTGGTTAAACACACTAACTTCGGTTTATATCTGGACGGCGGTGCCGACGGCGAAATTCTTTTGCCCAACCGTTATATCCCTAAAGATATTCCCAGCGAAGATGAAGACTGGCTCAACGTTTTTATTTATCTGGACAGCGATGACAAACTTATCGCTACCACTGAAAAACCAAAAGTTCAGGTCGGCGAATTTGCCAGTCTGAAAGTTGTTGAAATCAACAGCATCGGCGTGTTCCTCGATTGGGGTCTGCCGAAGGATCTGTTGCTGCCGTATTCCGAAGAGAAGCGGCAGATGACCGCTGGTGAATATTGCGTGGTGCACGTCTACCTCGACAAACACACCCGCCGCATCACCGCCACCGCACGTCTGGATCGCTACCTCGACAAGACCCCGGCCAATTACAGTGCCGGGCAGGAAGTTGATCTGCTGGTGGCCGAAGCCACCGACATGGGCTTCAAGGCGATCATCAACAACAAGCACTGGGGCTTGATCCACAAGAATGAAATCTTCAAGTTCATGCGGTCCGGCATGCGAGAGAAGGGTTACATCAAGGAAGTGCGCGCCGACGGCAAGATCAGCCTCAGCCTGCAACCGGTGGGTCAGGAAGCGGCGAGCAGCCTGAGCTCGAAGATCCTCGCCAAGTTGCGTGAAAACAATGGCACGCTGGCCGTCAGCGACAAGAGCGATCCGGCGTTGATCAGCAGTCTGTTCGGTGTCAGCAAGGGCAACTTCAAGAAGGCCATCGGTTCGCTGTACAAGGAAGGCAAGATCGTCATTCATGCCGATCGCATTGAACTAACCTGAGCCTTGCGGGGCCCATGTTGCATGGGGTCACTTGAGGTCGGGTAAATGAAAAAGCCGTTGCTTGCTTATATCGCCACTCTGCTGGCGTTTCTGTTGCTCGACGGTATCTGGCTCGGCGTGCTGATGGCGCCAACCTACCGCGAACTGCTCGGTTCGCTGATGCTCGAAAAACCGCTGCTGGTTCCGGCAGCGGTTTTTTATTGCCTGTATGTTTTTGGCTGCGTGGTGTTTGTAGTCTTGCCGGCACAGAGCTGGCAACGTGCGGCAAAGATGGGCGCGCTGCTGGGGCTGGTGGCGTATGGCACGTATGACCTGACCAATTGGGCGACATTGCGCGGGTGGTCGGTGCAGGTGAGTTTGCTGGATTGGGCGTGGGGGACGTTTGCTACTGCTGTGGCGTGTACGGTCGGCTTTTTGGCGGCAAAGCGATTTGTGAAGTCAGCCCCGTAATCTTTGTTGTCTGGGGCGACGCCTTCGCGAGCAAGCCCGCTCCCACAGGGGGAATGCGATCATCCTGTGGGAGCGGGCTTGCTGGCGAATGGCGGCGCAGCCGACAACCATTCGCCGCTGCCGCAACAGACAAACAAAATGTCTTTTCCAGACGGTTTTTTCTGTCCGACTGATTGATAATCCCGACACAGATTTCTGACCATTGGATGGCTGCCATGTTGTGTGTGTTCGAGGTGTTGCGGTGAGTGTCGAGCGGCGCAATGCCGATGGGTTTGCCTTGCAGGTGATGATCGGCCTCTGCCTGATCTGGGGCGTGCAGCAAGTGATGATCAAGTGGGCCGCGCCCGACATCGCGCCGGTGATGCAGGCGGCCGGGCGTTCGGGGATTTCCGCGTTGCTGGTGGGTTTGCTGCTGTGCTGGAAGGGCGGTTGGGATCAGGTGGGCAACACCTGGCGTGGAGGGCTGCTGGCCGGTGCGCTGTTCGGTCTGGAGTTCTTCTTCATCGCCGAAGGTCTGCAACTGACCACCGCCGCGCACATGTCGGTGTTCCTCTACACCGCACCGATTTTCACCGCACTCGGCGTGCATTTCCTGCTGGCGAGTGAACGCCTGCGACCTTTGCAATGGCTGGGGATTCTGCTCGCGTTCGTCGGTATCGCCATTGCCTTCGCCGGCGGCGTGTCGTGGGACAACCTCGACCGGCGCATGCTGCTGGGCGATGCGTTCGGGGTCATTGCCGGTGCCTGCTGGGGCGCGACCACTGTGGTGGTGCGCGCTTCGCGGCTATCGGAAGCGCCGGTGACGTTGACTCTGTTCTATCAACTGATCGTCGGCTTCGTCGGCCTGCTGTTGATCGCGCTGTTCAGCGGCCAGATCAGCCACGTCAGCCTGACCACCGTGGCGGTGGCCAGCGTACTGTTCCAGGGCCTGGTGGTGTCGTTCTTCAGTTACCTGACCTGGTTCTGGCTGCTGCGCCGCTATCTGGCGGCTAACCTTGCGGTGTTTTCGTTCATGACGCCGTTGTTCGGCGTCACGTTCGGCGTGGTGCTGCTTGGTGAAGAGTTGAGCGTGAACTTCGTCATTGGCGCGGTGCTGGTGTTGCTTGGCATCACCTTTGTCAGCGCTGAGCAGTGGGTGCGTCGGCGTTTGCGCAAAGCCCTCGGCCAGCACTGACCGATTGCAGCGCAAGCCCGCCGGCAATCAGCAGACCGCTGCCGGCAATGATCAGTGCCGGTTGCAGACCACCGCTGAAATGGCTGCTCAGCGCCGCCAGCAACGGCCCGCTGAGCTGGCCGACGGCGAAGCATGCGGTCAGCAGTCCGGCGTTGCGCTGAGTTGTGTGCGGCGCCAGTTCTCGCGAGCGTTGCATCACCAGTTGCATGCAAGCGAGGAACGGCATGCCACACAACACCACCCCCAGCGCCAGACCATAAGCGCTGCCCAATAGACAGGCGAAGACCCCGAGCGCCTGCAACCACAGGGTGGCGGTCAGCCAGTGCCGTGTGGTGTTCGGATCGTGACGACGCAGGCTCACCAATAGCACGCCAATCGCTGCGCCGAGACCGAAACACGGCCAGAACAGATCGGCCTGCCATTGCCCGTGAAATTGCGCGTTGGCCATTTGCGAGAGAAACGTGGCCGGAATGATGTAACCCACGCCATACAGCGCATACACCGCCGCCAGTCGCGGGATACCGCGATTCGAATGGTTGACGTTGAGGGTGGCTACCGGTGTGTGCAGGCCCGGTTGCGGCAGGATCCGCACGATCCCCAGCAACATCACCAGCGCCACGGCGGCATAGATCAGCCACAAGGTGGCAGAGGTCTGATTCAGCAGATGTGAGAACAGTGCCAGCAACCCGGTCAGAAAAATTCCCAGTCCGGGACCGGCAAATACCAGTGCCCCCAGCCGTGGCCGGCCTGCCGCCGCTGCCAGTGGTTGACTCAGCGCCGTAATCATCACCAGCACCCAGGCACTCGCCACCCCGGTGCCGAAGCGCAGCAGCAAATGCGCCCAGAAACCGTTGGCCCAGAACGACGCCAGGGTCAGCAGCACACACAGCCACAAACCGCCATGCAACCGGCGCTGCACTTGCTGCGGACGGTGGGCGAACATCGCGTCCACTGCACCCAGCAGATAGCCGAGGTAGTTGGCCGCAGCAATCAGACCGGCGGCCGTCAGGTCGACCTGGCCTTCGCTGAGCAAGTGCGGCAATTGCGGGGTGAGGGCGAAACGCCCGATGCCCATGGCCATCATCAGGGCGACGAAACAGGCGGATAAGCGAATCAGTGGCGACATGGTTGGGATTCCTTTGAAGGAGCAATGACCGTCAGGCTAGAAGCGATTGACTTTCTTTAAAATTGAATAATAGTGAGAAACTTGTTCTGTTATGGAGAAAGGTTGTGGAGTTCAGCCAATTGCGGATCTTTCAGGCAGTCGCCGAGGAAGGTTCGATCACCCGCGCAGCAGAACGCCTGCACCGAGTGCCGTCCAACCTGTCGACCCGACTCAAGCAACTGGAAGAGCAATTGGGCGTCGAACTTTTCGTTCGTGAGCGTCAGCGTTTGCAGTTGTCGCCTGCGGGAAAAGTCCTGCTGGACTACACCGGCAAGCTGTTCGCCTTGCGCGATCAGGCCAGTGCGGCGGTGATGGGCGGGCAGCCGGCCGGGGATTTTGTCCTCGGCACGCTGTACAGCACTGCGGCGATCCATTTGCCGGCGTTGCTGGCGCGCTATCACAAGCAATACCCGGCGGTGAATCTGCAAGTGCAGTCTGGGCCCAGCGGCGAGTTGCTCGAAGGTCTGGTCTCCGGGCGTCTTGATGCGGCGTTGGTGGACGGCCCGCCACAACTGGCGGGGATCGACGGCGTGCCGCTGTGCGACGAGCGTCTTGTGCTGATCAGCGAAGCCGACCATCCGCCGATCCGCAGCGCCAAGGAGGTCGAGGGCAGGGCGGTATTCACCTTTCGTCATGGTTGCGCCTACCGCGCGCGGCTGGAGGCGTGGTTCGTTCACTATCAGGCGGCGATGGGCCGGGCGATGGAGATCGAGTCCTATCAGGGCATGCTCGCCTGCGTGATTGCCGGCAGCGGTGTGGCATTGATGTCGGAGTCGATGCTCGCCAGTCTGCCGGGGCGCGAGAGCGTTGCAGTGCACCCGTTGGCCGAACCGTTTGCCAGTGCGACAACATGGCTCATGTGGCGCAAGGGCATGGTCGGGGCCAACCTCAATGCCTGGATTGAACAGCAGCAAGCGCTCTATCCCGTGGCATCGAGTGAATCCCGGCAGACGGCGTGAACCAACCAATCGTAATTCTGTTCAATTCAGTAACAGATCATTGCGGATTTGACCGAGCATTGCGTAGGACTTCGGACTATTATCAGTGCGAAGCGGCCTCAGAATTCCGGCCGCTCAGCACTACCCTGAAGGGGGCATGACGATGAAAGAGAAAATTCAGAACTGGCTGCACGATTTGGGTGTTGCCCTCGGCTTGATCGAACCGCCTCTGCAACCCGTACCGATCCGCACCGATGACGAACAGCGCCGGCGTCAGCCTCGCCGGCGGTAGTGCCTGATTAACGATCAAAAGATCGCAGCCTTCGGCAGCTCCTACAGAAAAGTGTAGGAGCTGCCGAAGGCTGCGATCTTTTGCTTTCAGTGTCGCCCGATCTCCAGCAAAAACCGGCTCAAGTCCTTCGCAGTCTTCGCGGTCTTGAGCATGTGATCCTCTTCGGCAGTAAACGCCGTCAGTCCGAACTCATCTTCCAGATGAAAGATCAGATCCTCGATATCCGCCTTCTCCAGCCCTAACTGCACCAGACTGGTGTCGTCGTTGAATTCGCGGGAGTCCAGCAGGCGCTGAATGTATCGGTGCACCGCAGCACGCACGGCAGCTCTTCTCATGGCAGAGGTATTCGTGGTTGTTTCGACTGATTACAGCAGGCCTCAAGCGTGCCCGCGCAGCCATTCGTCAATCATCGAACGTAAATGCCCGCCGGAAAAACTGCCGAAATGCCCGCCATGCACGGTGCGGATCGGCAGCGCCTGCAAACGCCGCAGACTGGCCGCGTAATCCTGCAGATTGGAGTGGTAGGCGTCCTCGATCAACGGCCCGTCGTAAATGATGTCGCCGCTGAACAACGTTTCGGTCGCCGCTTCATACAGGCTGATCCCGCCCGGTGAATGCCCCGGCGTGTGCAGCACCTGCAAGGTGCGATTGCCCAGATCCAGCACATCGCCATCCTCAACAAAACCGGTGGCCGGCGCGGCCTTCACCCGGTATTCGGCGTAGCACAGCGGGCAGTCCGGGTGCGCGTCGAACATGTCTTCGCCGACGAAGGCCCGGCTCAGGTCATTCTCGCCGTCCGGCGCGGCGAGGATGTCGGCCTCGGCAGGATGCACCAGGCGCTCGGCGAATTCGTGATGCCCGGCGATGTGGTCGAAGTGGCAGTGGCTGGCGACGGCCACCAGCGGTCGCTCGGTAATCCACGGCAACTGCTCGCGCAGGCTGACCAGCCCCGAGCCGCTGTCGAGCAACAAGTCTTTGTCGCGCCCCTGCACGTGCCACAAATTGCAGCGGTAGAACGGGCGGATATACGGCTCATGGATCAACCGAATGCCATCGCTCAAGTGCTGAACTTCGAACCACTGATCGCGCGAAACGATCTTCATATTCACTTTTCTCCAGACGTAAAAAAACGGGTGTGGCAACCGACGCCACACCCGTCGAAGAAAGCATCAAGTCGTTACATCAAAGCTTAGATCGCACTCGCCACCGTCGCCGGGCGAGGGGAGACCAGGCTGACCACCACAAAGCTGATCAGACCCACAGCCAGGCTGTAGTAGATCGGCGTGTTCGCATCCAGACCATCCTTGAACATGAACAGCAGCGCGGTAGCAAAGCCCAGGCCCATGCTGGCGATGGCGCCGGCGGTGGTCGCACGTTTCCAGAAGATCGCACCGATCAGCGGAATCAGCATGCCGCCCACCAGCAGGTTGTAGGCCAGGGTCAGGGCGCTGATCACGTCATTCACCACCAGCGCGATGCCCAGTACCACAACACCAGTCAGCAAGGTGAACAGACGGTTGATCGCCAGACTCGACTGTTTGCCGCCGCGCAGTTTCGGCAGCAGGTCTTCGGTCAGCGTGGTGGCAGCGGCGAGCAGGCCGGCGCTGGCGGTGGACATCATCGCCGCCAGTGCAGCAGCGATCACCAGACCACGAATGCCGTCCGGCAGCGACAGTTTGACGATGGCGGCGAAGGCGTTGTTGACGTTGTCCAGATCCGGAATCAGTACGTGCGCGGCCATGCCGATCAGCGCGCAGGCCAGGCCGTAGAGGATGCAGTAGATACCGGCGATGCTGCCGGCGTACTGGGCGACTTTGGCGGTCTTGACGGTGAACACCCGTTGCCAGATGTCCTGACCGATCAGGATGCCGAAGAAGTAGATCATGAAGTAGGTGATGATCGTGTCCCAACCGATGGTGGTGAAGTTGAACGCCGCTGCCGGCAGCTTCAGCACCAGTTCGTCCCAGCCGCCGACGCGGTACAGGCAGATCGGCAACAGGATGAACATCAGGCCCACGGTCTTGATGATGAACTGGACGATGTCGGTCAGGGTCAGCGACCACATGCCGCCGATCGCCGAGTAGATCACCACCACGCCACCGCCGAGCAGTACCGAGATCCAGAATGGCAGGCCGAACAGCACTTGCAGCACGGTGCCGATCGCCAGGATCGAGGTCACGCCGATCATCAGCGCGTAGGCCAGCATGATCGCCGCGCTTGCCGAGCGGGCCATCGGGTTATAGCGTTTTTCCAGGACCTGGGTAACGGTGTAGATCTTCAGTTTCAGCAGCGGTTTGGCGAGAAACAGGTTCAGCGCGACGATGCCGCAACCCAGCGCCGCACACAGCCAGAAACCGGAGATGCCATGCACGTAACCCAGGCGCACGGTGCCGACGGTGGACGCGCCACCCAGTACGGTCGCGGCCATGGTGCCCATGTACAGGCTTGGGCCCAGGTTACGCCCGGCGACCAGAAAGTCCTCGTTGGTCTTGGCCTTGCGCATGCCGTAGTAGCCGAGCAACAGCATGCCGGCGGCGTAGATGAGGACGACGAATAAATCCAAAGCCATGATGGCGTGTCTCCGATTGTCTTTTTTATGGTGAAACAAATTTGGTTCGGGGTGCTGCTCACTGTGGGAGCGAGCCTGCTCGCGAAGGCGTCGGCACATTCAACAAAGAAGTGACTGACAGATTGCTTTCGCGAGCAGGCTCGCTCCCACAGGGGATTTGCGTCAGGCGGCCTGACGCAGTTGAGGTTTTACTGCGGCTTCACGCCGGGCATCCTTGGGCCCGAACACCTCCCGCGGTTCCGGGAACAGGCTCAGCAGCGTCAGATACACCACCGACGCCAGGCCCAGGGTCACCGGCAGGCTGATGTCGATACCACCGGCCAGCTCACCCAGCGGGCCGACGAATTGTCCCGGCAGGTTGACGAAGCACAGGCCGACCGCCGCGCTCGGGATCCATGCGCCCAGACCACGCCAGTTCCAGCCGTGATTGAACCAGTAGCGTCCGCCTTGCTCGCCACGAGTGAACACTTGCAGGTCATCCGGGCAGTAGAAGCCGCGACGCACCAGCAGGCCGATGATCATGATCACCATCCACGGGGTGGTGCAGGTAATGATCAGCACGGCGAAGGTCGACACGCTTTGCACCAGATTCGCCGCGAAGCGCCCGATGAAGATGAAGGCAATCGACAGCACGCCGATCAGCAGCGTGGCTTTCACGCGTGACAGCACCCGTGGAAACACGCTGGACATGTCCAGCCCGGTGCCATACAGCGAGGTGGTGCCGGTGGACATGCCGCCGATCACCGCAATCAGGCACACCGGCAGGAAGAACCAGCTCGGCGATACCGCCAGCAGGCCGCCCACATAGTTGTTCGCCGCGATGTAGTCCGGCGCCTTGATCGCGACGATGGTCGCGGTGCTCAGGCCGAACAGGAACGGGATGAACGTGGCGATCTGCGACAGCACCACAGCGGCCATGATCCGCTGCTTGGAGGTGTCACGCGGGATGTAGCGCGACCAGTCGCCGAGGAACGCACCGAAGGAAATCGGGTTGCTCATCGCGACCAGCGCCGCGCCGATGAACGCCGCCCAGAAGCCCGGTTGACCGAGGTTCACCGTGCCGGCGTAGTTGACGTCGAAAGGACCGGCGAAGGCGAAGATGCCCAGCAGGAACAACAGGCTGGCGCTCCACACCGCGATCTTGTTCACCCACAGCAGAAAGCGGAAGCCGTAGATGCACACGGTCAGCACCAGAATCGCGAACAGGCCGTAGGCCAGGCCCAGGGTCAGGTCGGTTTCCGGCAGACCGATCAGGCGTTTCGCGCCGCCGATCAACGCATCCCCCGAACTCCACACCGAGAGCGAGAAAAACGCGATGGCGGTCAACAGCGACAGGAACGAACCGACGATCCGCCCGTGCACGCCGAAGTGCGCCCCGGAGGACACGGCATTGTTGGTGCCGTTGAGCGGGCCGAACAGGCCCATCGGGGCGAGGATCAGCGAACCGAGCAGCACGCCCGACACAATCGCCCAGACACCGGCCTGAAACGACAGACCGAACAGCACCGGGAAACTGCCGAGCACGGCGGTGGCAAAGGTATTGGAACCCCCGAAGATCATCCGGAACAAGTCCGTCGGGCCTGCGGTGCGTTCGTGGTCCGGGATCTTTTCGACCCCGTGGGTTTCAATTTGCGTAAGGCTTTGGTCGTTGTTGTTGTTATTCATGATCTGCTCCGATCATAAAGGCGCGCCTCATCGTGTGTGAGGCGTCACCTGTTTGGCTAAGGGGATGGCAGCCCTTCCGGCATTGCGGACAAATGTTCGTGGCAGGCCAGCCAATGGCCTTGTTGTTCTAGGCTCGACGCTTGTTTCTTGAAAACAATCGTCTCGCGCTCCTGGCTGAAATGTTGCTCCCCTTGCATGCGCAGCTCGGTGGCCACGTCATGGATAAACACCGCCACGTCACCTTGCAGGCTGACGAAGGCGTTGCTCGAAGTGCACGACAGCACTTCAAAGCCATCCTCGGCACGCCAGCTGTCCCACAAGGCCTGATAGGCATCGCGCGACAGCAGCGGCTGTTCGAGGGTGTAAAACACGAAACTTGCATCGGCGCTGAACGCGCCGAAATAAGCCTCGCGATCGTTACGAGCGAAGGCGGATACCAGATCGGCAGCCGCTTTCAACACCTGATCACGTTCGTTCATGGCCGAACCCTCAGCGGTGAACCACGCCAGGCAGTACGCAGAGCATTTCGTACAGCAGGTTGGCGGCCAGCAGCGAGGTGTTGCCGGTGGTGTCGTAAGCCGGCGAGACTTCTACCAGATCGCAGCCGATCAGGTCGAGGCCCTGGCAGCCGCGTACGATTTCAATCGCCTGAATGGTCGTCAGACCACCGATTTCCGGGGTGCCGGTGCCGGGCGCCCAGGCCGGGTCGATACCGTCGATGTCGAAGCTCAGGTACACCGGGCCGCCGCCGACTTTCTCGCGCACTTCGGCCATCAGCGGCGCCAGCGATTTGTGCCAGCATTCTTCGGCCTGCACCACGCGGAAACCCTGATCGCGGCTCCAGTTGAAGTCGTCAGCGGTGTAGCCCTGTGCGCGCAGACCAATCTGCACCACGCGGTCGCAGTCCAGAAGACCTTCTTCGACGGCGCGACGGAAGGTCGTGCCGTGGGCGATCTTCTCGCCGAACATGTGATCGTTGACGTCAGCGTGGGCATCGATGTGCACCAGACCGACCTTGCCGTGCTTCTTGTGAATCGCCCGCAGGATCGGCAGGGTGATGGTGTGGTCGCCACCCAGGGTCATCGGGATCACGTTGTGCTCGAGGATGTTGTCGTAGGCTTCTTCGATGATGCGCACGGCGTCGAGCAGGTTGAAGGTGTTGATCGCCACGTCACCGATGTCGGCAACCGACAGCGAGTCGAACGGCGCAGCGCCGGTGGCCATGTTGTACGGGCGGATCATCACCGATTCGGTGCGGATGTCGCGCGGCCCGAAGCGGGTGCCGGGGCGCAGCGAAGTACCGATGTCCAGTGGCACGCCAACGAAGGCAGCGTCCAGGCCGGCAGCGGTCGGTACATGGGGGAGTCGGAGCATGGTGGCGATGCCGCCGAAGCGCGGCATTTCGTTGCCGCCCAGTGGTTGGTGAAGAATCTTGTCCACGGGTAGGGCCTCATCGTCTTTGTTTTATTTATGTCGGCGCACCGTTGAGCACAGGTTCGGACGCCGCTGTGGGGCCGATTCTGCGAAATGTAGTGCGGGGGAAGAATCGCTACGGGCAAAAACTTAGTTCAGATTTTTCTAAACTAATGGTGAGGCGCGGGATAGACTTCCCGAACCCGTACTGATACCCCTGTGGCGAGGGGATTTATCCCCGATCGGCTGCGCAGCAGTCGTAAACTCGTTGCTCGCGACTTCCCGGATGGATCGATTTGCAGGCTTGGGGCGGCTTCGCCACCCATCGGGGATAAATCCCCTCACCACAAAGTCATCAGCGTTCGACAGATGTTTGGAGAGCCGCATGGCCAACGCTTTACCCGACCTGAAACTATTGCGCATCTTCGTCAGCGTGGTCCGCCATCAGGGCTTTGCCAATGCGCAGCAGGAACTCAACCTGTCGACCTCGGCGATCAGCACTTACATGAGCCAGCTTGAAGCGGCGCTCGGTCTGGTGCTGTGCCATCGCGGGCGCGGTGGGTTCAGCCTGACCAGCAAGGGTGAGCTGTTCCATCAGGAAACCCTGCGCCTGCTCGCCGAACTCGAAGGTTTCGAGCAATACGCCGCGGCGCTCAAGGGCGAACTGCGCGGCACGCTCAACCTCGGGGTGATCGACTCCACTGTCAGCGATAAGGCCTTGCCGTTCGCCGAAGCCATCGGTGCCTACAGTCAGGAACACCCGGCGGTGCATTTGCATCTGTCGGTGATGAGCCCGTACGAATTGCAGCTCGGCGTGCAGGACAATCGACTCGATCTTGCCATCGGTGCGTTTTCCACGCGCATGAGCGGTCTGGTGTACATGCCACTGTACCGCGAGCAGCACTGGCTGTATTGCAGCAGCCGGCATCCGCTGTTCAACGAACGGCGGATCCCCGAGCAGGTCATCACCCAGCAACGCATGGTCGGCCGTGGTTACTGGAGCCAGGCAGAGCTGGCACGGCACGGTTTCAAGCACAGCGCGGCGACCGTGGAAAGTATGGAGGCGCAGCTGATTCTGGTGCTGTCCGGCGCCTACATCGGTTACTTGCCAGAACATTACGCCCAGGCCTGGGCCGACAAGGGCGACCTGCGCGTGTTGCTGCCGGCGACCTTCGGTTATCAGGCGCCGTTTTCGATGATCATGCGCCGTGGCCGCAGCCGCGAGCCGCTGATCCAGACCTTCCGTGATTTGCTCAAAGCACAGCTCAATCAGGCATAAGAACCATGTCCAGACCCCAATGCCCGCGCTGCCTGCGCCCACAAAGCCACTGCCTGTGCTCGCTGATTCCGCGCCTCGACAGCCGCACCCGCGTTCTGCTGTTGCAGCATCCGAGCGAGGTCAATCACGCGCTCAACACCGCGCGACTGGCAGCGCTGGGTTTGACCAATGCCGAGTTGATTGTCGGTGAAGTGTTCGAGGATTTACCGGCGCTGTTGAGTCAGCCGGGGTATCAGGCGCGGTTGCTGTTTCCCGCTGACGATGCGCAGCCGATGCAGGCTTACCGCGAATCCGATCAACCGTTGTTGCTGGTGGTGCCGGACGGCACCTGGCGCAAGGCGCGCAAGATGCTCCACCTCAATCCGCTATTGGCTGCGTTGCCACGGGTGACGCTGGCGCAGTGCGGGGTGTCGCGCTACCGGTTGCGCAAGGCACCGGGGCCGGGGGCGTTGTCGACCATCGAGGCGATTGTGCAGGCGCTGGAAACTCTGGAAGCGCCGACGACGTTTGCGCCGTTGCTCAAGCCGTTCGAGGCGTTGATCGAGGGGCAGATTGCGGCGATGGGGGAGGAGGTCTACCAGCGAAATCATGGAGAAAAATAGTTGTTGTCTGGCCTGGCCCCATCGCTGGCAAGCCAGCTCCCACAGTGTCCGTGTCGAACACAAAATCTGTGAACACCTCAGAACCTGTGGGAGCTGGCTTGCCAGCGATGAGGCCAGCCAATTCACCACAAAATCCAGACATTTCTACCGCTCCCGCATCGCCTCGGTCCGGGCTTTGAGCACTGGTTTGAGCAGGTAATCCAGCACACTTTTCTCCCCGGTAATAATGTCCACCGTCGCCACCATCCCCGGGATGATCAGCAGCGGTTTCACGTCCCCGCCCAAATGGTTTTTATCGGTGCGCACCTGAATCAGGTAGAAGCTGTTGCCCTTGTCATCGGTGATGGTGTCGGCGCCGATCAGTTCCAGTTTTGCGCTCAGCCCGCCGTAGATCGTGTAGTCATAGGCACTGAACTTGACCATGGCTTTCTGGCCCGGATGGAGGAACGCGACGTCTTGCGGACGCACCTTGGCTTCGATCAGCAGGTTGTCTTCCAGCGGCACGATTTCCACCATGTCGCTGCCCGGCTGCACCACGCCGCCGATGGTGTTGATCTTGAGTTGCTTGATCACCCCGTGCACTGGCGAAGTCACGGTGGTGCGGCTGACGCGGTCGTCGATGGCGATGCTCGACGCGGTGATTTTCGACAGGTCGGTGCGCTTCTGATTGAGGTCCTTGGCGGCGTCGGAACGGAAAGTCTGTTCCGATTCGTCGATCTTGCTCTTGATCTCGTTGATTGCCGATTCCGCCCTTGGGATGGCCAGGGTCGTTGCGTTCAGTGAGCCGCGAATTTCCACCGCGCTGCGTTTCAGTCGCAGGATCTCCACCGGCGACACCGCACCGGTGCCGACCAGTGGCGCCGACATGTTCATCTCTTGCTGCAGCAGCGCCAGGCTGGAACTGTACTGGCCTTGCTTGGAGCGGAATTCCGCCAGCTCCTGAGTCTTCTGCCGCAGCTGTTCGGTGAGGGTGCGTTGTTCGCTGGCCAGACGCCGTTGGCGCTGGTCGTAGAGTGCCCGTTCGTCTTCGGCGACCTGTGGCGCTTTGGCGATCACCTCGTCAGACAGTTTGAACGGACGGCCCTCGGCTTCGGCGGAAAGGCGTTCGACTTGCGCGGTCAGGGCGTAACGATCGGCCTCGCTCTCACCCTTGTTCGACAGGAAGCGTGTGTCATCCAGGCGCAGCAACTTGTCGCCCTTGTTCACCATCTGTCCTTCACGGACAAAAATCTCGGTGACGATCCCGCCCTCCAGGTTCTGGATCACCTGGACCTTGCTTGACGGAATCGCCTTGCCTTCGCCCATGGTCACTTCTTCCAGCACGGCGAACTTGGCCCAGACCAGCGCACTGATCAGCAGCGCCGCTGCGAGCCACACGGTGATCCGCGACCAGCGCGGCGAATCCTGCAACGAAGCGCCGGCGGTTTCCGGCATGAACTCGGCCTCGGCGCTTTTGCCGAAACTGTCGAAGTAGCCGCGTGATTTGCTATCTGAAGATGCAGACATGGGGCGATACCCCTCAGTTAGGAAACATCAAACCGCACAACCCATGCGTCGCCCGGAACACTTACTTGTGGTGAGGGGATTTATCCCCGATAGGGTGCGAAGCGCCCTCAGAGTCTTTGGGGCTGCTGCGCAGCCCATCGGGGATAAATCCCCTCGCCACAGGTTTTGTGAGAGCCATGAGTTATGTGCACGCATCTAAACCGCCGCCGAGCCGACGCGGCCCTTGCGCAGTGCATCGATGACCGCTTCTTTCGGACCGTCGGCGACGACCCGGCCGTTGTCCAGTACCAGCAGCCGATCCACCAGGCTCAGCATCGAGGTGCGGTGGGTGACCAGCAGCAATGTCTTGCCTTGCACCCAGCCGTGGAGCTTCTGGCGCAGCAGGTCTTCGCTGCTGTTGTCCATGGCGCTGGTGGGTTCATCGAGCAGCATGATCGGTGGGTCGAGTAACAATGCTCTGGCGAGTAAAACTGCCTGGCGCTGGCCGCCGGAAAGTAGCTGGCCGCGTTCGCCTACCGGCCGGTCGAAGCCTTGCGGATGCTGCCGCGCCAGCTCGGTGACGCCGGTCAGTTCAGCGACTTCGAGCATGCGTGAATCGCTGATGTAGCGGGCGCCGAGGGTCAGGTTGTCGCGCAGGCTGCCGGCCAATAGCGGCAGGTCATGGGCGACGTAACCGATCTGCTGGCGCAGGTCGGCGACATCCAGTTGCCGCAGGTCGAGACCGTCGAGCAGCAACTGGCCTTCCTCGGGTTCATAGAAGCCCATCACCAGCCGCGCCAGGGTGCTTTTGCCCGAGCCGCTGCGGCCGATGATGCCGATTCGCTCGCCGGGTTTCATGCTGAAGCTGACGTTGCTCAGCGCCGGCGCATTCTGGCCGTTGTAGTGAAAGGTCACGCCGCTGACGTCCAGCGCGCCTTGCAGCTGTGTGCGTTCCAGCGGCCGCTGCTTGCCGTCGCGCTCCTGTGGCAGGCCCATCAGCGCGTCGGTGCTTTTCATGGTCAGTTGCGCTTGCTGGTAGCGGGTGATCAGCCCGGCGATCTGCCCCAGCGGCGCGAGCACCCGGCTGCCGAGCATGTAGCTGGCCACCAGCGCACCGACGCTGAGGTTGCCGGCGATGATGCTGTAGACCCCGGCGACGATCGTCGCCATCCCGGAAAACTGCTGGATGAACAGCGTGCCGTTGGTCGCCAGCGCCGAGAGGTTGCGTGCGTGGCTGTCGAGGCGGGTGAGGGCGCCGTGGGTGCTTTCCCATTTGTGCTGGCGCTCGCTTTCGGCGCTGCAGGCCTTGAGGGTTTCCAGGCCGCCGAGGGTTTCGATCAGCAGCGCCTGCCGTTCGGCACCCAGGCTGAGGCTTTTCTGCACGGTGTCACGCAGGCGCACCTGAATCGCCAGAGCAAATATGATCGTGATTGGAAACGCCAGCAGCGGAATCACCACCAGCCAGCCACCGAGCAGACCGATCACCACCAGCATCAACACCACGAACGGCAGGTCGATCAGGCTGGTCAGGGTCACGGCGGTGAGGAATTCGCGCAGGCCCTGAAAGTCATGAATGCTCTGGGCGAAACCGCCGATGGTTGCCGGCCGTGCCTTCATCGCCATACCGGTGATGCGTTCAAATAAAGTCGCGGAAAGGATCACATCGGTTTTCTTCCCGGCGGTATCCAGCAGGTGCGCGCGCACCACCCGCAGCACCAGTTCGAAACCGGTGCCGATCAGCAGGCCGATCGCCAACACCCACAGGGTCGACGTGGCCTGATTCGGCACCACGCGGTCGTAGGTCTGCATGACGAACAGCGGCACCATCAGGCCTAAAAGGTTGATCAGAAAGCTGGCGAGGATCGCATCGCTGTACAGCCATTTCGACAGATTGAGAGTGTCGCGAAACCAGGCATGCACTCGCGGCACCAGCGGTGAACGCAAGTCTTCAAGTTCGTGGCGCGGCCGGGCGAACAAGGCCTGGCCGCTGTAGTGTTCGGCGAGTTCTTCGCGCTCGACCCATTGCTCGCCGCCATCGGCTTCGCTGGGCAGGATCAGCGCCTTGCCGTCGTCGGCGAAACGCCGCAGGACGGCGGTGCGCCCATCCTTGAGCAGCAACAGAATCGGCAGATTCAGCGCGGAAATATCCTTCAGTTCGCGGCGCAACAAGCGCGCCTGCAAACCGGCCCGGGCCGCCGCACGGGGCAGCAGATCCAGGCTCAGACGTTGCTTGTTCAGGGGCAGCCCGGCACTCAGGCTTGCACGACTGACCGTCGCGCCGTGGAGTTTGCAGAGGATCAGCAGACCGTCGAGTAACGGGTCATCGAAGCTCAGCCGCGGATCAATCCCGGAGTGTCCGCCTTCGGCCATGCTGGTCATATTGATCGCCCCTGTAATGACTGGTCCAACCTGTGGCGAGGGGATTTATCCCCGATGGCTGCGCAGCAGCCCCATGGAACTCATTGCTGCTCAAATCTTTGGGGTCACTGCGCAACCCAGCGGGAGCAAGCTCCCTCGCCACAAAGGGTCGTGGGACTTACTTCAGCTCAGGCAGGCGTGCTTCGTTTTTGACTTCGGTCGCCGCAATGGCATCCGCCGGCAGCACCACCCGTTGCTTGCTCAGCAACTGGCCCATGTTCGCCAGCACGCGGTACATCGAATATTCCTCGGTGTAGCGGATTTCGGTGTAGCGGCGGTTGGCGTTGTAAAGCTCGTTTTCACTGTCGAGCAAGTCGAGCAGGGTGCGTTGGCCGAGGCCGAACTGATCCTGATACGCCGCACGTACACGTTTGGTGGTCTCGGCGTATTCACGGGCGGTCGGGGTCTGTTTGTTCGCGTTGACCATGGCGTTCCACGCCAGGTGAATGTTCTCGTTCAACTGACGCAAGGCGTTGTTGCGGATGTCCATCGCCTGATTGATCTGGTGCGCATCGGAGGCCAGACGAGCCTTGTCGCTGCCACCACGGAACAGGTTGTAATTCATGATCACGCCGACGCGCCATTCGTTGTCGTGGCCTTCATCGCCTTGCACGTTGTTGTTCGCACCCACCGCCGCTTCGGCGTCGAAACGCGGGTAGAACGGCGACTTGGCGACTTCGTACTGGCTCTCGGCCGACTGCACGTCCGCCTGCGCGGATTTCAGGTACGGGTTGTTCTCGACCATGCTCTGCTGGGCTTCCGGCAGGCTGGTGGGGATTTCGCCGCGAGTCGACGGTGGTGCTTCCAGTTCATCGGGCATGCGCCCGACCACGGCGTAGAAATTCGATTCGGCGTCGGCCAGATCGACTTCGGCGGTGTCGAGGTTGTTCTGCGCCAGCGCCTTACGGGCCACCGACTGATCGGAGTCGGCGGTGCTGCCGATGCCGCGCTGGGTGCGCAGGCCGATCTGATCGTTGACGCGCAAGTGCGCTTGCAGGTTGTTCCGGGCCAGCGTCACCAGTTCACGGCGCTTGAGCACTTCGAGGTAGACCTCGATGGTACGCAGCGCCAGATCCTGAGCGGTGCCTTGCGCGTAGTAAGCGCGCGAGTTGGAAACGCCCTTGGTGCGCTCGACCTCGTTGGCGGTGTTGAAGCCGTCGAAGATCATTTGCCGCAGCCGTAGCTCCGACTGGGTGTAATTGAGGATTTCGGTGTGGTGATTACCGAAAGCCCGGGTATTGGTGTTGTCGCTGTAACCGCGCCCGTAAGCGGCATTCAGATCGACGGACGGATAGAAGCCACCCTTGGCCACTTTCACCTGTTCATCGGCGGACAGTTTGGCGTCCACGCGCGAGGCGAGGTCCGGGTGGGTGGCGATGGTGCTTTGAATCGCTTCGGTCAGATTCATGGCCTGGGCTTGGGAAGTGCAAGCCATGGCCAGCAAAACCGCGCTGCAGAGGGGGGTTAAAACGCGCATGGGGTGCATCTCCCTGGTCCTGATGGTGCGTTACTGTCGCCAAATATTTGACGATAATTTGAGGTGTAAGCGTTTCACTCTTGTAACAACAGAGCTAAGAACATCCTGAAGCGTAGCTAAGAAAAAATTTTCATAAGGCTTATGCCGAAAAAAACTTATGCGCTTGGCGAAAACCAGCACATTGTTCAGATCGAAAGCCTTTGTTTCATGCGCTTTAGGGAGCACAAAAAGGCTTGAGGAAAGTTCCATTCACTTTGCGACATACGGCGAAGTACTGCTGAAGGGGAGGGACGCGTAGCGGCAGATGAGCGACAGATTTTTGTCACTCGGGTGATTCACCACCGTTACGTAGCGTTAGTGGGTTCGCTGCATTGATCAGGATTCTGAAGTGCTTGAAAGCACTGAAGTTTCCTCGTTTGCGCAACCTGCGAAACGAACTGTCGAGGTCCGAGCGTCGCCCCGACAACCCGATTGAGCCATGGGCTGCTTCGCGAACCAGTGCCGACGGTGGTCGGCAGCGGAGGAATTCACATGGCAACGCTCATCGGGACAGTCACTAAAGTCATTGGTCAGGTTTTTGCGCAGGGCACCGACGGCACGCGCCGCGCCCTGGTCGAGGGCGACCGCTTGTTTGCCGGCGATCAAGTGATCACCGGCGCAGAAGGTGCCGTCGCCATTCATCTGCAAAATGGCCACGAGTTGACCCTGGGCCGCGACAGCAGCATGACCATGTCCGGGCAGCTGCTGGCCAATCAGGCGGTGCACATTGATTCCCCTGAAGCGCTGACGCCGAGCGAAGCGCAACTGACCGATGTCGAGCAGATTCAGAAAGCCATCGCCGCCGGCGAAGACCCGACCAAAGCGGCAGAGGCCACCGCCGCCGGCCCGAATGCACCGGGCGGCGCGCCAGGTGAGCTGGGTGGCGGCCACAGTTTTGTGCTGCTGACGGAAGTCGGTGGGCGCGTGGATCCGGTGATCGGCTTCCCGACCGCCGGTTTCAACGGCATCCCCGAGTTTCCCGAAGAGCGGCATAACGCAGTCATCGACAATGGCGACAACACGCCGATCGTGCCGCCGCCGATCAACAACCTGGTGACCCTCAGTGGCCTTGCCGTGCCTGGCGGTGAGCTGACCCTCAACGAAGCCAACCTGCCTGCCGGCTCCTCTGCCAACCCCGGCGCGCTGACCCAGAGCGGCAGCTTCACGGTGTCGGCGCCGGACGGTCTGAGCAGCCTGAACATCGGCGGTATCAACGTGATCAGCGCTGGTGTGGCGGCCGGTTTCCCGCAGTCGATCACCACACAACTGGGCAACACCCTGACCATCACCGGGTATAACGCCAGCACCGGCGTAGTCAGCTACAGCTACACCCTCAACGGCAACGATGCCCATCCGGCCGGTGACGGCGCCAACAGCCTCAGTGAACATTTCACGGTGACCGCAAGCGACAGCAATGGCGACAGCGCCACCGGCTCGCTCGACGTCAACATCATTGATGACGTGCCCAAAGCGGCGAATGACAGCAACGCCAACACCGCCTCGGAAACCCAGTTGACCTTGACCGGCAACGTCCTGACCAACGACGTGCAAGGCGCCGACCGCGTGCCCACCGGCCCGGTCACTGCCGGCACCTTTACCGGCACTTTCGGCACCCTCGTATTGAATGCCAATGGCACATACACCTACACCCTGAACACCAGCGACGCAGACTTCAAAGCGCTGCACGGTGGCGGCAATGGCACCGAGACTTTCACCTACACCCTCACCGATTCGGACGGCGATACCAGCACTGCGAATCTGGTTCTGCAGATTCACAACAACGACGATCCGGTGGTGATCAACGGGTTGAACGTTGAAGGTGGCGAGCTGACGGTTTATGAAAAAAACCTCGGCACCGGCAGCGAGCCGGATTCCAGCGCGCTGACCCAGAGCGGCACGTTTACCATCACGGCGCTCGACGGCGTCACCACGCTGACGGTGGGCGGCATCGCCGTCGTCACTAACGGCGTGGCCGAGGGCTTCCCGCAATCGGTGACTACACCGCTGGGCAGCACGCTGACCATCACCGGTTTCAATGCCACCACCGGTGTTGTGAGTTACAGCTACACCCTGGTCGACAACGAGGCACACCCAACCGCCAATGGCGCCAACAATTTGCCTGAGCAGTTCGCCGTCACCGTCGTGGACGACAACGGCACGACTGCCAATGCAACGCTTGATGTGAACGTGATCGACGACCTGCCTAAAGCAATCGATGACAGCAACACTGGCACCGCTTCGGAAACTCAGTTGACCCTGACCGGTAACGTACTGACCAACGACGTACAAGGCGCCGACCGCGTACCCACCGGTCCAGTCACCGCCGGCACCTTCACCGGCACCTACGGCACCCTCGAACTGCACACCGACGGCACTTACACCTACACGCTGAACACTACCGACGCCGACTTCAAAAACCTGCACGGCGGTGGCAACGGCACCGAGACTTTCACCTACACCATCACCGATTCGGACGGCGATACCAGCACTGCGAACCTTGTTCTGCAGATCCACAACAACGACGATCCGGTGGTCATCAGTGGCCTGGATGTGAACGGCGGCGAACTCACCGTTTACGAAAAAAATCTCAGCACCGGCAGCGCGCCGGACTCAACCGCGTTGACCCAGAGCGGCACGTTCACCATCACCGCTCTGGACGGCGTCACCACGCTGACCGTCGGCGGCATCGCCGTGGTCACCAACGGCGTGGCCGCAGGCTTCCCGCAATCGGTCACTACACCGCTGGGCAGCACGCTGACCATCACCGGTTTCAACGCCACTACGGGTGTTGTGAGTTACAGCTACACGTTGATCGACAACGAGGCACACCCAACCGCCAACGGCGCAAACAACTTGCCCGAGCAGTTCGCCGTAACGGTAGTGGATGACAATGGCACCACCGCCAACGCGACCCTCGATGTGAACATCATCGACGACCTGCCAAAAGCGCTGAACGATTCCAACGCCAACACCGCGTCAGAGACCAATCTGACCCTCACCGGCAATGTCCTGACCAACGACGTGCAAGGCGCCGACCGCGTACCCACCGGTCCAGTCACCGCCGGTACGTTCACCGGCACCTACGGCATCCTGGAACTACACACCGGCGGCACCTACACCTACACGCTGAACACCACCGACGCCGACTTCAAAAACCTGCACGGTGGCGGCAATGGCACCGAAACCTTCACCTACACCATCACCGATTCGGACGGCGATACCAGCACCGCCAACCTCGTCCTGCAGATCCACAACAACGACGATCCGGTGATCATCAACGGGCTCGACGTCAATGGCGGTGAACTCACCGTCTACGAGAAAAATCTCACTGACGGCAGCGCACCGGATTCCACTGCGTTGACCCAAAGCGGCACGTTCACCATCACTGCGCTGGACGGCGTGACGACCCTGACCGTCGGTGGCATCGCCGTGGTCACCAACGGTGTAGCCGCAGGCTTCCCGCAATCGGTCACCACACCGCTGGGCAGCACGTTGACCATCAACGGATTCAACGCGACCACCGGTGTCGTCAGCTACAGCTACACCCTGGTCGACAACGAGGCACACCCGACCGCCAACGGCGCCAACAATCTGCCTGAACAGTTCGCCGTCACCGTAGTGGACGACAACGGCACCACCGCTAACGCAACCCTCGATGTGAACATCATCGATGACCTGCCAAAAGCCGTGAACGACAGCAACGCCAACACCGCGTCTGAAAGTCAGTTGATCCTGACCGGCAACGTCCTCACCAACGACGTGCAAGGCGCCGACCGCGTACCCACCGGCCCGGTCACCGCCGGTACGTTCACTGGCACCTATGGCACGCTGGAACTGCACACCGACGGCACCTACACCTACACGCTGAACACCAACGACGCCGACTTCAAAAACCTGCACGGCGGCGGCAACGGCACCGAAAATTTCACCTACACCCTCACTGATTCCGACGGCGATACCAGCACTGCCAACCTCGTCCTGCAGATCCACAACAACGACGATCCGGTGATCCTCAACGGTCTCGACGTGAATGGCGGCGAACTCACCGTCTACGAAAAAAACCTCAGCGACGGCACCAGTCCCGATGCATCGGCGCTGACTCAGAGCGGTACCTTCACCGTGACCGCGCTCGACGGTCTGCAAACCCTGACCGTGGGCGGCATCAACGTCGTCACCGGTGGTGTGGCCGCAGGCTTCCCGCAATCAACCGTCACGCCGCTGGGCAGCACGCTGACCATCACCGGCTACAACCCGGCGACCGGCGTGGTCAGCTACAGCTACACCCTGGTCGATAACGAAACCCATCCGAACGGCAACGGCGCCAACAGCATCAGCGAGAACTTCAACGTGGTGGCGACTGACACTGACGGCAGCACCGCCAGCGGCCAGATCAACGTCAACATCATCGATGACCTGCCGAGCGCGCATGCCGATGCCGCGTCGGTGGCGGAGGGCGGCACCGTCAGCGGCAACGTGCTCGACAATGACATCGGCGGCGCCGACGGCCCGGCGGTGACCGGCGCGGTAGTCGGTGTGCGAGCCGGCTCCGACACATCCACCTCGGCCATCGGCGGCCTCAACAGCAACATCAATGGCACCTACGGTTACCTGACGCTGGACGCCAACGGCAACGCGGTCTATCACAGCAACCCCAATGCCGTGAACGGCCCCGGTGCGGTGGATGTGTTCACCTACACCGTGCGCGATTCCGATGGCGATGAAAGCACCACCACCATCACCATCGATGTCGCCAACAGCAAGCTGTATGCGACCAGCGACACCGACGTCACCGTCTACGAAAAAGCCCTCGACCTGACCAAGGACGGCGCCGATCTGGCCCCCGGTACGGTCACCGGCAGCGACCCGACCAATACGGGTGAAACCGCCTCCGGCACACTGGTCGGTTCGGTCACCGGTGCGGTCGGCGCCATCAGCTATGCGCTGGTCGGCAGTGCCACCGGCAATTACGGGCAGATCGTGCTCAACCCCAACGGCACTTACACCTACACCCTGACCTCGCCCGCGACCACCACACCACATGCCGACGACGGGGCCAATACCCTGACTGAAACCTTCACCTATCAGGCCACCGATTCGCTGGGCAATGTGGTCACCAGCACCATCGTTGTCAGCATTGTCGATGACGTGCCCAAGGCGATGAACGACAGCAACGCCACCAGTGCCTCGGAAACCCAGCTGACCCTGACCGGCAACGTGCTGAGCAACGACGTGCAGGGCGCGGACGTGGTCGCCACCGGACCGAATGCCGGGCCGATCACCGCCGGTACCTTCACCGGGACTTACGGCACGCTGGTGCTCAATGCCAACGGCACTTACACCTACACGCTCAACCCGGCTGACGCCGACTTCAAAGCGCTGCACGGCGGTGGAAACGGCACCGAGACATTCACCTACACCCTCACCGATGCTGACGGCGATACCAGCACCGCGAACCTGGTGCTGAACATCCACAACAACGACGATCCGGTGGTGCTCAACGGCCTCGACGTCAATGGCGGCGAACTCACCGTCTACGAGAAAAACCTCAGTGACGGCACCAGCCCCGATACTCCGGCGCTGACCCAGAGCGGTACGTTCACCGTCACGGCCCTGGATGGCCTGCAAACCCTCACTGTCGGTGGCATTGCCGTCGTGACCAACGGGGTCGCCGCAGGCTTCCCGCAATCGGTGGTGTCGCCGCTGGGCAGTACGTTCACCGTCACCGGTTACAACCCGGCGACCGGCGTGGTCAGTTACAGCTACACCCTGGTGGATAACGAAAATCACCCGACCGGCAACGGCGCCAACAGCCTCACCGAAAACTTCAACGTGGTCGCGACTGACACCGATGGCAGCACCGCCAGCGGCCAGATCAACGTCAACATCATCGATGACCTGCCGACCGCCAAGGCCGACACCGGCTCGGTGGCGGAGGGCGGCACGGTCAATATCAGCGTGCTCGGCAACGACGTCACTGGCGCCGATGGCGCAGCGGCGGGCGGGGCAGTGGTCGGCGTGCGTGCCGGCAGCAATACCGCGACCTCGGCGATCGGCGGCCTCAACAGCAACATCAACGGCACCTACGGCTACCTGACCCTGGACGCGGCGGGTAACGCCATCTACCACAGCAACCCGAACTCGGTGAGCCCACCGGGCGCCACCGACACGTTCACCTATACCATCCGCGACGGTGACGGCGACGAAAGCACCACCACCATCACCATCAACGTCGCCGACAGCAAACTGATTGCGTCGGTCGATCAGGACGTGACGGTCTACGAAAAAGCCCTCGACCTGACCAAGGACGGCCAAGACCTGGCCCCCGGCACGGTCACCGGCAGCGACCCGAGCAACACCGGCGAAACCGCCACCGGCACACTGGTCGGTGCGGTCACTGGCGGCAGCGGGGCGCTCACCTACACCCTGGTCGGCAGCGCCACCGGCACTTACGGGCAGATCCAGCTCAACGCCGACGGCACTTACACTTACACCCTGACCTCGGCACCGAAAACCACGCCGAACGCCAACGACGGCGCCAACACCCTGAGCGAAAGTTTTACCTACAAAGCCACCGATGCGCTGGGCAACAGCACCACCAGCACGATTGTGGTCAACATCGTCGATGACGTGCCCAAAGCCGTGGCGTCGGATCGTTCGGTGGCGGCGGTGGAGATCGATTCCAACCTGCTGATCGTCCTCGACATCTCCGGCAGTATGGCCGACGCCTCCGGTGTACCGGGGCTGTCACGGCTGGCGCTGGCCAAGCAGGCCATCAGTGCCTTGCTCGACAAGTACGATGATCTTGGCGATGTGAAGGTACAACTCGTCACCTTCAGCAGTAATGCCACTGACCGGACTTCGGTGTGGGTCGATGTGGCGACGGCCAAGTCCATACTCGCTGGCCTCACCGCCGGTGGCGGTACCAACTACGACGCTGCCGTGGCGGTGATGCAGACCGCGTTCAACACCTCGGGCAAACTCACCGGGGCGCAGAACGTCGGCTACTTCTTCTCCGACGGCAAACCCAACGAAGGCGACATCAACGCTGCCGACGAAGCCGCGCTGAAAAACTTCCTCGATGCCAACAACATCAAGAACTACGCCATCGGTCTGGGCAGCGGCGTGAGCAACGCCAACCTCGATCCGCTGGCCTATGACGGCATCAGCCACACCAACACTAACGCGGTGGTGGTCACAGATCTCAATCAGCTCAACTCGGTGCTCTCGGGCACCGTCGAAGGCGCGCCGGTCACCGGTTCGCTGCTGGGCGAGGGCGGTACCTTCGGCGCCGATGGCGGTTTCATCAAATCCATCGTGGTCGACGGCACCACCTACACCTATGACCCGCGCGCCAACAGCGGCCAGGGTTCGCTGACCGCAAGCGGCGGCACCAACCACGGCACCTTCAACACCGTGAACAACACGATCAGCATCGCCACCAACAACAGCGGCACGCTGGTGATCAACCTGGACACCGGTGACTACAGCTACACCTCGCAAAAAACCACGACCACGGTGATCACCGAGAACATCGGCTTCACCCTCAGCGATAACGACGGCGACCTTGCCAGCTCGACGCTGACGGTGAAAGTGATCCCCAATTCGCCACCGGTGGCGACGGACGACCACGTCATCACCAACGTGCTGTCGAGCAACATCACCGTGCCGGGCGAATTGTTGCTGGACAACGACACCGATCCGGACGGCGACACGCTCAACGCTTCGCCGACCAGCTTCAACACCGGATGGGTGGCCAAGGGCGCGGACTTCACCGGCACCGGCGCGATCAACTTCGCCGGCACCGGCAACACCGCCGCCAACCAAAACCTGGCCGACGTACGCGCTGCATTCGCCGCCAACACCGCCGCGATGACCGCAGTGCTGGTGGTCAGCGGTTACCTCGGTGCGGTGACCAATGCCAATGCCAACGATGAGGACCTGATCACCGTCAAACTGAAACAGGGCGAAACGCTGAACCTGGATCACAACCTCGCGGCCGGCCACGTCACCATGGAGTACTCGGTCAACGGCGGCGCGTTCGTCAGCATCGCTGACGGCGGCACCATCACTGCCGGTGCCGATGGCACCTACCAGATCCACGTGACCAACATCAGCAACACCAGCGGCAGCAATCCGACGGCAGCGGAAAACTATCAACTGACCATGACGGTCAACTACGCCGGCGCCCACGACGTGACGCCGGATTTCAACGGCATCTACACCGCCAACGACAACCATGGCGGCAGCGACACCGCCAACGTCAGCATCACCTATCAGGATGGCCACACCCTCACCGGTACTGCCGGGGATGACATTCTGGTGGCGGGCACCGGCAACAACATCCTCAATGGCGGCGACGGCAACGACGTACTGACCGCCGGTTCCGGCAACAACGAGATGCACGGCGGTGCGGGCAACGACTTGCTCTACAGCGGCCCGGGCAACGACATTCTCGACGGCGGCACCGGCATCGACACGGTCAGCTATGCCCACGCCACCGCCGGGGTCACGGTCAACCTCGGTCTGCTCGGTGCGCAGAACACCATCGGCGCCGGCACCGACACGATCAGCAATATCGAAAACCTGGTCGGCTCGAACTTCAACGACACCCTGACCGGCGACAACAATAACAACGTGATCAACGGCGGCCTGGGCAATGACATCCTCAACGGTGGCGGCGGTGATGACCTGCTGATCGGCGGCATGGGCAACAACACCCTGACGGGCGGGGCCGGCGCGGACACCTTCCAGTACCTGAAGGGCAACACCGGCCACGACACCATCACCGATTTCACCCCCGGCACCGACAAGCTCGACCTGTCGCAACTGCTGCAAGGTGAAAACGGCACCACCGCGTCGCTGGACGACTATCTGCACTTCACCGTCACCGGCAGCGGCGCCTCGGTTCTCACCAGCATCGACGTCAGCGCGCTGGCCGGCGCCACGCCGAACCAGACCATCGACTTGGCCGGCGTCAACCTCGCCAGCCACTACGGCGTGACCCCGGGGGCGGGTGGAGTGGTAGCCGGCGGGCACGACACGGCGACGATCATCAGCGGCATGCTCAATGATCATTCGCTGAAAGTGGACACAGTGTGATCAAGGCCTGAAACGACAAAACCCGCCGTTCCGGTTGATCGGGGCGGCGGGTTTTTTCTGTCTGGAGAGATGGGTTGCCAGTGCGTCAGCCTTCGCGAGCAGGCTCGCTCCCACATTGGATTTAGGGTGATCAGCATTTTGTGAACAACAAAGCTCTCCTGTGGGAGCGAGCCTGCTCGCGAAAGCGGCCTCCCAGCCGACCAAACCCCAACTGAATGTACACACTCCAACTGTGGGAGCTGGCTTGCCAACGATGGCGGCCTCCCAGCCGACCAACCTCCCACCTGAATGCACTCATTCCAACTGTGGGAGCGAGCCTGCTCGCGAAAGCGGCCTCACAGTCGACCAATCCCTGACTGAATGCACTCGGTCAAATTGTGGGAGCTGGCTTGCCAACGATGGCGGCCTCCCAGCCGACCAACCTCCCACCTGAATGCACTCATTCCAACTGTGGGAGCGAGCCTGCTCGCGAAAGCGGCCTCACAGCCGACCAATCCCCAACTGAATGCACTCAGTCAAATGGTGGGAGCTGGCTTGCCAGCGATGGCGGCCTCCCAGCCAACCAACCTCCCACCTGAATGCACGCATTCCAACTGTGGGAGCGAGCCTGCTCGCGAAAGCGGCCTCACAGTCGACCAATCCCCAACTGAATGCACTCGGTCAAATGGTGGGAGCTGGCTTGCCAGCGATGGCGGCCTACCACCCGACCAACCTCCCACCTGAATGCACGCATTCCAACTGTGGGAGCGGGCTTGCTCGCGAAAACGGCCTACCAGACAAAATCAAAACAACAGAGCAAACCCCGCAAATAAACATCACCCCGCAACCACGTTTAAAGTACACGAACCGTTACGCCATACCGGCTACAACGCCTTGCGCCGTTACCTACGCGTACGCCAGAATCCGCCGGCTTACACGGCTATGGGGCGGGCTATATCGTTTCCCTGTCACTGAAAATCAGTGATCGGGTTTGGTAGCCCGTTTCATTACAGTCGTGCGCCACATTACAGGTCCGTTTTTGGGGCTCTGCTTTTATGGTGGCCATGCGTGGGGCTCCTTCGGGAGCGCCGGGTTTACTGTTTTGACCGGTCTACCAACCCACAAATGGCCGCCACCCTTCGTTTGGTAGCGAGAGTGATGGCTCCTCACTTATTCAAAACAGCGAGTCACCTATGTTCAAAGCCACGCCCAACCCCCCGGATACCTCGATCCCGTACGACCCGGCCCTCGACCCGCAGAAGATAAAAGCGGCAACCGACCGCGCCATCAACTTCTACCTCAACCCCGGCGCACTGAAGATCTCGATCCCTTCAACCTCGTCATGCAAGGCGAACAGAATCTTCCTCATCGACCCCGAGGTGGATGAAGAAACCTTGCTCGTCGAAGCCTGTGAATCCCTGGCCGCCGCCAGTGACATGGCCCGCGATATCGGCGACTCCATCGACAACCCACAGCGCCGGGCCATGCTGATGCTGCATCAGGTGATCATGCTCAGTGAACTGATGGTCAACCGGGTACTGGACGGCCGCCGCGTGCCGAACTAGTAGCCCGGTCCCCCTGTAGGAGCTGCCGAAGGCTGCGATCTTTTGATGTTGCTTTTAAAAAACAAGATCAAAAGATCGCAGCCTTCGGCAGCTCCTACAGGCCGTCATTCATTCAAAGTACGTCGATCGGAGTTCCCGCTGATGTCCGAAACCCCACCCAATCCGCCAATCACAGAATCGGTATCACCCTACGAATCCCTCAACTCCAGAAAACTCCACGAAGCCGCCGAACGCGCCCTCGACCATTACCTCGCACCCGCGCAAATCATGGCAACGCCGTACACCCCCAGCAGCATGTTCATGGTCAACCCGCAAACCGACACCGAATCCCTGCTGGCCAACGCCTGCGAATCCCTGGCCTCGGCCACGGTCATGCTCGGCGATTTCGCCGGCACGCTGGAGGGGCCGAGTCGTAACAAGGTGTTGGGCATTGCGCAGGTGGTGATGCTGGGGGAGTTGGCGGTGAATCAGGTGCTGGATAATGTTGTGCCCAAGGAATAGGCGCTGACAGTTCTGGCCTCTTCGCGAGCAAGCCCGCTCCCACAGTGGATCTGCATTGGTCACGGGTTAAGTGCCCGGCAAAGATGCGTTCTAGGCGTGAGTCTATTAAATAAATTCGTCCCCTTGTCCCGCCTTATTCCAGATTGTTTTCGCAGCCCAAGAATTGGCCTGCATATGTTTTGTGTAATGGAGGTAAGTATTCGGATAAAGCTGTTATCGGGATCAATTGATCGGGGTAACACTTTCGTGGGAAAGCGTTACCCCCAATAACCTCCTGTATTCACTTCAGCTCATCGAAAATAAACCAGCTTTAGGCGCAAGTACTAAGCACCTCCCCATCAAGGAGAGGCGCTTAGCGTGGATTACCGGTTTTCATGTCAGTGAAACTCTTGGAAAAGTGATTTCCTCTGACCTTAAGTGCCGGGGGCCTCCTGTTATTAACCGGCGCCCCTTTCATTGGTGTGAATGTTAGAGGGGGTTTCAGCTTTTGAAAGTGACGGTTTTTATATCAAACCAAGTTACGTGGTCATCAAAAGTCATCGCCTTGAACTCGAACTTGAGTGTATCGAATGCTTGGCCATTAAGTGGAGCGATTTCCTTGTCAATTGGAAGATAACCGCCATTGCCGTTCCCCTCGAAGAGCACTGTTGATTCCACCAATTCATCGCCCTGTAGGAGCTCAAGCTTGATGTGGCCACGCACAAATCCTATATAGAGTCCGCTGATTATCGCACTCTTGGCACGCCCTTGTTTCAGTGCTAATGAGTACGCAAGTATGTTTTCACTAGTCTTGGTAGACGAACAGGCCCGTAGGACCAGCCGGCTTTCTGGGGGCACGAGAACTGAATGATCGGGGCGGGCACCCCCGAGGGTTGCATTAAGCGTTACCTTGGTGTTCGTCCCCTCTATGGATTCCCCTGGGTTTCTGAGATGTACGTACTGCGGATATGACTGAAAGTCTTCGACGAGGTCAACGAGATCGACCACGTTCACTATCCACTCTCCCGACTCCGTCCCGCTGCCATACAACGCCTTGGCTTTGAACACATGCTTCGTACGTGTTAGCCCGGTCAGTTCAACGGTCCATATGCCATTCTCATTGGCCAGGGCCTTTTTGCCAGTGGAGCTGTTACCGTCGAAAATTTCCACCTCAAGATACTTGTTCGCCGTCCCCCTCAGACGAACAGTGGTGTCACCGGTGCTTCCATCATTGCTGATTGGCTGCCCTTTGGAATCCTCCGCACCGGTGATGGCCGGCTGGACCCCATTCAACACGGTCAGGCGCCAGGGATTCGACGGCGGGTTATTTGCGTATTGACCAATGGCCTTGAAGGTATGCAACACATCCAGCGATAACCCGCTCACGGTACGGGTCCAGATAGAGTTGCTCTCTGCCTTGGCCTTGCCTTTGGAGACCGCACCGAGGAAAACTTCCACCTCCTCGCCGGCCGGCGCGGAGCCCTCGAGCGCGATACTGGTGTGCACGGTATAGCCGTTATCGGGGATGTTCCATTTGCTTTCGTCTTGCACTGAGGTGATCGTGGGTGCAGCAGCTGCCACCACGTTTACCGCCCACTCTCCCGACTCCGTCCCGCTGCCATACAATGCCTTGGCTTTGAACACATGCTTCGTACGTGTTAGCCCGGTCAGTTCAACGGTCCATATGCCATTCTCATTGGCCAGGGCCTTTTTGCCAGTGGAGCTGTTACCGTCGAAAATTTCCACCTCAAGATACTTGGTCGCCGTCCCCCTCAGACGAACAGTGGTGTCAACAGTGCTTCCATCATTGCTGATTGGCTGCCCTTTGGAATCCTCCGCACCGGTGATGGCCGGCACGACCCCATTCAACACGGTCAGGCGCCAGGTATTCGACGGCGGTTTATTTGCGTATTGACCAATGGCCTTGAAGGTATGCAACACGTCCAGTGATAACCCGCTCACGGTACGGGTCCAGATGGAGTTGCTCTCTGCCTTGGCTTTGCCTTTGGAAACCGTACCGAGGAAAACTTCCACCTCCTCGCCGGCCGGCGCGGAGCCCTCGAGCGTGATACTGGTGTGCACGGTATAGCCGTTATCGGGGATGTTCCATTTGCTTTCGTCTTGCACTGAGGTGATCGTGGGAGCAGCAGCTGCCACCACGTTCACCGCCCACTCCCCCGACTCCGTCCCGCTGCCATACAACGCCTTGGCTTTGAACACATGCTTCGTACGTGTCAGCCCGGTCAGTTCAACCGTCCATATGCCATTTCCATTGGCCTCGACCCTTTTGCCAGTGGAGCTGTTACCGTCGAAAATTTCCACCTCAAGATACTTGGTCGCCGTCCCCCTCAGACGAACAGTGGTGTCAACAGTGCTTCCATCATTGCTGATTGGCTGCCCTTTGGAATCCTCCGCACCGGTGATGGCCGGCACGACCCCATTCAACACGGTCAGGCGCCAGGTATTCGACGGCGGGTTATTTGCGTATTGACCAATGGCCTTGAAGGTATGCAGCACGTCCAGCAATAACCCGCTCACGGTACGGGTCCAAATAGAGTTGCTGCTTGCCTTTGCCTTGCCTTTGGAGACCGCACCGAGGAAAACTTCCACCTCCTGGCCGGCCGGCGCGGAGCCAGTGAGCGTGACGCTGGTGCGCACGGTGTAACCGTTTTCGCGGATGTTCCAGTTGCTCTCGTCTTTTACTGATGTGATGGCCGGTGTGTCGGCAGCCACCACGACCACGATCCGCGGCGGATCCGACACCTGCCCGCTGCCATACATCGCAGTAGCGGTGAAACTATGGGTGTCGGCGCTCAGCCCCGTCACCGGGAACTCCCAGTCACCACTCTGTGGATCGATGTCGGCCGTGCCTATTTCGATATTGCCGTCCTTGATCAGGACTTTCTGACCTTTAGCCCCTTTCCCTTCAAGCTTGATCGAAGTGTCAACGGTCGTGGCGCCCGGGAGAATTTCTTCCCCTTTGGAGTTTTCCACCCGAGTGATAGTTGGCGCGGTAGGAGCGGTCACGACCACGACCCACGGATCCGATATCTGCCCATTGCCGTACTGGGCAGTGGCGGTGAAACTATGGGAGACAAGGGCCAGCCCCGTCACCGGAAACTCCCAGTCACCACTCTGTGGATCGACGTCGGCAATGCCTATCTCGATGTTGCCGTCTTTGATCAGTACTTTCTGACCTTTAGCCCCTTTCCCTTCAAGCTTGATCGAAGTGTCAACGGTCGTGGCGCCCGGGAGAATCTCATTCCCTTTGGAGTCTTCCACTCGGGTAATGTCGGGGCGCACATCCTCAAGCGCTTTGATCGTGTAAGTGCGCACGGGGAAGGGCACCGCCTCGCTTTCATTCGTGCTCTTGTTGAACGTCGTTTTGCACTCGATGGTCAAGTCACTGCCATCTTTCAGGTTTTTCATTGCTGCTTGAGTGAGTCCACGATTTTGGTAGCCCCTATCGATCAACGGCTGAGTGACAGGATCCCCAGGTGCAATATCGTTGATGTACGGAGTGTCGTTGGCATTGGTTCCGGTCAGACGCATCCACATACGCTGACCGGTAGCTATCAACGGCCAGACATCTATGCGAGCGACTGCGTTGGCAGTCAGATTAGCCACATTGAATTCCGGGCCTTCGCCATCGTTGTCGGCTTCCATGATCACCGGCGATTTCAAGCTTGAGTCCGGCAAGGTGCCAACATTCAACAACAGCGGCAACGAGGTGCG
>NZ_JARVST010000025.1:0-167296 GCF_030209055.1 Pseudomonas sp. lyk4-TYG-107
CAGGCTTCGATGAACTGAAGCAAGCCGCTGCCGAAAACTGCGTAACTCATTGAATTTCAAGGAGTTTTCCGTTTCGACTGCGCCGGAAGTGGGGCGAATTATAGACCTCCAGAATCTGCCGTCAACCGCTTTTTTCACATTTCTGTCATATCGGTCAAAAAAACCCGAAAACACGAAGGCCGACCTCTAGAGGTCGGCCTTCGTCATGCCCTGCTACTTACAAGCTAGGGAAAGCGAACTGCGAAGCTTCATGGCTCGCACGCTGCGGCCAGCGCTGGGTGATGGCCTTGCGACGGGTATAGAAGCGCACACCATCCGGGCCATAGGCATGCAGGTCGCCGAACAGCGAGCGCTTCCAGCCGCCGAAGCTGTGGTAAGCCACCGGTACCGGTAGTGGTACGTTGACGCCGACCATGCCGACTTCAATCTCGTCACAGAACAGGCGCGCCGCTTCACCATCACGAGTGAAGATGCAGGTGCCGTTACCGTATTCGTGATCGTTGATCAGCTTCATCGCCTCTTCCAGGCTATTGACGCGAACCACGCACAACACCGGTCCGAAGATCTCTTCCTTATAGATGCGCATTTCAGGGGTAACGTTATCGAACAGGCAGCCGCCGAGGAAGAAGCCCTCTTCGTTACCTGGAATGCTCAAGCCGCGACCGTCGACCACCAGGGTCGCGCCCGCTGCCACACCGTCATCGACATAACCACTGACCTTGTCCCGCGCCTGACCGGTTACCAGTGGGCCCATGTCGAGACCACACGAAGTGCCGGCACCGATTTTCAGCGCCTTGATCTGCGGTACCAGTTTCGCCACCAGCGCATCCGCTACCTGATCGCCGACACACACTGCGACCGAAATCGCCATGCAGCGCTCACCGCAAGAACCATAGGCCGCGCCCATCAGCGCGCTGACTGCGTTGTCCAGATCCGCATCCGGCATCAGCACCGCATGGTTCTTCGCCCCGCCCAGTGCCTGAACGCGTTTGCCGCGCTTGGTACCTTCGGCGTAGATGTATTCGGCAATCGGCGTCGAACCAACAAAGCTCAGCGCTTTGACTTCCGGCGCTTCAATCAGCGCGTCCACTGCAGTCTTGTCGCCATGCACCACGCTCAGCACGCCTTTCGGCAGACCGGCTTCGATCAGCAATTGAGCGATCAGCAGCGTCGAGCTTGGGTCACGCTCGGACGGTTTGAGGATAAAGCAGTTGCCGCAGACGATCGCCAGTGGGTACATCCACAGCGGGACCATCGCCGGGAAGTTGAACGGTGTGATGCCGGCAACCACACCCAGTGGCTGGAAGTCCGACCAGGCGTCGATGTTCGGGCCGACGTTGCGGCTGTATTCGCCCTTGAGGATTTCCGGGGCGGCGCAGGCGAACTCGACGTTCTCGATACCGCGCTTCAGTTCACCGGCGGCGTCTTCGAGGGTCTTGCCGTGTTCTTCGCTGATCAATTGCGAGATGCGTGCTTCGTTCTGCTCCAGCAGTTGCTTGAAGCGGAACATCACCTGGGCACGCTTGGCCGGAGGAGTGTTGCGCCATGCCGGGAACGCAGCCTTGGCGGCGTCGATCGCGTGTTGAATGGTTTCGCGGGTGGCCAGCGGCAGCTTGTGGATCGCCTGACCGGTGGACGGGTTGAACACATCAACCGCGCGACCGTTCTCGGTCACCAGTTCGCCATTGATCAAATGCGGGATAACGCTCATCGAAAACTCCTGAATTCTTGTGTACAGACGCCCACATGGGGCGCCTGTTATTCGCAGGTATATATAGAGGGAAAAATCAGTCGAGCTTGTTCAGCACTTCGCCAACCGCGTCGAACAGACGATCGAGGTCTTGCGGCTTGCTGTTGAAAGTTGGGCCGAACTGCAGGGTGTCGCCGCCGAAGCGCACGTAGAACCCGGCTTTCCACAGGGCCATGCCGGCTTCGAACGGACGCACGATGGCGTCGCCGTCACGGGCCGCGATCTGGATCGCACCGGCCAGGCCGTAGTTACGGATGTCGATGACGTTCTTCGACCCCTTTAGGCCGTGCAGGGCATTTTCGAAATGCGGCGCGACTTCGGCCACGCTCTGCACCAGGTTTTCCTTTTGCAGCAGGTCGAGTGCCGCCAAGCCAGCGGCGCACGCCACCGGGTGGGCCGAGTAGGTGTAGCCGTGGGGGAATTCCACCGCGTATTCCGGAGTCGGCTGATTCATGAAGGTCTGGTAGATCTCGGAGCTGGCAATCACCGCGCCCATCGGAATCGCGCCGTTGGTGACTTGCTTGGCGATGCACATCAGGTCCGGGGTCACGCCAAAGCTCTCGGCGCCGAACATCGAGCCGGTGCGGCCGAAACCAGTAATCACTTCGTCGAAGACCAGCAGGATGTTGTGCTGATCGCAGATCTCGCGCAGACGCTTCAGGTAACCCTGCGGTGGAACCAGTACGCCAGCGGAACCGGCCATTGGCTCAACGAAGACCGCCGCGATGTTCGACGCGTCGTGCAGTTCGATCAACTTCAGCAGCTCATCGGCCAGAGCGATACCGCCCTGCTCCGGCATGCCACGGGAGAATGCGTTGCTGGCCAGCAAAGTGTGCGGCAGGTGATCGACGTCCATCATCGCCTGACCGAACAGCTTGCGGTTGCCGTTGACGCCGCCGAGGCTGGTGCCGGCGATGTTCACACCATGGTAGCCACGGGCACGGCCGATCATTTTGGTCTTGGTTGACTGACCTTTCAGACGCCAGTAGGCACGAACCATCTTCACCGCAGTGTCGGCGCACTCGGAGCCGGAGTCGGTGAAGAACACGTGGTTCAGGTTGCCGGGAGTCAGCTCAGTGATTTTCTCGGCCAGCTGGAAGGACAGCGGATGGCCGTACTGGAAGCCTGGCGAGTAATCGAGGGTGCCCAGTTGTTTGGATACCGCTTCCTGAATTTCCTTGCGGGTGTGCCCGGCGCCGCAGGTCCACAGACCGGACAGCGAATCGTAGATCTTGCGGCCCTTGTCATCGAACAGCCAGCTGCCTTCGGCACCCACGATCAGACGCGGATCGCGCTGGAAGTTGCGGTTGGCGGTGTACGGCATCCAGTGCGCGTCCAGCTTCAGTTGGCTGGCCAGTGGCGACGGCGCGTTTTCAGGCATGTTCATCGGGCAAAACCTCGCAGGGCATAAGCATCAGGGAGATAAAAAGCGTTGTTGCAGCTAAATTGCCACGCGGATAAAGTCGGTGAAATCCAACTTTTCTAACCTTCAGTTAGAAGCCTGCTAAACAATGAGAACAACAGCATGAGCAGTCGCCGCCCCGATCCGCTGGCCCAGGTCAGTGATTTTGATATTCGCCTGCTGCGGATTTTCCGCAGCGTGGTGGAGTGCGGCGGCTTCTCGGCGGCGGAAACCGTGCTTGGCATCGGTCGCTCGGCGATCAGCCAGCAGATGAGCGATCTCGAACAGCGCCTCGGCCTGCGTTTGTGCCAGCGCGGCCGCGCCGGGTTCTCGCTGACCGAAGAGGGCCGCGAGGTTTATCAGTCAGCGCTGCAACTGTTAAGTGCGCTGGAAAGTTTCCGCACCGAGGTCAATGGCTTGCACCAGCACCTGCGTGGCGAGTTGATCATTGGCCTGACCGACAACCTCGTCACCCTGCCCCACATGCGCATCACCCACGCCCTCGCACAGTTGAAGGAACGCGGGCCGGACGTGCAGATCCAGATCCGCATGATCGCTCCCAACGAAGTCGAACAAGGCGTGCTCGACGGTCGCCTGCATGTCGGCGTGGTGCCGCAGGCCAGCGCACTGTCGGGGCTGGAATATCAGCCGTTGTACAGCGAGCGCTCGCTGCTTTATTGCGCGGTGGGTCATCCGCTGTTTTATGTCGATGACAAGCAACTGGATGACGAACGTCTTAATAGTCAGGACGCGATTGCCCCGACCTTTCGTTTGCCGGCGGAGATTCAGGCGCATTACCAGGCACTCAACTGCACCGCCAGTGCGTCTGACCGTGAGGGCATGGCGTTTCTGATTTTGACCGGGCGCTATATCGGCTATCTGCCGGATCACTACGCCAGCCTGTGGGTGCAGCAAGGTCGCTTGCGTGCGCTGAAATCGACGACACGTTTTTATGATTTGAGTCTGGCATCGGTCACGCGCAAGGGGCGGCGCCCTCATTTGGTGCTGGAAAGTTTTCTGGAGAGTCTGGCGGCGACGCGTTGAAAAATCCTGCAAGGCCCGACAGATAAGGTTTTCAACCACAAAATCACTGAATAACCTGAGCAAGTGGACAGCTTTTTGCAAAGCAGGATCAACCCCGATCCTTCAACAAGAAGCCTTAAGCCATGCAGCCAGATTCTGAACCGTCCAGCGACCTGATCTACGGCCTCGACGACCGCCCAAAACCACCCGCCGCGATCCTCGCCGCCCTGCAACACGTGCTCGCCAGTTTCGTTGGCATCATCACCCCGCCGCTGGTGATCGGCTCGACCCTCGGCCTGACCGCACACTTGCCGTACCTGATCAGCATGGCGCTGATGGTTTCCGGGGTCGGCACCTTTATTCAGGCGCGACGGCCGTTCGGCATCGGCGCCGGGATGATCTGTTTGCAGGGCACCAGTTTCGCCTTTCTCGGCGCGGTGCTGTCGGCCGGGTTTCTGGTCAAGCAGCGTGGCGGCAGCCCGGAGGACATTCTGGCGATGATCTTCGGCGTATGCTTTTTCGGCGCCGTGGTGCAGATCGTCCTCAGCCGTTTCATCGGTCAATTACGCCGGGTCGTCACGCCGCTGGTGACCGGGATTGTCATCACCCTGATCGGCGTCAGTCTGATCAAGGTCGGCATCACCGATCTGGGCGGTGGATTCAATGCGCCGGACTTCGGCGCGCCGGGCAATCTGGCGCTGGGGGTGTTCGTGTTGCTGACGATCATCCTGCTCAATCGCTCGAACACGCCGTGGGTGCGGCTGTCGGCCATCATTATCGGACTGCTGCTTGGCAGTCTGGCCGCGTGGTTCAGCGGGAAACTGGTTCCGCAGGCATTGCCTGACTTGCCGCTGGTCAGTCTTCCTGCACCGTTCAAGTTCGGTTTCAGCTTTGACTGGACAGCTTTCCTGCCGGTCGCGCTGATTTATCTGATCAGCACCATCGAAACCGTCGGCGACCTCACCGCCAATTGCATGCTTGCCCGCCAGCCGATCAGCGGCCCCTCCTATATAAGCCGACTGCGCGGCGGCGTGCTCGGTGACGGCGTGAGCTGCATGATCGCCGCCACCTTCAGCGCCTTCCCCAACACCACGTTTGCGCAGAACAACGGCGTGATCCAGTTGACCGGCGTGGCCAGCCGCTACGTCGGGCTGTACATCGGCGCGATTCTGTTTTGTCTTGGCCTGTTCCCCATGATCGGCGCGGTGCTGCAGCAGATCCCCAAACCGGTGCTCGGCGGCGCCACCCTGGTGATGTTCGGAGGCGTGGCGGCAGCCGGTGTTCGGATTCTCGCGCAGTCGCCGCTGGACCGACGCAGCATGCTGATCATCGCCACCTCGCTCGGCGTAGGCCTGGGCATTGCCGCGCAACCGAACCTTCTGCATCTGTTGCCGAAACTGGTGCAAAACCTGTTCGATTCGGCGATCACCAGCGGTGGCCTGACCGCGATCATCCTGTGCCTGTTGCTGCCGGAGGCGAAAACCACCCGCGTCGAATCCGCCGCAGCGCTGAACAAGATCGAACAGGCGTAACGGTTTTATTGCATCAGGACTTGTCGGATGCCTGTGGGTGCGTTATCAACGCAACTGGTTGCACCCACAGACAAACCGGAAGTGCCTATGACCTTTGAAGTCCCTGCTCACGGCGGCAAACCCGCCAGCCGCATTCGTCAGAAGAACGAAGAGACCATCCTCAAAGCCGCCGAAGACGAGTTCGCCCGTCACGGTTACAAAGGCACCAGCATGAACACCATCGCGCAGAATGCCGGGTTGCCCAAGGCGAACCTGCATTACTACTTCACCAACAAGCTTGGGTTGTACGTGGCGGTGCTGAGCAACATCATCGAGCTGTGGGACAGCACCTTCAACACCCTGACCGCCGAGGATGATCCGGCCGAAGCGCTGACCCGCTACATTCGCGCCAAGATGGAATTCTCCCGCCGCCAACCGCAAGCCTCGCGGATCTTTGCGATGGAAGTGATCAGCGGTGGCGAATGCCTGACCGAGTATTTCAACCAGGATTACCGCGCCTGGTTCCAGGGCCGCGCAGCCGTGTTCCAGGCCTGGATCGATGCCGGCAAGATGGACCCGGTGGATCCGGTGCACCTGATTTTCCTGCTGTGGGGCAGCACCCAGCATTACGCCGACTTCGCCACGCAGATCTGCCGCGTCAGCGGTCGCAGCAAGCTGACCAAGCAGGACATGGAAGACGCCGGCAACAACCTGATCCGCATCATTCTCAAAGGCTGCGGCCTCACCCCGACTATTTAAGACGTTTATGCCTTTCACCCTCAGCGGTTTTTGCGAGTACCGCGAAGAGATTCGCAAAAGCCGCTTCATCACCGTCGCCGCGCCGATCGGCAGCCCCGCCGACGCGCAGGCGTTCTTCGAACAACACAGCGACTTGAATGCCTCGCACAACTGCTGGGCGTGGAAACTCGGTGCGCAATACCGCAGCAACGACGACGGCGAACCCGGCGGCACCGCCGGACGGCCGATTCTGGCGGCCATCGAAGCGCAGGATTGCGATCAGGTCGCGGTGCTGGTGATCCGCTGGTATGGCGGCATTCAACTGGGTACCGGCGGTTTGGCCCGAGCCTATGGCGGCGGCGCGAACAAGTGCCTGCAAACGGCGGCAAAAGTCGAGTTGATCAGCCGTGTGCCGCTCAGTTGTGCCTGCGGCTTTGCCGAGTTGGCGTTGGTGAAGCTGCGGTTGGCGGACCTGGGTGGGTTGGTAGTGGAAGAAAACTTCACTGCCAATGGTGTTGAGTTGCAGTTGGCAGTGGGTGAGGCGCAGATCGAGTTGTTGCAAACGCAACTGGCGGATTTGAGCCGTGGGCGGATTGTGCTGCAGCGTTAGAAGAGCAAAAGATCACAGCCTTCGGCAGCTCCTGCACAGGACTTTGCGTTTCCCTGTAGGAGCTGCCGAAGGCTGCGATCTTTTAGGGCATCGACGAATTCCGTTATCCCAGCAACTTGCCCACATCTGCTGTGCACCCGACTGTGGATAACCTGAGCACATGTGGCTGTAACCCTTCTGTCACGTGGCTTTGCGCGATTTGCTCACTTTTCGTCCATTGCGCATGAAAAAAGAGAAATCCCACATAAAAACAGATAGTTAGCGCTGTTTATCACCATTGGGAGATAGCATCCCAGCGCTTATGCCAAGGATTTCCAATTGCGCACAAATACTGTGGAACAACCTGTGGATAAGCCGTTCATGGCTGGCGCAGTCGCAGGTTCTGTATAGCTTCGACCCGGCTGCTCGTTTTTTAACCAGTTCGTCACGGTGCAAAAGTGGAGCCGGATCAACAGCTTTGCGCTGAATTGGTGCCCGCTCCTCCTGCGTTTTTCAGCGCGACGCTCTGCCGCCGGCACGCGGCAACAGCTATGGCGGGCGTTCCTGACTCAATGGCCAGGAAATTGCTTTATCCACAGGCACAACTCCAAGTCAGTCGAGCCTGTCATGCCAAGCCCAGATTCAACGCCGCGCCTGCAACTGCGCCAGATCAGCAAACGCTACCCCGGTTGCCTGGCCAATGACGCCATCGACCTGTGCATCGCGCCCGGGGAAATCCACGCGCTGCTCGGTGAGAACGGCGCGGGCAAAAGTACCTTGATGAAGATCATCTACGGCGTGACCCAGGCCGATACGGGGGAAATGCTCTGGCAGGGTCAGCGAGTAAATATTCGCAACCCGGCGCAGGCCCGGCAGTTGGGGATCGGCATGGTGTTCCAGCATTTCTCGCTGTTCGAAACCCTCAGCGTCGCGCAGAACATTGCTCTGGCAATGGGCGCCGAGGCCGGTACGCCGAAACAGCTTGAGCCGAAGATTCGCGAAGTGTCGCGCCGCTACGGCATGGCGCTGGAGCCGGAGCGACTTGTCCACAGCCTGTCGATTGGCGAGCGGCAACGAGTGGAGATCATTCGCTGCCTGATGCAGGACATTCGCCTGCTGATCCTCGACGAGCCGACGTCGGTGCTGACGCCACAAGAGGCCGACGAACTGTTCATCACCCTGCGCCGCCTCGCCGCCGAGGGCTGCAGCATTCTGTTTATCAGCCACAAGCTCGCGGAAGTGCGCGCACTGTGCCATAGCGCCACGGTCTTGCGTGGCGGACGGGTCGCCGGGCATTGCCTGCCGGCCGAATGCTCGGATCAGCAGTTGGCGCAGATGATGGTCGGCGAAGCGGCGGCGTTGATCGGCGAATACCCGAAAGTCAGTGGCGGTACGGACTTTCTACAGGTCAACGGCTTGAGCTGGCACAACCCCGATCCCTTCGGCTGCTCGTTGAGCGACATCAACCTGCAAGTGCGCGGCGGCGAAATCGTCGGCATCGCCGGGGTCGCGGGCAATGGCCAGGATGAGTTGCTCGCCCTGCTCAGCGGTGAACAAACCCTGCCCCACGACGGTGCGACAACGATTCGTTTCGCCGGGCAAGCGGTCGCCGATTTGCGTCCGGATGCGCGGCGCCAACTCGGTCTGGCGTTCGTCCCGGCAGAACGCCTGGGCCACGGCGCAGTGCCGGAACTGAGCCTTGCCGACAACGCCTTGCTCACGGCCTTTCAACAGGGGCTGGTGAGCAACGGTTTGATCGAGCGCAGCAAAGTCGAAGCCCTTGCCCAACAGATCATTCAGCGCTTCGGGGTGAAAACCCCGGGCACTCACGCGGCCGCGCGCAGCCTGTCCGGCGGCAATCTGCAGAAATTCATTCTCGGCCGGGAAATCCTCCAGCAACCGAAACTGCTGATCGCCGCGCACCCGACCTGGGGCGTGGACGTTGGCGCAGCGGCGACCATTCACCGCGCGCTGATTGCCCTGCGCGATGCCGGCGCGGCGATCCTGGTGATCTCCGAAGACCTCGACGAACTGTTCCAGATCAGCGACCGCCTCGGCGCCCTGTGCGCCGGGCGTCTGTCGCCGCTGCAGAACACCACCGACACCCTGCTGAGCGATGTCGGCGGCTGGATGGCCGGGCACATCAACCCCACGCATTCATCGGCCACGGCCTGACGGAGTTTTCCCAACATGCTGCTTTCCCTCGAACCCCGTGGCCAGCAATCGCGCCTGATGTTGTGGTGCTCGCCGTTGCTGGCAGCACTGCTGACACTCGGTTGCGGCTCGCTGTTGTTCATCGCTCTGGGACATGACCCGCTGCAAACTCTGCACACCCTGCTGGTTGCACCGATCAGCGACTTGTATGGCATTTCCGAGTTACTGGTCAAAGCCCTGCCGATTCTGCTCTGTGCATTGGGCCTGGCGGTGGCGTATCAGGCGCGAATCTGGAACATCGGCGCCGAAGGTCAGTTACTGCTCGGTGCACTCGCCGGCAGTGCCTTGGCGGTGAACATCATCGACCTGCAAAGCCGTTGGGCGCTGGTGCTGATTCTACTCACCGGCACCTTCGCCGGCGCCGCTTGGGCCGGGCTGACGGCATGGCTGCGCACGCGCTTCAACGCCAATGAAATCCTCACCAGCATCATGCTCAATTACATCGCGCTGAACCTGTTGCTGTTCTGCGTGCACGGGCCGCTGAAGGATCCGGCCGGCTACAACTTTCCCGAGTCGGCGATGTTCGGCGACGCCAGTCGCCTGCCGCTGCTGATGGAGGATGGCCGAGTGCACGCCGGGGTGTATTTCGCTTTGCTCGCACTGGTTGCGGTGTGGGTGTTGTTGCAGAAAAGCTTCGTCGGTTTCCAGATCAAAGTGCTCGGTCTGGATAAACGTGCCGCAGGTTTTGTCGGCTTTCGCGAGAAGCATCTGATCTGGCTCGCGCTGTTGATCAGCGGTGGTTTGGCCGGGCTGGCCGGGGTTTGCGAAGTGACCGGGCCGATCGGGCAATTGGTGCCGCAAGTCTCGCCGGGCTATGGCTATGCAGCAATCACCGTGGCGTTTCTCGGGCGGTTGAACCCGATCGGGATTCTGTTCTCCAGCCTGCTGATGGCGCTGCTGTACATCGGCGGCGAAAGCGCGCAAATGACCCTCAATCTGCCGCAAGCCATCACCCAACTGTTTCAGGGAATGATGCTGTTTTTCCTGCTGGCCTGCGACGTGCTGATTCTCTATCGGCCACGCCTGAAACTGCGCTGGGCACGGCGCACCTCGACCACCGCCGTAACCGCCGGAGCGCTGTGATGGATATCGACCTGCTGAGCAATATTTTCTACGCCATGGTGCGTTGCGGCACGCCGCTGTTGTTGGTGGCGCTGGGTGAGTTGATCTGCGAAAAGAGCGGCGTGCTCAACCTCGGCCAGGAAGGAATGATGCTGTTTGGCGCGGTGATCGGTTTTATCGTCGCCCTCAACAGCGGCAACCTGTGGCTCGGCGTGTTGCTGGCGATGCTCGCGGGAATGTTGTTGTCATCGCTGTTTGCCCTGGTGGCGCTGGTGTTCAACGCCAATCAGGTGGCGACCGGGCTGGCGCTGACGATCTTCGGTGTGGGCCTGTCGACCTTTGTCGGTGCAGCGTGGGTCGGCAAGCCGTTGGCCGGATTCGAGCCGTTGGCGATTCCGTACTTGAGTGAGATTCCGCTGATCGGGCGCATGCTGTTTGCTCAGGACTTGCTGGTGTACCTGTCGTTCGCGCTGTTTGCGCTGGTGGCGTGGGTGATCATCAAAAGCCGTGTCGGGCTGATCATTCAGGCCGTTGGCGAGAACCCGGACGCGGCCAGTGCGATGGGCCTGCCGGTGCTGACCGTGCGCACGCTGGCGGTGCTGTTCGGCGGGGCGATGGCCGGTTTGGCCGGTGCCTATCTGTCCCTGGCGTACACGCCGATGTGGGCCGAGAACATGACCGCCGGACGCGGCTGGATTGCCCTGGCGCTGGTGGTGTTTGCCAGTTGGCGGGTGTGGCGCTTGTTGCTCGGGGCTTATCTGTTTGGCCTCGCCAGCATCCTGCATCTGGTGGCGCAGGGCTTGGGGCTGGCGATTCCGTCGAGTCTGCTGGCGATGCTGCCGTATGTGGCGACGATTGTGGTGTTGGTGCTGTTGTCGCGCGATGCCGTTCGGACTCGGTTGTATGCGCCGGTGTCGTTGGGGCAGCCGTGGCAGGCCGGGCATTAGGGTGGTGATGCCACGGGCCTCATCGCTGGCAAGCCAGCTCCCACAGTGTCCGTGTTGTGTACATGATTTGCGAACACCGTTGAGCGGCCTGCGAATTCGAGAAGCAACCACGCCAAAGTCTGGAGTATGCTTCGGGATCAACAGCTCTTTTGAGACCCGGCTCGATGTGTTGCGACGAGTGTTGCAACTACGGCTCGGTCAGGCGTGTCCATTGAATCCGTGAACCGTAACTTTCAAGGAACCCCGTCATGTCCCAGGCAAAAAACGCACTGATCATCGGCGCCTCCCGTGGCTTGGGCCTCGGGCTGGTGAAAACCCTGCTGGCCGACGGCTGGCAAGTGACCGCCACCGTGCGCAATCCGCAAAAGGCCGAGGCGCTGCAAGCGCTGGGCAAGGTGCGGATCGAGAAACTCGACATGGACGACCAGCAAGCGGTGATCGCCCTGAGCCAGCAGCTCAAGGGCGAGACCTTCGACCTGCTGTTCGTCAACGCCGGGGTCAAAGGCCCTGAAGTGCAAACCCCGGGTGGCGCGACACTGGCCGAAGTCGGGCAACTGTTTTTCACCAACGCCGTGGCGCCGATCAACCTGGCGCAACGCTTCGTCGGGCAGATCCGCGACGGCAGCGGCGTGCTGGCGTTCATGAGTTCCGGCCTGGGCAGCGTCACCGTACCCGACGCCCCGGAGCTGGCGCTGTACAAGGCGAGCAAGGCCGCGCTGAACTCGATGACCAACAGTTTTGTCACCCAGTTGGGCGAGCAGAAACTTACCGTGCTGTCGCTGCATCCGGGCTGGGTGAAGACGGACATGGGCGGTGAAGGCGCCGACCTGGATGTGGAGACCAGCACTCGCGGGCTGATTGATCAGGTGAATGCGTACACCGGCAAGGGCGGGCATCACTTCATCAACTACAAGGGTGAAACCATTCCCTGGTAAGCACCACAGATCTTCCCTGTAGGAGTGAGCCTGCTCGCGATCGCAGTGTGTCCGTCACCGATGATATTGAATGAAAGACCGCTATCGCGAGCAGGCTCACTCCTACAAGGGGATGGTGGTGTCCTGTCGGGTTGGGCTTGCCCGATCCGGCGATTTGTTTGAAACTCCGCACCTCGTCCTTCGCGGCGACCCTGGATCAGCAGACAGGGCAACACTGAGCTGGCAACCCTGAACCCAACTTTCAGAGGAGCCGGCCACAATGCCTGCGACCCGTACCTGGTTAAAAAATCCCCTCGCCATTTTCACGGCCAACGCGCTTGATGCCCGTGGCGGTCTGGTGCTACAAGACGGCGTGATCGTCGAAGTGCTGGCGGCCGGTCAGCAACCGTCCGCGCCGTGCAACGAAGTGTTCGATGCCCGCGAGCATGTGATCCTGCCGGGCCTGATCAACACCCATCACCACTTCTATCAAACCCTGACTCGCGCCTGGGCGCCGGTGGTCAATCAGCCGCTGTTCCCGTGGCTGAAAACCCTGTACCCGGTGTGGGCACGGCTGACCCCGGAAAAACTCGCCCTCGCGACAAAAGTGGCTTTGGCTGAACTGCTGCTGTCGGGGTGCACCACCGCCGCCGACCACCACTACCTGTTCCCGGACGGTCTGGAAAACGCCATCGACGTGCAGGTCGACACCGTGCGTGAACTGGGCATGCGCGCCATGCTCACACGCGGTTCGATGAGCCTCGGCGAGAAGGACGGCGGCCTGCCGCCGCAGCAGACTGTGCAGGAAGGTCAGGTGATTCTCGACGACAGTCAGCGCCTGATTCACGAGTACCACGAGCGCGGCGACGGTGCGCAAATTCAGATCGCTCTGGCACCGTGCTCGCCGTTCTCGGTGACCCCGGAAATCATGTCGGCCAGCGCCGAACTGGCGAACAAACTCGATGTGCGCCTGCACACGCACTTGGCGGAAACCCTCGACGAAGAGGATTTCTGCCTGCAGCGTTTCGGCCTGCGCACCGTGGATTATCTGGACAGCGTCGGCTGGCTCGGCCCGCGCACCTGGCTGGCCCATGGCATCCACTTCAACCCGGATGAAATCGCTCGCCTCGGCCAGGCCGGCACCGGTATCTGCCATTGCCCGAGTTCGAACATGCGTCTGGCCTCCGGCATCTGCCCGAGCATCGATCTGACCGATGCCGGTGCGTTGTTCGGTCTGGGCGTGGATGGTTCGGCCTCGAACGACGCGTCGAACATGATCCTCGAAGCGCGGCAGGCGTTGTACATCCAGCGTCTGCGTTATGGTGCGGAAAAAATCACCCCGGAACGCGTGCTCGGCTGGGCAACCAAAGGCTCGGCGAGCCTGTTGGGGCGTACCGACATTGGCGAGCTGGCGGTGGGCAAGCAGGCGGATCTGGCGTTGTTCAAGCTCGATGAGCTGCGTTTCTCGGGCAGCCATGATCCGATTTCGGCGCTGCTGTTGTGCGGTGCCGATCGTGCGGATCGGGTGATGATTGGCGGCAAGTGGCGCGTGGTGGACGGTCAGGTTGAGGGGCTTGATCTCAAAGGCCTGATCGCCGATCACAGCCAGGCGGCTCGGCAGTTGATCGCCGGCACCTGATCCAACGCCGTTCAAAACTGTGGGAGCGAGCCTGCTCGCGAAGAGGGAGTGTCAGACAACATGTTTGTTGAATGACACATCGCTTTCGCGAGCAGGCTCGCTCCCACATTGGTCTCTGTCAGCCTCAAAGGCCGAGCAGGGACAGCATGATAAACGTCGCAAACAGCACAAAGTGAGTCATGCCTTCGATGGCATTGGTCTCGCCGTCATTCAGATTGATCGCACTGACAATCAGCGTGATGAAGATCATCACCGTCTGCACCGGGGTCATCGCCATTTGAAACGGCTGACCGGTGTACAGCGCCATCGCTTCCATCACCGGCACCGTCAGGATCACCGTCGACAGTGACGCGCCCATCGCAATGTTCACCACCGATTGCATGCGGTTGGCCAACGCGGCACGCAACGCCGTCAGAATCTCCGGCGCCGCGGAAATCGCCGCCACCAGAATCGCCGTGATCACCGGCGGTGCACCGGTACCTTCCAGGCCCAGATCGAGGGTCTTGGACATCACTTCGGCCAGTGCGCCGATCACCACCACGCCGAACACCAGAATGCCGATCGACCAGGTCAGGCTCAGCGGTTTCGGTTCATCTTCCACCGGTTCTTTCTTGCGGCGTTTATCCGGGTAGCTGTAGCTGAAAAAGTAACTGTGCGGCCCGACCTGCATGCGCAGGAACAGCGCGTAAAGCACCACCATCGCACCGATGGTGAACGCTGAATAAATCTTCCAGTTGGCCGCCGGAATAAACTCCGGCACCACCATCGATACGCCCATGGCGGTGAGGATCATCACGCTGTAGCTGCGTGCCGAATCATCGTTGTACGACTGCTCGCCGTGCTTGAGCCCGCCCATCAACGCGGCGAGGCCGAGGATGCCGTTGATGTCGAGCATCACCGCCGAATAGATCGTGTCCCGCACCAGCGTGGCGGACGCCTCGTTGCTCATCATGATCGCCAGGATCACCACTTCCACCAGCACCGCAGCGAGGGTCAGGATCATCGTGCCGTAGGGGTCGCCGACTTTTTCTGCGAGCAGTTCGGCATGATGGGCGACGCGCATCGAGGCGGCGACGATGAAGGCGATCAGCACCAGACCGCAGATCAGCGCGACGATCTGGCCGCTGTGGAGCATCCAGTGTTCCAGCGGATAAGCGATGCACGCGGCAATCACCGCCAGCAGCAGAAAGCTTTCTTGCTTGAGGATCGTGAGCATGGCGGGCCTTTTTGCCGAGAGATTCGAATGAGCTACTGACTGCGGCGCGGCGCTAACGTTTCGTTACACCTTAGCGCACCAGTGGATGGCAGCTGGTTCAGACATGCACTTTTATCGGCCTTGCCGGCCTCTTCGCGAGCAGGCTCGCTCCCACATTTGATCGCGTTGCCCTGTGGGAGCGGGCTTGCTCGCGAAGGCCGCACCTCGGTTTTGGATTGTTTGTTGTCCTGTTGGTCAGCAATTTGCATTGCCCCTGACCACACACAACAAAATGGAGCTCCAATTCATGCAAATACGTCCGCTGCACAAACTGCTGTGCGCCGCCATCGGTCTGGGGATCAGCCTGAGCGCCAGCGCTGCCGATCCGCTGAAGGTCGGTTTCGTCTACATCGGCCCGATCGGCGACCACGGCTGGACGTATCAGCATGAACAGGGGCGCAAGGCACTGGCGGAGAAATTCGGCGCGCAGATCAGCACCAATTACGTCGAGAACGTGGCCGAGGGCGCCGACGCCGAGCGGGTGATCCGCAACATGGCCAAGGACAATTACGACCTGATTTTCACCACCTCCTTCGGCTACATGAACCCGACGCTGAAAGTCGCCAAACAGTTTCCCAAGGTCACCTTCGAACACGCCACCGGCTACAAGCAGGACAAGAACCTCGGCACCTATCTCGCGCGCACCTACGAGGGTCGTTATGTCGGCGGTTTCCTTGCAGCGAAGATGACCAAGACCAAGAAGGTCGGTTACGTCGCCTCGTTCCCGATTCCGGAAGTGATCCGCGATATCAACGCCATCCAGCTGGCGCTGAACAAGTACAACCCCGGCACCGAGATCAAAGTGGTGTGGGTCAACTCGTGGTTTGACCCGGGCAAGGAAGCCGACGCCGCCAACGCCCTGATCGATCAGGGTGTGGACGTAGTGTTCCAGCACACCGACAGCCCGGCGCCGATTCAGGCCGCCGAACGGCGTGGCGTGTACGCCGTGGGTTACGCCTCGGACATGGCGCACTTCGGCCCGAAAGCGGTGCTGACTTCGATCGTCAACGACTGGGCACCGCACTACATTCAGGCCACGCAAAGCGTGATCGACCACAGCTGGAAATCCCAGGACTACTGGGGCGGGCTGAAGGAAGGCACGGTTGAACTGCCGATCAGTGATCTGGTACCGGCACCGGTGAAAGCCGAGGCCGAGCAGATCATTGCCGACATCAAGAGCGGTAAGTTGCAACCGTTCACCGGGCCGATCAAGGATCAGGCCGGCGTGGAGAAGATCCCGGCAGGTGTGAGTGCGACGAATGCGGAACTGGCGTCGATGAACTATTACGTGGAAGGGATGAAGGCCGAGATGCCGAAGTAATCCTCCGATTCACCACACAAAACCTTGTGGGAGCGAGCCTGCTCGCGAAAGCGGTGTGTCATTAAACAAAAATGTTGTCTGACACTCCCTCTTCGCGAGCAGGCTCGCTCCCACATTGGAACCCAGCGTATTCAAGGATTGTGTATGAACAGTCTTCCGATCATCGACATCTCACCGCTCTACACCAACGACCAAAACGCCTGGCCCGCCGTCGCCGCACAGATCGACCAGGCCTGCCGCGAATGGGGCTTTTTCTACATCAAGGGCCACCCGATTTCCGCACAGCGCATCGACTCGCTGCTCGACCACGCCCAGCGTTTTTTTGCGCAACCGACAGAAGAAAAACTCAGGATCGACATCACCCAGACCCGCCATCATCGCGGCTACGGCGCCATCGCCACCGAACAGCTCGACCCGGACAAACCCAGCGACCTCAAGGAAACCTTCGACATGGGCCTGCACTTGCCGGCGGATCATCCCGAGGTGCTCGCGGAAAAACCGCTGCGCGGGCCGAATCGCCATCCGGCGCAAGCAGGCTGGGAAGCGCTGATGGAGCAGCACTACCTCGACATGCAGGCCCTCGCGCAAACCCTGCTGCGGGCGATGACGATTGCGCTGGGGATCGAACGCGACTTCTTCGATTCGCGCTTCGTTGAGCCGGTCAGCGTACTGCGGATGATCCACTACCCACCACGCCACACCGCCAGCAGCGCCGAACAGCAAGGCGCCGGAGCGCACACCGATTACGGCTGCATCACCCTGCTCTACCAGGACAGCGCCGGCGGCCTGCAAGTGAAGAACATCAACGGTGAATGGATCGACGCGCCACCGATTGACGGCACCTTCGTGGTCAACCTCGGCGACATGATGGCGCGCTGGAGCAACGACCGCTATCGCTCGACCCCGCATCGGGTGATCAGCCCGCTGGGGGTGGATCGCTATTCGATGCCGTTCTTCGCCGAGCCGCACCCGGACACCCGTATCGAATGCCTGCCCGGTTGCCAGGACGCACAGCATCCGGCGAAATATCCGACCACCTCCTGCGCCGAATTCCTGCTGTCGCGCTTCGCCGATACCTACGCCTATCGGCGCGAGCCGCAAGCGGTGTGATGGATCGCTTGGTCAGGTTTTGCCAATTGTTTCGGCGCGCATCTGTAGAATGGCCGCCATCTGCACCTGATGAGAAAAGAATATGTACGATTGGCTCAACGCCCTGCCCAAGGCCGAACTGCACCTGCATCTGGAAGGCTCGCTGGAGCCTGAGTTGCTGTTCGCCCTGGCCGAACGCAACAAGATCGCCCTGCCGTGGAGCGATGTCGAAACCCTGCGCAAGGCCTACGCCTTCAACAACCTGCAGGAATTCCTCGACCTGTATTACCAGGGCGCCGACGTGCTGCGCACCTCGCAGGACTTCTACGACCTGACCTGGGCCTACCTGCTGCGCTGCAAAGCGCAGAACGTGATTCACACCGAACCGTTCTTCGACCCGCAGACCCACACCGACCGGGGCATCCCGTTCGAAGTAGTGCTCAACGGCATCGCTGCGGCACTCAAGGATGGCGAACAGCAACTGGGCATCACCAGCGGTTTGATCCTGAGCTTCCTGCGCCACCTGAGCGAAGACGAAGCACAGAAAACCCTCGATCAGGCGCTGCCGTTCCGTGATGCGTTTGTCGCCGTCGGCCTCGACAGCTCGGAGATGGGTCACCCGCCAAGCAAGTTCCAGCGTGTGTTCGACCGCGCCCGCCACGAGGGTTTCCTGACCGTCGCCCACGCCGGTGAAGAAGGCCCGCCGGAGTACATCTGGGAAGCCATCGACCTGCTGAAGATCCAGCGTATCGACCATGGCGTACGCGCCATCGAAGACGAGCGCCTGATGCAGCGGATCATCGACGAGCAGATCCCGTTGACTGTGTGCCCGCTGTCGAACACCAAGCTCTGCGTGTTCGATCACATGTCGCAGCACAACATCCTCGACATGCTAGAGCGTGGGGTGAAGGTCACCGTCAACTCCGATGACCCGGCGTATTTCGGCGGCTACGTCACCGAGAACTTCCATGCGCTGCATGAACACCTGGGCATGACCCAGGATCAGGCCAAGCGCCTGGCGCAGAACAGCCTGGATGCGCGTCTGGTAAAACCGTAAGCAACACCGCATAACCGATGTGGGAGCGAGCCTGCTCGCGAAGGCTTCATGTCAGTCACAGTTTGAGTTGTCTGACACGACGCTTTCGCGAGCAGGCTCGCTCCCACATTTATACCGGTGTCGACTCTGTCAGCTCTTCCAGCGTCTTGCCCCGCGTCTCCATCCCGAACAGCCACACCACCCCCGCCGCAATCGCAAAGCACAGCGCGCCCAGCGCAAACACTCCGCCTTGCCCGGTAATCGGGAACACCAGCCCGGTCACCAGCGGCCCGAGCAACGAGCCGACACGGCCAATCGCCGAGGCAAAGCCCGAGCCTGTGGCGCGCGCCGAAGTCGGGTACAACTCCGGCGTATAGGTGTAGAGCACCGCCCACATGCCGAACAGGAAAAACTGCATCAGCAGCCCCGAGCTGATCAGCAACGCGACGTTGCCGCCGAACACCGCACTCTGCCCGTAGAGAAACGCCATCACCCCGCCGCCGAGCAACGTCACGATGCACACCGGTTTGCGCCCCCAGCGTTCCACCAGCCACGCTGCCATCAGAAACCCGGGAATCCCGCCCAGAGAAATCAGCACGGTGTAATACACCGACTGGGTCACGGCGAAACCCGACTGTTGCAACAACGCACTGAGCCACGATGTCAGCCCGTAGAAACCGAGCAAAGCGAAAAACCACAGGCTCCAGATCATCGTGGTGCGCTGGCGATATTGCGGCGACCAGATCTGCTTGAGCGCCGAGAAGAAGTTGCCCGGCGGCGTCACTGTTCTTGGCAGGCACACCGGCTCAGGCAGCGTCGCCACCCCGAGCGACGTGCGCACGCGCGCCTCTATTGCGTTCAGGACCTTGTCCGCTGCTTCGTGGCGTCCGGCTTGCTCCAGCCAGCGTGGTGATTCGGGAATGAAGAAACGGATCGCCAGCACAAACACCGCCGGCACCGCCAACACCAGGAAGATATCGCGCCAGCCAATCAGCGGCAGCAGAAAGTACGACAGCACCCCGGCGGCGACGAAACCCAGCGGCCAGAAACCGTCCATCAATGCAATGTAGCGCCCGCGCCGCTGCGCCGGGATCAACTCCGAAAGCATCGACTGTGCAATCGGAAACTCCATGCCCATGCCGATCCCCAGCAGGATGCGGAACAGCGTCAGGCTCTCGACCGTTTGCGCTGTCGAACACAGGTAACTGGCCACGCCCCACAGCACGATGCTCCACTGAAACACCGGTTTGCGCCCGAAACGATCGGCGAGCATCCCCGATAAAGACGCCCCCAGCACCATGCCGAAAAAACTCGAACTGGCGAGCAGGCCGGCTTGTGCACTGCTCAAGCCGAACTCGGTTTTGATCGAGCCGAGCAGGAACGTCATCATGGCCAGGTCCATGGAGTCGAAAAAGAACGCCAGGGCAATGATGATGAAAATGACTCGGTGATAACCGCTGAGCGGCAGCCGTTCCAGGCGTTCTGCCGCGCTGAAGTCTCGCGTATCCATGCCCATCCCCTCCGCAATGTGTGCGGATCGAGTGTGCGCGATAACGCCTCAGCGCTTTTTCTGGATACGACCTGTTCGCAGTCACAGGCGACGCCAGCGTCGAAGTGTCGGTCGGCGAACGCTCTATCACGCCAATTCCAGCTCGGTTTCCTTGGCGAACCGCTGGATTTCCCGCTGCCCGGCCGGGGTCACTTGCAAGGCTCGGGAGTCCTTGGGCAGCACCAGCCAGCCGGACTGCATGAACAGTTGCAGCACCGCCGCGCCGAGTGAACCGCCCAGGTGCGGGCGACGTTCACTCCAGTCCGGACAGGCGCACGCCACCTGAGCCTTGCGATGAGCGAGGGCCTGGATGAACACACCGCGGTTGGCCAGTTGCGTCGAGCCTTTGAGGGTCACCACGACCCGCTGCTCGATCTGTTCGAGCCAGCCGGCATCGAGCAGACGCTGATACAGATCGGCGGCCAGCGTGCCACCCAAATGATCATCGCAAAAGCGCGCACGCAGCAGTGAAGACGGCGCAGTCCTGGGATTGGCGCTCGGTGCCGAGCGTTTGAATACGTGAGGAATTTCCCGCGGTGCGCTGGCGATCGTGGCACTGGCCAGCGCTTCGATGGCCGCCGCGATCTCCGGGGCTGCCAGACGGAAAAAGCGCTTGCGCCCACGGACCTCGACTTTCAACAGGCCCCCGGCGGACAAACGCCCCAGATGCGCACTGGCCGAAGATGGCGACAACCCTGCCAGCAGCGCCAGCTCTTCGGTCTGGCGTGCCGAGCCATCCATCAACGCCCACATCATCGCACTGCGCTTGGGGTCGGCCAGCAGCGTGGCGATCTGGCTGATGCAAGGTGCATGTTCCATGTATTCACTCCCTGTTGAATCGTATCGTCTACTGCTCGAAGACATCTTGACCAGTAATGGGTCATCGGCCAAGACGGGTAAAACGCCATGAACCGGAGCAAGCCAGGCCGGTGCTGCGGCACCCGTCAATGGAGTGTCCGCGGCGTTTGTGCAGCGCTCGCCCGGCTCTGAAAAACCGGCCGGATTCAGTCCTGACCGGTTATCGGTGCAGGTTTGAGGCGGTCGCTAGTATAAGCGGGATGCACGCTGCTTCCTGCGCCGTGGCTGACACGAATGGTGATAGTTCCTGAGTGAAATTTCGCTAATTGCCTGCGACTAATGATCAACTTTCGGGAAATGGGGAAATTGACTACTCAATTCGGCGCATCGGCTGGCGAGCATTTCCCTCAAAAGGTTCACCGGCTTACTCAATTGTGCGCGATGGGCGCACAACAGATTCAGCGGAGCACGCTCACAGAGCAGCTCTGGCAGCAACACTTTGAGGCGCCCGGCGAGCACATCCGTGCCGACATCGAGCCACGATTTGTAGGCGATGCCCGCCCCCGCCACCGCCCACAACCGCACGACGTCGGCGTCATCACTGAAGCGATCGCCACTGACCGTCAGGCCGACTTCACGTTTGCCGTCATGAAAACTCCAATGGTCGTGCACGCGGCTGCCGAGCATGTACAGCAGGCAATTGTGCTGCGCCAGTTGTTCGAGCTGACGCGGCTCACCGTGGCGCGCCAGGTATGCCGGCGATGCGCAGAGCACGCGGCGATTGTCCGGGGCGATGGGCAGGGCCACCAGGCTCGAATCCTCGGGTTCGCCATAACGCAGGGCGATGTCCACCGGCTGGCGGAACAGGTCGGCGATCCGGTCACCGAGCAGCAGGCGCACGGTCAGCTTCGGATGCTCGCGCTGAAACTCGTCGAGCCACGGCAACAGCAGGTTGCGCCCGAAATCCGAAGGCGCCGACAACTGCAGGATGCCGCTGACCTGATCCTGCGCGCTGGAGAGAAATCGCCGGCCTTCGTCCAGCGAACTCAACGCGGCCCGCGCGTATTCGAGGAAGCCTTCGCCCTCGGCGGTCAGACGCAGACTGCGGGTCGAGCGCGCCAGCAAACGCACGCCCAGTTGCTGTTCGATGCGTTTGAGCGCGGCGCTGGCCACAGCGGCGGACATGTCCATCACCCGCGCCGCTGCCGACAGGCTGCCCAGATCCGCCGCGCGAACGAACAACTGTAAATCGTCGAAACGCAGCATTGTCAGCCTCGATTATCAAAAAAATATTGAAAGAGACTGCTCTTTTAGCCGGTTTTATCGCGCCGAGAAATAGCCAATGATGGGTTCAAGCAAATTTATCCCGCGACTGGAGCCGCACATGTCCCAAGCATTCACCGCCATCGCCACCCTGATCGCCAAACCCGGCCAGCAGGACACCCTCGAAAACGCCCTGCGCGCACTGGTTGAGCCGAGCCGCGCCGAGGAAGGCTGCAGCCAGTACGACCTACACCGCGACCTCGCCGATCCGCTGACCTTTTATGTGATCGAACACTGGGCCAGCGAGGAAATCCTTTCGGCGCACAACGCCAGCGCGCATTTTCAGAACTTCCAGGCCGCCGCCGGCCACTGCATCGAACACTTCCAATTGAAACGTCTGGGCGCCATCGCCTGAGCCCTTCTTCTATTACCGTTACGGAGCAAGTCATGAAAGCCATCGCCTATTACGCCTCCCTGCCGATCAGCGACGAAAAATCCCTGCAAGACATCGAACTGCCGGAGCCGGTCGCCGGCCCGCGCGACCTGCTGGTGGAAGTCAAAGCCATCTCGGTCAACCCGGTCGACACCAAGGTGCGGCAGAACGTGGCGCCGGAAAACGGCGCAGCAAAAGTACTGGGCTGGGACGTCGCCGGTGTGGTCAAGGCCGTCGGCAGTGAAGTGACGCTGTTCAAGGCCGGCGACAAAGTGTTTTACGCCGGCTCCATCGCCCGTGCCGGTGGCAACAGCGAGCTGCACGTGGTCGATGAGCGCATTGTTGGCCACATGCCCAAATCCCTCGGTTTTGCCGAAGCCGCCGCGCTGCCGCTGACCGCGATCACCGCGTGGGAACTGCTGTTCGAACGCCTGCAGATCCGTGAGGGCAAGACCGATGAAGGTCAAAGCCTGCTGATCGTCGGCGCCGCTGGCGGCGTCGGTTCGATCCTCACCCAACTGGCCAGCCAGTTGACCGGCCTGAAGGTCATCGGCACCGCGTCCCGTGCACAGACTCGCGACTGGGTGACCGAGCTGGGTGCCGACCTGGTGATCGACCACAGCCAGCCGTTGAGCGAGGAACTGAAACGCGCCGGCATCGATCACGTGACCCACGTCGCCAGCCTGACCCAGACCGATCTGCACCTGGAGCAACTGGTCGAGGCGTTGGCCCCGCAAGGCAAACTCGCGCTGATCGACGATCCGAAGTCGCTGGACGTGAGCCAGCTCAAGCGCAAGAGCCTGTCGCTGCACTGGGAGTTCATGTACACCCGCTCGCTGTTCGAAACACCGGACATGATCGAGCAGCACAAGCTGCTCAACCGCGTGGCCGAGCTGATTGATGCGGGGACGTTGAAGACCACCGTCGGCGAGCATTTCGGCACGATCAACGCGGCGAACCTGCGCCGGGCGCATGAGCTGCTGGAAAGCGGCAAGGCCAAGGGCAAAATTGTTTTAGAAAGTTTCTGAAAACCCGGACGTCGTAATCAGCGCCAGTCCTTTCAAGGGCTGGCGCTATTTTTTGCCGTCAGTCAGATGCTTGATCGTTGTCACAAATCCGATCGTATTCAGGTCTACACTCGAAGCCTCTGCGATGCATCTTTTACACAAGGGAGGTCAGTAATGAAGATCCTGATAAAAGAAGTGGCAAAGTCCCAATGGCAGGTTCGCCTGGACCAGCACGCCGTGACCTTTCGCAGTGAAGCCGAGGCGCTCGCCTTCACCCGCACCCTCGAAGCGCGCCTGCACGCGCCCCATCGGATTCCCGACCCCGGACAGCAACGCGCCGTCGGCTGAGGCAATCAGGCTTCGGCCTGCGCTTGCGCCAACGCCCGGGCATTCTGCAAATGCCGGGTGTACATCGCGACGCTCACCACCAGCAACCCGCACAGGCTGATGACCATGGCCATCGGCATGGCGCTGCCATCGTGCAGAACGCCCACCAGCGAAGCCGCGCCGGAAGCCACGCTGAACTGCAGGCAGCCCATCAGTGCCGACGCACTACCGGCACGCGCACCCTGGCCGTTCATTGCACACGCCGCTGCGTTGGGCAGGATGCAGCCGAGGCTGGCGATACACACGAACAACGGGATCAACAGCGGCCACAACGCTTCGGTGTGCAGCGAGCTGACCGCGAGCAAAGAAACCCCGGCCAACAGATACACCCACACCGCCCGTGCCAGCAGGAATGCCGGACCGCGCTTGGCCAACAGCCGCGCATTGACCTGGGCCACCAGAATGAACCCCGCCGCATTGGTGCCGAACAGCCAGCCGAAATGCTCGGCGGGTACGCCGTACAGTTTGATGAAGACGAACGGCGAACCGGCGATATAGGAAAACATCCCGGCGACCGCGATACCGCCGGTCAGGGCGTGGCCGAGAAACACCCGGTCGCCAAACAGCCGGCCGTATTGGCGCAACGCACCGGACAACGGCTGGCGCGGCACATAGTCCGGCAGACTTTCCGGCAGACCCAGCGCCACAGCGAGGGCGGCCAGTGCGCTGAAGCCGGTCAGTGCGAGGAAGATCGACTGCCAGCCGGTGGTATTGACCAACAGACCGCCGAGCAACGGCGCGAGAATCGGCGCCAATCCCATCACCAGCATCAGTTGCGAAAAGACTTTCGCCGAACCGACCGCATCGCACTTGTCACTGACCACCGCCCGGGAAATCACCATCCCCGCGCAGCCGCCCAGCGCCTGAACGAAACGCGCACCGATCAGCCATTCCAGATTCGGTGCGTAGGCACAGGCCAGCGAGGCCAGAGTGAACAGGCCGACACCGACCAACAGCGGCAGGCGCCGACCAAATCGGTCGGCCACCGGGCCATACAGCAACTGCCCGATCGACAGACCGGCGAAATAGGCTGCCAGGGTCAGTTGCACATGCTTTTCATCAGTGCCAAAGGCCAGCGCCATCGACGGGAACGCCGGCAAATAGAAGTCGATCGCCAGCGGACCGAAGGCGCTCAGGGCACCAAGAATCAGAATGGTACGGAAGTTCATCAGGCATCCAGGTGGGATAGAAGTCGGCAGCCCGACAGTCTAGCCGCGCTGAGACACCTTGAACATTCCGATAGCTCGCTAACTATTAGAAATCAGATGACCTACACCTGAAACCTGTGGCGAGGGATTTATCGTTATCCGGCGAGTTTTACCGGGTAGCCCTCTTCGCTGATCACCTCGATCACCTGCTCGGCACTCAGCGAACTCTCGACACCAACTTCTTTAGCCGCCAGATCGACCCGCACGCTGGCCGCCGGATCCTTCGCCTGCACGGCGTTGGTGATGGCTTTGACACAATGACCGCAGGACATGCCTTGAACGTTGAACACTTGCATGGATGGACTCCTTTGAGTGAGGTTGCCGGCAGTGTCGAGCTTGCCACCATGGCAAGGTCAAGTTCTGCAGAAAACTGCCGGGCTGGCAATCGGCGTCGCGCTCAGCCAAGCTGCGTGCATCAATGACTCAAATTCAGGAGATTCAGCCATGCGCTGGTCAGCTTTCAGCCTGTTTGGCTTGCTCAGCCTCTTTGCCGCCCTGCCCCAGGCCAACGCGACCGGTGAGGACTACGCCGTTCTGATCATCTCGCGCGAGCGTCTGGAAGTGCCGACTCCCTGCGAGATTGGCGTGTACGTCAATGATGAACTGGCAGCGCGCCTGCTTCAGGAACAGACCACTTCGTTCAACCTGCCCCACGGGACGATTTCCATCCGTCTGAAACAATTGCCTGGCCAAGTGCCGGGTTGCCAGGCAGGCATGCTCGCGCCGCCGGCGCAGGAGATCTCGCTCAAGGCCGGCGATGTGCTCAAGTACCGGATCGCGGCAAATGCCAAAGGCTTGTACCTGCGACCTGCCGCCCTCGAATACTAAGCAAAACTCCAAATGTGGGAGCGGGCTTGCTCGCGAATGCGCTGTGTCATTCAGCGATGATGTTGACTGACACAGCGCATTCGCGAGCAAGCCCGCTCCCACACTGTTTTTGTAGTGAGTCAAATATTGGCGCTTGACCTTGCCCGCGTGGCAAGGTTGATCCTTGTAGGCATCTTCTACAGGGAGTAAGACCGATGTCCGATTCCATCACTTTCGATCTGCCGATTGCCGGCATGACCTGCGCCAGTTGCGCCGGGCGTGTCGAGCGGGCGTTGCGCAAAGTCAGCGGCGCCAGTGCCGTCAGCGTCAATCTCGCCACCGAACAGGCCCGCGTCCAGGCGCCTGGTGACAGCTTGCCGTCGTTGATGGCGGCGGTTGAACGCGCCGGTTACAGCGTGCCGCAGCAGACGGTGGAGTTGAGCATCGACGGCATGACCTGCGCCTCGTGCGTCGGTCGCGTCGAGCGCGCCCTGAACAAAGTCCCCGGGGTGAAGAGCGTCAGCGTCAACCTCGCCAACGAACGCGCGCACCTCGAATGGCTCGGTCAGGTCGATATTCAGTCGCTGCTCGATGCTGTGAGCAAGGCGGGCTACTCGGCCAGCGTCTGGCAAGCCGAACATCCCACTACCGATAATCAGCAACAGCGCCTGCAACATGAGCGCTGGGCGCTGATCTGCGCGATCGTCCTGGCGTTGCCGCTGGTGTTGCCGATGCTGCTGCAACCGTTCGGCATTCACTGGATGCTTCCGGCCTGGGCGCAATTCGCCCTCGCCACCCCGGTGCAATTCATTTTCGGTGCACGTTTCTACGTGGCCGCGTGGAAAGCCGTGCGCGCCGGGGCCGGTAACATGGACTTGCTGGTGGCCCTCGGCACCAGCGCCGGTTATGGCTTGAGCCTGTACGAGTGGGCCACCGCCGCCGGGCGCATGCCGCATCTGTATTTCGAAGCCTCGGCGGTGGTGATCGCCCTGGTGCTCCTCGGCAAATACCTGGAAAGCCGCGCCAAACGCCAGACCGCCAGCGCCATCCGCGCTCTGGAAGCCTTGCGTCCGGAACGCGCGATTCAGGTCATCGACGGTCGCGAGCAGGACGTCGCGATCAGCGCCCTGCGTCTGAACGATCAGGTCTTGGTCAAACCCGGTGAACGTTTCCCGGTAGACGGCGAAGTACTTGAAGGCCAAAGCCACGCCGACGAAGCGCTGATCAGCGGCGAAAGCCTGCCAGTGCCAAAACAGTCGGGCGACAAAGTCACCGGCGGCGCGATCAACGGTGAAGGTCGCTTGCTGGTGCGCACCACCGCCCTCGGCGCGGAAAGCGTGCTGGCGCGGATCATCCGTCTGGTAGAAGACGCTCAGGCGGCGAAAGCGCCGATCCAGAAACTGGTGGATAAAGTCAGCCAGGTGTTCGTGCCCAGCGTGTTGCTGATCGCCCTCGCCACCCTGATCGGCTGGTGGCTGTACGGCGCGCCTATGGAAACAGCATTGATCAACGCGGTCGCTGTGCTGGTGATTGCCTGTCCATGTGCCCTCGGCCTCGCCACGCCGACGGCGATCATGGCCGGCACGGGTGTGGCTGCGCGCCATGGGATTCTGATCAAAGATGCCGAAGCGCTGGAACGTGCCCATGCAGTCGACAACGTGGTCTTCGACAAGACCGGCACGCTGACTTCCGGCACCCCGCGTATCGCCCATTTCAGTGCGCTGGATGGCGATGAAAATACTCTGCTGACACTGGCCGGCGCCCTGCAACGCGGCAGCGAACATCCGCTGGCCAAAGCCGTGCTGGACGCGGCCGCCGAACGTGGCCTGAACGTGCCGGATGTCAGCGACAGCCAATCCCTGACCGGGCTTGGCATCGCCGGCAATCTTGGCGGTCGGCGTCTGGCGCTGGGCAATCGGCGCTTGCTGGAAGAAAGCGGCCTGAGCGCTGGCAATCTCGCCGAGTCTGCCAAGGTCTGGGAAAGTGAAGGCCGGACCTTGTCGTGGCTGATCGAGCAAAGCCCGGAACCGCGTGTACTCGGCTTGTTCGCCTTCGGCGACACGCTCAAGCCCGGCGCACTGCAAGCCGTGCAGCAACTGGCCGCCCGCGGTATTCACAGCCATCTGCTGACCGGCGACAACCGTGGCAGCGCCAAAGTCGTCGCCGAGGCCCTGGGTATCAGCAATGTCCACGCCGAAGTGCTCCCCGCCGACAAAGCCGCGACCGTCGCCGAACTGAAGAAGACCGGTGTGGTGGCGATGGTCGGCGATGGCATCAACGACGCCCCGGCACTGGCCGCAGCGGACATCGGCATCGCCATGGGCGGCGGCACCGACGTGGCGATGCACGCCGCCGGTATCACCCTGATGCGCGGCGATCCACGGCTGGTGCCGGCGGCGCTGGAGATCAGCCGCAAGACCTACGCGAAGATCCGCCAGAACCTGTTCTGGGCCTTCGTCTACAACCTGATCGGCATTCCGCTGGCGGCGTTCGGCTTCCTCAACCCGGTGCTGGCCGGCGCGGCGATGGCGCTGTCGAGCGTCAGCGTGGTGAGCAATGCGCTACTGTTGAAAACCTGGAAACCAAAGGACCTGGAGGAATACCGATGAACATCGGCCAAGCGGCCCGGCACAGTGGCCTGAGCGCGAAAATGATCCGCTATTACGAGTCGATCGGCCTGCTCAAGGCGGCCCATCGCACCGACAGCGGCTATCGGGTTTACGGCGATGATGACCTGCACACCCTGGCGTTCATCAAGCGTTCGCGGGATCTGGGGTTTTCCCTGGAGGAAGTCGGCAAGCTGCTGACCCTGTGGCAGGATCGCCAGCGCGCCAGTGCCGATGTGAAAGCGCTGGCGCGTCAGCACATCGACGAGCTGAACCGGAAGATTCGCGAACTCGGCGAGCTGCGCGACACCCTGCAGGATCTGGTCGAGCACTGTAATGGCGACCATCGCCCCGATTGCCCGATCCTCAAGGAACTGGCGTCGGGCTGCTGCGCGCAACCCGCCCGCGCCTGAGCGCCAGCAGCTTCACGGTCAACAGCGTACCGAGCGGGATGCCGTGGAACAGCATGACCACGGTACCCGGTGTCCACCAGCCGTAAAACGGCGCGGCAACCAGCATGCCGACGCCGAACCCGGTCATTTGCAGCAAGGTCAGGAAACTGAAAATCGGCAGCCGCAAATGCTCCGGTTCACGTTGCAGGCGCGACATCAGGCCGACTTCAGAAATACCGTCACCCAACCCCGCCGGCAGGGAAAACAGCAGCAGACCGAAAAGGCTGTGCTGCTGGAACATCAGGATGAAACCGCAGGACATCAACGCCACGCCGAAGAAATACCGTCGTTCCAAATCAATGTTATCCGTGCCTTTGAGGCGACTGGCAATCCGTGCCCCGAGCAGTTTGCCGCTGGCCCACACCGCCAGCATCAGGCCCAGCGTGGTGCTGGCCGAGTCGGGGGTCAGCAGTTTGGAGATGATCGGGAAGCCGACGTTGTGCGCGGCACTGCCCAAGGTGTCGGCCATGGTCACGGCAAGCATCGCGGCGATCACCGGAGCGCTGCGCAGGCCTTGTTTCAGAGCTGACCATTCGCCGCGTTCGCTGGTCGATTGTTCGCTGACTTCTGCAGCGGCGAAGCGCAACGGTGCAATCAACAGCGCCGCCAGCACATAGGTCAGTGCGTTGAGCGCGAATACCGTTTCGAAACCGAAGGCCGCCACCAGCAAACCGGACACCAGGCTGCCGCCGACCATCGCTGCGGATGACGCCGAGGTGATCCAGGCATTGGTTTTCAGTAGCTGCGCCGGGTCGATCAGCCTCGGCAACTGGCTGTTGAGGCCGATGGCGAACATCGAATTGCCAAAACCCAGGCCGAAAGCGATCACCGGCAACAGCAACGCCTGCTGGCTCAGCGGCAGGATCAACAGCAGCCCGAGCAGCGCCGCGCGCAGCAGATCGAAGGCGATCAGCGGCACCCGGCCATTCCAGCGCCGGTAGAAGCGTGTACCCATCAGGCTGGCAAAAATCCCCCCGCCGACCCGACTGGCGAGGAACACCCCGACGCTCATGGCGCTGTTGCTCAGCAGGTAAACGTAAGTCGCCAGCGCGACCATGTTGAGGAAGGCGCCGAAGTCGGAGATCAGCCGGGCGGTGATGATGAGGCGGGCGTTCACATTCAATCCTTGAGTGTGCGAGGGCTGACAAGATTCCCACATACCCCCTCAAGACACCACCGGTCCTTGTGGGAGCTGGCTTGCCAGCGAAGAGGCCGGTAGAGCCGATAAGATTTTTCAGGCTGAACCACCGCTATCGCTGGCAAGCCAGCTCCCACAGGAAACGGTGGTGTATGAACATACGGGCACAAAAAACCCGGCCGAAGCCGGGTTTCTGTTCATGCGCTTACTGCATCCACGGTGGCGGAGGCGGTTCGTCGGACTTGCCCTTGGGCTCGTCATCCGCCGCACGGATCGCCTGCTTGCGCTCTTCGTCGAGCCGCGCCGCTTCGATCTCGCGCAACACTCCGCCAACGTCGGCCAGATCTTCCGGATCGTCGAACTCACCGGTCAGCACGCTGTTGGGGTGCAAGGTGCCGGCTTCGTACAACGCCCACATTTCCTTCGCGTAGCGGGTCTGCTTCAGCTCCGGGGCAAAGCGCCCGAAGTACGAAGCCATGTTGCCCACATCGCGCTCGAGCATGCTGAACGCGTGGTTGTTGCCAGCGGCATCCACCGCCTGCGGCAGGTCGATGATCACCGGGCCGGTCGGGGTCAGCAGCACGTTGAACTCCGAGAGGTCACCGTGCACCAGACCGGTACACAACATCAGCACGATCTGCGAGATCAGGAACGCGTGATACTCGCGGGCCTGATCCGGCTCCAGCACCACGTCGTTCAGACGCGGGGCGGCATCGCCATATTCGTCGGCCACCAGCTCCATCAGCAGCACGCCATCCAGAAAGTCGTATGGTTTGGGCACTCGCACGCCGGCACCGGCCAGACGGAACAGCGCCGCGACTTCGGCGTTCTGCCAGGCGTCTTCGGTCTCTTTGCGACCGAATTTCGAACCCTTGGCCATCGCTCGCGCCTGCCGGCTGTTACGCACCTTGCGGCCTTCCTGATACTCGGCTGCCTGGCGGAAACTGCGTTTGTTCGCCTCCTTGTAAACCTTCGCGCAACGTAACTGGTTACCGCAGCGCACCACATAAACAGCTGCTTCTTTACCACTCATGAGTGGGCGCAGCACTTCGTCGACCAGACCGTCTTCGATCAGGGGTTCAATGCGTTTTGGAGTCTTCATCAGCTTTTATTGTGGGTCCTTTATTACCAAACACGCGAATGTCACTCGTTATACGGCAATCCTCGCGCTACGGGGAGGGGTTGCCGACCTGTGAACCCTGTGGATGCACACACTGTGCCGAAATAATCGACCGTTGCCGATCATAGCTGAGCCGGTTTGAAATGTTGGCAATCAGCGTCGAGGGCATTTGCGACAGAATCTGACATTGGCATTCATTTCCCCTGCGGGAGCGGGCTTGCTCGCGAAAGCGGTCTGTCAGACACAATGACGGCGCCTGACACGGCCCCTTCGCGAGCAAGCCCGCTCCCACAGGGGATTGCGCTCAACGTTCGATGATCGCGGTAACACCCTGCCCCCCGGCCGCGCAGATCGAGATCAGCCCCCTGCCCTTGCCGGCCGCATCCAGCAGTTTTGCCAGGTTGGCGACAATCCGCCCGCCGGTCGCGGCAAACGGATGCCCCGCCGCCAGCGAGCTGCCTTTCACATTCAGCCGGCTGCGGTCGATCGAACCCAGCGGTGCGTCCAGCCCCAAACGCGTCTTGCAGTATTCGGGGTCTTCCCAGGCCTTGAGCGTGCACAGCACCTGCGCGGCAAACGCTTCGTGAATTTCGTAGTAATCGAAGTCTTGCAGGGTCAACCCATTACGCGCCAGCAGGCGCGGCACTGCATACACCGGCGCCATCAACAGGCCTTCGGCGCCGTTGACGAAATCCACCGCCGCCGCTTCGCCATCGCGCAGGTAGGCGAGGGTCGGCAGACCACGTTCTTTTGCCCATTCCTCGCTGCCCAGCAGCACCACTGAGGCGCCGTCGGTGAGTGGCGTGGAGTTGCCTGCCGTCAGCGTGCCCTTCGCGCTTTTTTCGAAAGCGGGTTTGAGCGTGGCGAGTTTTTCCAGGGTCAGGTCCGGGCGCAGGTTGTTGTCGCGGGTCAGGCCGAGGAAAGGCGTCATCAGATCGTTGTGCCAGCCTTCACTGTAGGACGCGGCGAGTTTGTGATGGCTTTCGAGGGCCAGTTGATCCTGCTCCTCACGGGGGATGTTCCAGGTCTGCGCCATCAGTTCGCAGTGCTGGCCCATCGACAGGCCGGTGCGCGGTTCGCCGTTACGCGGGAATTCCGGGATCAGGTGCCGCGGACGCAGTTGCAGAAAGGTTTTCAGCTTGTCGCCGGTGGTCTTGGCGCGGTTGGCCTGCAGGAGGATTTTGCGCAAGCCTTCGCTGACGCTGATCGGCGCGTCCGAGGTGGTGTCGACGCCACCGGCAATGCCGCAGTCGATCTGGCCAAGGGCGATTTTGTTGGCTACCAGCAGCGCCGCCTCCAGCCCGGTGCCGCAGGCTTGCTGGATGTCATAGGCCGGGGTGGCCGGTGAGAGGCGCGAGCCGAGCACACATTCGCGGGTCAGATTCATATCCCGTGACAATTTGAGCACCGCACCGGCCACCACTTCGCCGATGCGCTGGCCGTGCAGGTTGTAGCGTTCGATCAGGCCTTCCAGGGCAGCAGTGAGCATCACCTGATTGCTGGCAGTGGCGTACGGCCCGTTGGAACGGGCGAAAGGAATACGGTTACCACCGATGATGGCGACGCGGCGCAGCTGACTCATGAAAAGCTCCTTGTTGATCCGAATTCATGGAAATCCCTGTGGGAGCTGGCTTGCCAGCGATAGGGCCGGCACCTCCAGCATTTCCAGTGGCTGACACTCCGCCATCGCTGGCAAGCCAGCTCCCACAGGGACGGTGGTCTACTCTGCTGTTCTAGCGTAGGCCTTATTGCGTGGATCGAACGATTGATTGCCGTTGGTAGTCCACACTTTGAACCCCAACTTTTGGAGAGCGTTCCATGTCTGACCGCTATATCGACTTCGCCAACTCATCCATCGGCCACCGTCTGGTCGGGGCTTTGGGCCTGCCGTCGCCGGTGCGGCTGGAACGCTGGCAGGCCGGACGCCTGCGGCCGGTGGACGGCGCGCTGTTGATCGGTGGCGGGCCGCTGGCCGAGCGGGTCAATGCGTTCGCCAACCGCCTGACCGATGCGATCTACAGCTACGGCACTGAACCGTCGCTGGCCACCGCGTGGATTCCCGGGCACGGGCCGAAACTCAAGGCCGTGGTGTTCGACGCCAGCGACCTGCAGCACACCGACCAGCTCAAACAGCTGCGCGAGTTCTTCCAGCCGTTGATGAAAAACCTCGACAGCAGCGCGCACCTGGTGATCCTGGGCCGCGCCCCGGAAACCCTGCGCGATCCGTTTGCGTCCAGTGCACAGCGAGCGCTCGAAGGCTTTTCGCGTTCGCTGGCCAAGGAGCTGCGTAGCGGCGGCACGCTGCAACTGATCTATGTCGGTGACGGCGCTGAAGATCAGCTTGAGGGGCCGCTGCGATTTTTCCTGTCGCCGAAAAGTGCCTTTGTCTCCGGGCAAGTGATTCGCCTGAGCCCGTGCGCCACGCCGGTCACCGATTGGACCCGGCCATTGGCCGGACGCAAGGCGCTGGTCACCGGCGCAGCGCGGGGGATCGGCGCCTCGATTGCCGAGACCCTCGCCCGCGATGGCGCCGAGGTGATTCTGCTCGACGTGCCGCCGGCCAAGACCGATCTGGAAGCCCTCGCCGCGCGGCTCGGCGGCCGCGCCATCACCCTCGACATTTGCACTGAAGATGCCGCCGCGCACCTGATCGAACAACTGCCGGACGGCCTCGACATTCTGGTGCACAACGCCGGGATCACCCGCGACAAGACCCTGGCCAACATGACCCCGGAATTCTGGGACGCGGTGCTGGCGGTCAACCTCAATGCCCCGCAAGTGCTGACCAAGGCGCTGCTCGACAGCGGCACCCTGCACGACAATGCGCGGGTGATTCTGCTGGCCTCGATCAGCGGCATCGCCGGCAATCGTGGACAGACCAACTACGCCGCGAGCAAGGCCGGGCTGATCGGCCTGGCCCAGGCCTGGGCGCCAACGCTGCACGAACGCGGCATCAGCATCAACGCCGTGGCCCCGGGCTTCATCGAAACCCAGATGACCGCGCACATCCCGTTCGGCCTGCGTGAGGCCGGACGGCGCATGAGTTCGCTGGGCCAGGGCGGCTTGCCGCAAGACGTCGCCGAAGCCGTCGCGTGGCTGGCGCAACCGGGCACCGGAGCCTTCACCGGCCAGGCATTGCGGGTCTGTGGCCAAAGTGTTCTGGGGGCATAGGCATGAGCATTGAATGGCACACCCTCGACCGTGAACCGAGCCTGCCCGGCCTGTACGCGCGGGCCGCGACACGGCGCAAGATCACCGGCACCCGACTGCCCGAAACGGGTTTGCGTTGCTGGGTCGATGTCGACCCGCAGAAACTGGCGGCCTATCGCAAGGTTTGCGGCTTTGCCGATGACGGCCTGCTGCCGCCGACTTATCCACACATCCTCGCGTTCGCCCTGCAGATGCAATTGCTCACGGCCAAGGAGTTTCCGTTCCCGTTGCTGGGGCTGATTCACCTGAGCAACCGCATTCGCGTGTTGCGGCCGATGGGCGGGATCAGTCGCGCGCAAGTCAGCGTCCGCGTGCATAACCTGCAGCCGCATCCCAAAGGCGCGACCTTCGATGTGTTGACCAGCCTCGATGATCAACTCGGGCCGCTGTGGGAAGCCGAAAGCCAGATGCTCTGTCGCGGCGTGAAACTCGACGGCGAACCTGTCGAGCAACACTGGGAACCGTCCCAGGTGTTGACGCAAGTCGCGCAATGGAAAGCCTCTGCCGACATCGGTCGGCAATACGCCAAAGTCTCGGGGGACTACAACCCGATTCACTTGAGCGCGGCCAGCGCCAAACTGTTCGGTTTTCCCACGGCGATTGCTCACGGTCTGTGGAACAAGGCACGAACCCTCGCCGCACTGGCTGATCATCTACCCAAGGCCAACCTTGAAATCGCCGTGCACTTTCGCAAACCGGTGCGCTTGCCCAGCGAGGTCTCATTGCTGGCGAGTGCGCCGGGATCCAGCGGCGAGTTGCGCCTGATCGGCAACGGCGATCTGGAACATATGGTCGGTCAGTGGCAACCGGTTGCCTGAGTATCCGCCCGGGCAAGCCTGTAAATTGTGTATATATCACTTAAGTTTTGCCGCGCTTGGCAGCGCACTCTGAAAAACTCCAGGCCTTGATTTTCAAGGCCTTTTTTTGTGCGTCTATATCCTGGGTATTAGTCCTTAGGCACGGCGCGGCGCCTTATATATAAAGGCGTTAATACCAACTTGAGAATGGTGGAAAAGCACCGCGCGATCGAGATTGGCACCACGGACGAGGCATCACCGGCGACAGATCGGTGAGCCATCGAAAACGACGAATGTTGTTACAGGTGCAAGGAATCTCAATCATGAAAACTCAAGTGTGGTGCAAATCGGCAACAGCTCTGGCATTGATCCTCTCCCTTGGCCTCGCTGGCTGCAGCAGCGGCGGTGGCGGCCATCACAGCAGCTCCGGCAGCTCTTCGCCAGACAGCGCGACGTCGGGCACTGGCGGCACTGGTGGCACAGGCGGTAGCAGTGGCACTGGCGGTACTGGCGGCACCGATACCGCTGGCACAGGTGGTACCGGTGGCACTGGCGGTACCGGCACGACCAACCCGACCAATCCGACGAACCCGACCAATCCTACCAATCCGACAGACCCTACGGATCCAACCAACCCGACCAACCCGACTACCACCCCGCTAGTGACCACCACCCTGGTGCAGGATGTCGGCAACACCGTCGCGGGCGTCGGCAGTGGTGTCGGTCAGGTCGGCGACTCCTTGAGCACCGTTCCAGTAGTGGGCGGCGTGGTGCAAAGCGCAGTAAAAACCACAGGCAATGTGGTCACTACCCTGGGTGATGGCGTGGCCAACGGCATCGGCAAACTGGGCACGGTCGACAATGGCCTGGGCGTCACGGCGTCCTCGGTCGGCGGCGTGGTTTCAGATGTCGGTACCGGCGTCTCGGATCTGAGCAGCAAACTGGCGACCGCCACCGGCAGCGTTCCGGTTGTCGGCGGCGTGGTCACCAAAGTCGCTCCGGTGCTCGACGGCGTCGGTGAAAAAGTCACCATGCTCGGCGACACCCTGAGTCTGGCCACTACCACTGGCCCACTGGGCTCGGTGACTAAAAGTGTCGGCAACGGTCTGGTACCAGTGATTGCCATGGTTGAAAGCACCACCGACAAAGTCGGCGATGCAACCGGCCTCGGCGCTCCGCTCAATGGTGTCCTCGGCCAGGTCGGTGGCGCCGTCAAAGGCGTGGGTGGTCAAGTCACCGGTGCTGGCGGCGGCAACGCGTTGACCAACACCGTCGGCGGCGCCTTGACCAATGTCGGCACTGCCGTCGGCAAAGCCGGCGGGCTGGTGGATAACGGCACCAGCAGCGGTGGCGGATTGGGCGGTGGTCTCGGCGGCGGTCTGGGCGGTACCGGCTTGCTGCAAACGGTTGGCGGCGCCGTGGTCAACGTCGGTGCCGGTCTGAACGCCGGCAGCACCAACGGCGTGGTCAGCGCCGGCGGCGTCACGGCTGGCGGACTGGGCAACACCATCGCTTCGCTCAACACCGTACTCGGCGGCTCGGGCACTCCGATCACCGCCACCACCTCGCCACTGGCCACCGCCGGCGCTACCGTCGGCGCAGGGCTGAACCCAGTCACCAGTGCGGTCACCAGCGTCACTCAACAAGTCGGCGCCGCGACAGGTCTGGGCACGCCGGTCGCCGGTCTCACCGGCCAGGTCGGCGGAGCGGTCAGCACGATCGGCAACACCATTGCCGCCACCAACAACCCGGTCACCACCGCCGTGGGTGGTGTGGTCAGCAACGTCGGCGCCACCGTCGGTGCGGTCGGCGGACTGGTCAACGGCGGCACCGCCACTGGAGGCACCGCAACCGGAGGTCTGGGTGGCGTGCTCGGTGGTCTGACCGGCGCTCTTGGAGGCAACAAACGCTAAATTGCACCTGGCCGATTCGACGGCCTCACCTACAGCGCCTACGCTTGGTTGAGGGCGGAAGATTCCCACGAGTCTTCCGCTTTTTTCTTAGGAAAAATTCAGCCCAGCGCTGTGATCTGACCATGGAGTGTCCTATGCGCGTAATGGCATCCCTGCTGTTCCTCAGTCTCAGTTCCGCCGCCCTCGCCGACACCCTGCCCAGCTTTCTCAACAGCAACGAAACCACGCGTAACCTGCCCGTGCCGAACCTGCCGGCAGATGCTTATCGCCCCGCCGCCACGCCCCTGCAAGTACCCGACCCCGGCGCGGCCACGGCGCAGCCGCTGTTGATGGAGACCAAAATCAACCTGAAAACCGTGCAGATCGAAGGCGGCACGATCTACCCGCTCAACGAACTGGCCGAAGTCTACAAACCCCTGATCGGCCATCAGACCAGCCTCGCCGACCTGATCGAAGCCACACGCGACATCACCCGGCGCTACCAGAAGGACGGCTATCTGCTGTCCTACGCCTTCCTGCCGCAACAGCGTTTCGACGACGGCGTAGCCCGAGTGGTGCTGGTCGAAGGTTATGTGCGCGATGTGCAGGTGCAGGGCGATGTCGGCCGGGTCAAAGGCCTGCTCGACGAACTGGCAGCCAAAATCCAGGCCGAGCGCCCGCTGACCCGCAAGACCTTCGAACGCTACACCACCCTGATGACCCGCATCCCCGGCGTGACCATCCAGGCGCAAGTGCCGCCGCCCGGCACCACCGACGGCGCAACAACACTGGTGGCCCAGGCCAGTCGCAAAGCGTTCACCAGCACCATGAGCACCACCGAAGATAACCGCAACGGCACGCAGGCATTGCTGGGGGTCAGCAGTAACTCGCAGACCGCCATGGGCGAGCAGCTGACCCTGAGCGGGCTGTTTCCGCCGGGCGACGATCACGAACATTACTACCGTCTGGACTACAACCAGTTCCTCAATAGCGAAGGTACGCAACTGAGCCTGTTTGCCTCGCGCTACCGGGCCGATCCGGGCACCAATGTGCTCACCAGCGATGGCTTCGAACTCAAACCGCACAAGGAAGACGATCGTTACTCCATCGGTGTCAGCCACCCGTTCATTGCCACCTCCAACGAACTGCTTAACGCGGGAGCGCGGCTCTATGCAGTGGATGACAAAAACCGCTACGACGTGGTCGGCTATCCGCTCAGCATCGAAGAGCGCACCAACGTGCGTGCCCTCGCATTCGAGGGTGACTGGCGCAAGAGCGATGCCCGGCAACTGCGGATTCTCAGTGGTGGCGTGTATCAGGGTCTGGACAGCATGGGCGCGCATTCCAACAACCCGGCGCTGGACCTGAACTTCCTGCGCCTGCGCCTCTCCGGGGTGCAGAGCGACAAGTTCTTCGACAACTGGCAAGGCGTGCTGTCGGCCGCGCTGTACTGGAGTGATGACACCCTGCCTGACAGCGAACGCGCGGTGTTCGGCGGGCAGAATTTCGGCCGTGGCTACCCGGACGATCAGGCATCGGGCGACAAGGGCTGGGGTGCGGCTTACGAGGTCAACTACAGTTTCAATCGCGACGGCAACTGGGTGCGCATCCTGCAGCCGTACGTGGTGCTGGACCGTTCGAAAACCTGGTTCAACAAGCTGGCGGTGCAGAGCAATGACCTGTCATCGGCAGCAGTAGGCCTGCGTTTTGGCGATGCCAAGTACTACAACATTGCGTTGGAGGCCGCCAAGCCGATGTCCGATGAAGCGCTGGATACGTTCAATCGTCGGGCGCGTTACAGCATCAGTTTCAGCTATCAACTGTAGGGTGTCAGATCAATCAACTGAGCAGGCAGACCGCTTGCTCTCACATTGCAGCGCACATCACTGTGGGAGCGGGCTTGCTCGCGAAAGCGGTGGATCAGCCAGCATTTTTGCCGACTGACACTACGCCTTCGCGAGCAGGCTCGCTCCCACAGGTTTTACCCGATGTGGATCAGAACGCGTAACGCACCTTCGCAGTAAAGCTGTCGGAGTCGAAACCGCTGGAGGTCAGATAGTTGTAAGAGCCGCCGACGCTCCACGCGCCCCTCCGGTAGTTGGCGCCCAGGCCCAGTTCATAGCTGTCACGCACCGGAGTGGTACCGCGGCTGACGGACGACTCGCCCCCCAGCACGAAGGCCGATGTGGTGCTGACCTTGTCACCGATGAAGTCATGCCAGGCCATCAGCTTCGCTTCCGGTTCCAGGCTGCCGCTGCCAACATCGAATGCCGCCGCCAGACGTGCACCGACGCCCATCTCACCGACTTCATAACGCTGACTGCCGACATTCAGCGACGCCGAGCTGCCCTTCTCGCGATACGCGTCCATGCCGACATTGGCATAGCGCGCGCCAACCTGTGGTTCCAGCACCACATCAGGCATCAGCCGCAGGCTGTACCCGGCCAGTGCGCTCACGCCGAATACATCACTGTCGTAATCAGCCTTGGCCTGAGTGCCAGCGATATAACGTTTGGATTCGTTATCGTTCCAGCCGTACATCAGCGACGAGTCGACGAACCAGTTGTCATGCACCCAGTTGCTGTACAGCGTCAGCGCATGCCCAGTGACCTTGGTCATGTTGCCGAGGTCGGATTTCACATCGGTATCGAGGTAGCTGTAGGCCAGACCCAATGTGGTATCGGCATTCAACTGACCATCGGCACCGACCGCGATCCCGTGGCTGTCGGCGTCATAACCGGCGACACCGCGACGCTCGTCCTGATTGGCATCGCTGCTCAAGGCTTGCAGCCATACGCCTTTTTCCGGGGCGCCGGTGGCTGAGCGTGCGCGACTGGAGCGATCATTGATCACGCCCGAGACCAGCGTCTGACTGTTGGTCGCCGCGTGCAGTACACCACGGCTGACATCCGGGCTGAGGGTTTCACTCAGGCGCGCCAGTTCGGCATCGGTGCCAGCGTTGGCGAATGCCTGGAACACCGGATCCTGTTCATCGAGGCGTGCCAGCAGTCCTGGCACATGCCCGACCGCCGTCGCCGCGTTATCACTACCGCCGACTGCCAGGGTGTTCTCGGCCAGCACCTCGCTCGACTTGGTCGTCACCACGCTGGTGATGTCGTTACCGACCACACCGAAACTCTTCACATCCAGCAGCGCGGAGGTCGAGGTCACGGTCAGGTTGTTGCCACCGACCAGATTCCCCGAGCTGATCAGGGTGTAACGCGTTCCACCGGGGCTCACGCGAAAATCACTGGAGCGCGCCAGCAGACGCAGTTGCGCGCCCGGAGCGATATCGGTGGTGCCGGTGACTTTCAGCACAGGCAGCGCCGGGTTGGTGTCATTGCCCAGGTACATCTCCAGCACCGAGTTCGACTCTTCCATATCGAAGTCGCCGATGAAGGTGGTGTGCGGCTTCATCAGGGTCAGCGTGCCCTCTTCGATGGTGACGTAGCCGGAGCGGATGGTCGAACCGTCGAAAGTCGCATCACCGTCGACCAGTACTCCAGACAGGCCGAGCAAGTCACCCTTCACCGCGCCGCCATAGAAATAAAAGTAGCTCGCGCCGTCATCGACCTGGATCGCCGCCTTGCCACCCTCGATCAACCCGTTCATTTGATAGATGCCGAAAGGCAGGGCGCCACTGGCCTGGCCGCTGACATGCACACCGATGTCCTCGCCGGAGATGGTTCCGCCGTTCCACAGCGCGGTGGAATTGGCGCTCGCCGGAGCGCTGAACTTGACCCCCTCGAACACTACCGCCTCGGCATTGGCACCGGTCGCACGGATAGTCCCGGTGTTGTTGACCGACTGACTCAGCGTCGCACCATCGAGCAATACGCCCAATGCATCGGTACCGCTTGCGTTGATGGTGCCTCGGTTGCTGAGCCCGGTCATGCTGGTATGCACCAGCAGCAGGCCACTGGCGGTCTGGCCGCTGACGTCGATGCTGCCACTGTTGACCAACGAATCGCCCAGTGTGCTGCCGAGATCGGAAATACCGCTGGAGGTGCCAGCGTCGGCCAGACCGTGAACTGAAATAGAGCCTTCGTTGAGCAGCGCGCCGGCGATTTTGGTCGGCACCACTCCAGCGGTCCCCAGACTGATCCCGGTGCCGAACCTGGCGCCGTCAATCCGGATATTGCCGATATTGCGCAGTTGATCCGCCGTCACCCCCGAGAGCTGTGCACCGTAGGTCGTACTCACCTGGGAAACAGGAGCGATATTGCCGTTACCGCTCAGAGTGATCAGCCCCCAGTTCTGCAGGTTACTGGTCAGCGGGCCGCCACTCAGGTCATGGTTCAGGCTCGCGCCGGCGGCGATAGCCATAGAGGTGTGCAAAGCGGCGGCGGAGATGGAGAGCGCCAAGGCAGAGCGGCGCAGGCAAACGATAGTCACGCGAGATTCCCTTCCAAAACATGAGAAACAGTTTCAGCAGGGTTCATTACATGATTCAGGCATCCCTACCGTCCCACCAAGTCGTCCTGGTTCGGGCGCGGGGAATGTACATGAGCCATCATTTTGATACCACACAAATGTCAAAGTGATGGCGTCAATTTTCAAGACAATCCATCCAGTATCCGCTCAGGCCGCATCTCCTGCGCGCTTGAGCGTGGCGATCAACCTAGTTCTTGGTCTCGATCTTGCCGCCCGCATCCGGGTCGTAAAAATCCGGAATCTCGTATTTGTATTTCTTCAACCAGCGTTGCAGCGCCAGCTCCCGCTCCGCCGCCGTGGCGGTTTGCGGCTTGAGCGAGGCGGCCTGGTTGCGACTTTGCAGCACCAGCCACCCTTCGGTTTCCTGTTGCTGCGCCGAGGCCGGGCCGGCGTCGATCGCCTGGGCGGCGAACGGCAGGCTGAGCAGGGCCAGGCAATAAACACTGTGCAAGGTGTTCATGGTCATCTCCCGGAGTGTCACTTGAGCTTCGACGGTTGTGGGTCAGCCACCACCGCTACTTGATTACCAACCGCGGTCGGGGCCTTGGCCGGCACCTTGAGTTTTTCCGCGCGGGCCTGGGCGTCGGCGAACTGCTCCGGCGTCAGGTGCGCGCGGCTGACGATTTCGGCTGCTTGCTGCCAGTTGTTCTGGTACAGCAGCAAGCTCACCAGATTCAGCGTGGCCAGTTGATCGTTCTGCTTGAGTTCGATGGCCGTCAGGAACTCGAAACGCGCATCTTCAAGACGCAACTGGTTGAGGTAGACCACGCCGAGGTCGTTGCGGATTTTTTCATTGGTCGGCGCCAGACGCACCGCGCGTTGCAAGTGCGCCTGAGCCTGGCCGTTGTCGCCACGGGCGGCATAGATCTGCCCCAGGCCGTGTTCGGCGTCCGCCGTGAGGCAAGTACCGAGTAGCCCGCGATACAGCGGCTCGGCTTCATTGCGCCCGAGCAAGCGATACACCCTGGCCTTGCGTAGGCGGACCTCGACCAGTTTGTCGGGCAGGCTTTGCAGGTTGGCCAGGCTGGCGTGCAGTTTGCCGTCGTTGGCCAGATCGTCCGCCAGGTTCAGTGCCAGTTCCTGTTCGGAATCGAGTTTGCTGCAACTGGTCGGTGCGAGCATCGCCGACCACGGCGCCGGACCGTCGGTGGCGCAACCACCGAGCAACAACAGACTTGCCACGACAATCAGTGCTTTCATCAAACGCTCTCCATGAGCCAACGTCAGTTTGCAAATGCCCGGGTAATCGCAGTGAACCCCGGGCCGGCCAGTACGATCAGCAAGGCAGGAAACAGAAACAGCATCATCACCACCGACATCTTCGCCGACATCTTCGAAATGTATTCCTGCAGTCGGGTGAGGCGGCGGTCGTCGAGTAATTGTTTGAGCGCCAGCAGCGATTTCATTGCCCCGCCACCCTGCTGAATCAGTTGCTGCAGGATCACGCAGGTGTCGGTGAACTCATCGACCGCCAGCATCACCGAGGTCTTGTTCAACTCCTGTCCCAGCTCCAGTCCAGAGTCGACCCGGGCCAGAATCAGGCGCAGTTCGCGGGTCAGTTCCGGCAGCAGTTTCTGCCCTTCGGTGCTGAGCACGCGCAAGGCTTGTTCAACCGCCATGCCCGACTCGAAGAGGATGCGCAGCAGCGGGATGAACGTGGAGATTTCCACGGCGATGGTTTTCTGCCGACGCCCGGCGGCGTAAGCCAGCAAGCGCTTGGGCAACAGATAACCGGCACCGGTGGCGAGCATTGGCACGATCCAGCGGTTGGCGGCGTGGGGGAAAAACACTTCCTGCAGAAATATCGCCAGCCCCAAAACCAGCAGCGGAGTGCCGATCTGGCAGGCGGCGAACAGCGAGCGCTCACTGGCGCGGCGCCAGCCGAGGCGACTGAGCAGGGTCTGGGTTTCGCTGTCGATGCTCACCGAGCGCTGACCGAACCTGCTGTTACCCAGAGCCCGCAGCCAGTTACCGAAACGGTTCTCGCGCACCAGATGCCCCTGCAAACGCTGGTTGACCTGGCGCACCCGGCGGCGCTCGGTCAGCAGGTGATTGACCACCAGCAACAGCGCGCCGAGCAGCAGCATCAGAGCGGCGAGATAGACCATTTCAAATACTCCGCAACATGCGCCACAGCGCCAGGCAACCGGTCACTTGCAACACCACGGCGATGATCAACATGGTCCGACCACCGGAGTCGTGCCACATGGCGAGCATGTAGCCGGGGTTGGTCAGCATGAAGTAGCTCACCAGAATCACGGGCAGCGAACCCAGCACCCACGCGGTCATGCGTGTTTCGCCAGTCAGTGCGCGCAGTTGCCGGGCGCCCTGGTCACGTTCGCGGATCAGCTTGATCAGGTTCTCCAACAGCTCGCTGGCATTGCCGCCGTAGCGATGATTGACCTTGAGGCCGAGGGCAAACATGCGCAGTTCGTCCTGTTCGTAGAGTTCGGCGAAATCGCTGACCGCATCCGGCAGATTGACCCCCAGTTGCACGTTGCGCTGCACCCGGCCCATGGCTTTTTTCAGCGGATCCTCGCTCGATTCGATGCCGCCCATGACGGCGTCGCTCAAGGTGCGGCCGGACTTGAGACTGCGTACCGTGTAGTCGAGCAGCTGCGGCAACTGCTCGATCATGCGTTTGATCCGCCGGTGGTACAGCCAGGAAATGTACAGGCGCAGGATCAGCGGCGGCGCCAGCAGCATCGCCAGCAAACCGATCCAGTCCGCCAATAGATAACCCAGGACAATCGCCACGCCCCACAGGGTCATCCACAGCCCGAAACGCTCGCTGGGACGGCCAAGCCCGGCGCGCAAAAACATCCGTTCAAGCCCGACCCAGGTCGGCTTCTGCGCGGCCAGTTGCGGCTGCCCCGCCGCGAGACGATTGAGAACCCGTTCGTTGCTGGTCTTGTGGATACCGTGCACGAACAGCCAGATCGACAGCCCGAGCAGGATCAGACACAGGAGGATAAGAATGGCCGGTCCGATCATGATGCAAGTCCCATGCGGTCAGCCCAGGTGGGTCTCGTAGCGCAACTTGTCGCCCGCCGGATTGACCGCTTCGCGCAGGAAGCCGAAACCAGTGCGCCGATCAAGGCGAAACAAGGTGTTGGTGACGTAGACGTCTTCACGGATGCCGACCACTTCCACCACCTCGCTGACACAGCGGCGGCCGTCGGGCATGCGAGTCAGCTGGATGATCACATCGAGGGCGGCGCAGATCATCTGGCGCAAGGTGCGCTCGGCGATCGAGCGACCGGTCAGCCCCACCAGCGTCTCCAACCGCAGCAACGCATCCTGGGCATTGTTGGCGTGTACGGTGCTCATCGAGCCGTCGTGACCGGTGTTCATCGCGGTCAGCACATCGACCACCTCGACTCCACGAATCTCGCCAAGGATGATCCGGTCGGGGCGCATGCGCAGGGCGTTGCGGATCAGGTCGCTGGCCTTGACTTCGCCGTGGCCCTCGGCATTCGGCGGACGGGTTTCCAGGCGCACAACATGCGGGTGGCTGAGCTGCAATTCGGCGACGTCTTCGATGGTCACCAGACGTTCGTGGGGGTTGATCAATTGGCTGAGGATGTTCAGCAGCGTGGTTTTGCCGGTGCCGGTACCGCCGCTGATCAGCACGTTACAACGCTTGCCGACCGCCTCCTGAAGGAACTCGAAAATCGCCAGATCGATGGTCTGCATCGCCATCAGATCACTGCTTTTGAGCATGTCCTTGCGAAACTTTCGAATCGACAGGCAGGGGCCGTCGAGCGCGATCGGCGGGATGATCGCATTGACCCGACTGCCGTCCGGCAAACGCGCATCGACCATCGGCGAGGACTCGTCGAGACGCCGCCCGAGTGGCGCGAGAATCCGTTGCATGACCCGTTCGACGTGGTGCGAATCGATAAAGCGCAGGTCACTTTGATGCAACACACCGTCGCGCTCGATGAACACCCGGTGTGGGCCGTTGACCAGAATCTCGGTCACCGACGGATCGCGCAGCAGTACTTCCAGTGGGCCGAAACCGGTGAGTTCGTCGACGATTTCTTCGGCCAGCCGCTCCATCTCGTAACGGGAAATCGCCAGGTGCAGGCGGGCGATGTATTCGGCGACCTTGTCGGTGACAAACTGCGCCAGCAATTGGCGCGAGCCCTCCAGCAGGTTTTTCCCCGACTCTTCGATGGCGTCGATGATGTAGCGGTGCAGGACCAGTTTCAGGCCTTCGTGATCGGTATTACCGGTCGCGCCGCGCTGCACCGCGCCGAACAGTTTTTCCGCGTTCATGAGGTGCCTCGCAAGCGGTCGAACCAGGTGACTTTGGGTTTGGCCAGGCCTTCGGAGCGCTTGGCCAGACGCTCGCCGAGAGCACGCAGGCTTTGCGTGAGTTTTTCCCGCGGGGCCAGTTCGAACAGGCTGACGCCCTGGTTCTTGGCGTTCAGGCGCACTTCGGCGTTGGCCGCCAATACCGCGATCACTTCGAGGTTGAAGGTTTTGCCCAGGGTTTCAGCATCCGGGGCAACGCTGCCCAGATAGCCGTCCACCAGCAAACGCGCGTGGTCGAGCTTCATGCCTTTCTCGCGCCAAAGATTGAGCACGGCCAGGTTGCGGCGGCAGTTGAGCACGTTCTGATCGGTGTACCAGATCAGCTTGTCGCAGTGGCTGACAAAGGTGCGCAAGGCTTCACTGTCGGACTGCCCGGTGAGGTTCACGACGATGTGCTGGAAGTGTTGGCGCAAGGCGCTGAGCAACATGTACAGCTCGGCGGCGCTGGTGCCTTCCAGCGGCTCGTCGCTGCTGGCATACGCCAGAATCCGCAGCCCCGCTTCAGCGCTGGTGAAGGCACTGTCGATCAGGGTCGCGTCGAGCCTGCGCAAGTGACGCAAGGCATCGCCGAAGTGGAACGAACTCTCGAGCCCGAGCAACGCCAGGCTGTCGCCGCGCGGCAGCCCCAGATCCAGCAGCAGGGTCTGTTGTCCGCTCTTTTGCACCACCTGCGCCATATGGTTGGCAAGCAGCGCGCCATCGCAATAGCTCTGCGTACCGTACAACACCGTGAGGCCGCCAAGATGCGTGTTGGCCGCCACCGGTGGCAGGCGCTTGTTCAAGCGCCGTACCAGCCCGGCGACTTCACTGGCCCGCGAACCGTAGGCGACGAAATCCCGGGCGCCGGCACGCATGGCGTTGAGCACCAGTTGGTTGTCCATGCCATCGCCCAGCGCAACGATGGCAAGCATCGGTTTGGCTTCCAGCGCGCCTTCGATCAACGCACTCTGCGCCACCACATGGTCGCGATCGAGGCCGACGAACACCAGGCTGGCGAAGGTGACATCGACCAGCGCCAGCAACTCGTCCAGGCTCCCGGCCCCGGCGCTCACCACTTGGCCCAGCGGCGCGAGTGCGCCTTGCAGCCACTCCAGATCGGTGCTGTTACGGGTGATCGCCAGAAAAGTCTGGCTGAGGTTCTGGTTCATTGGGACAGCCCACTGCGTTTGTCGAAGTTGCCGTTTTCGAGGAAGAACATGCGGTAGAAATTCGGATCGTAGTTGCGCAGTTTTTCCCCCGGCAGCGATGGCAGTTGCGCGTCCGCCGCCAGTGGCTGCACCAGGTGCGGGGTGACAATCATCAGCAGTTCGCGCTCTTCGCGTCTGATCTGCGAGCCTTTGAAAAAGGCGCCGAGCACCGGAATATCACCCAGCCCCGGAAACTTGTTCACCTGCGAACTGTTGGTGGTGCTGATCAGGCCGCTGATCACGAAGCTTTCGCCATCGGCCAGCGAGACGCTGGTGTCGGTACGGCGGATGGTCAGGGCCGGCACGGTGGTGCCGGCGATCTGCACGGCGTTGCTCAAATCCAGTTCGCTGACTTCCGGTGCGACCTTCAGCGCGATGCGGTCGTGGCTGATCACGGTCGGGGTCAGGGTCAGGCGGATACCGAACTCCTTGTACTCGATCGACACGTTGTCGCTACCGGCGCTGGGCACCGGAATCGGGATTTCACCACCGGCCAGAAAGCTTGCGCTCTGCCCGCTCAACGCCACCAAGCTGGGGCGTGCGAGGGTGTAGGCGAAACCGCTGGTTTCCAGCGCGTTGATGATCGCCATGGTCTTGCCGCCGATCCACGAGAAATTGAACAGGCCGTTATCCACCGGCAGCCTCGGCGTCGGCACGCCATCGATCGGTGGCAACGTACCGGGCGAACCAAACAGGAAATTGCCCCGGGTGCCGATCAGCGAAGCGGTGGCTTCCTTGAGTTTGGTGCGGCTGACTTCGACGAAACGAATGTCGGTCTGCACTTGCGAGGGCAGTGTCGGATCATCGGAAGGCATTCTGCTGGCGCTGGTCAGTGCGGCAGTGGCACTGCCCTTGACGAACACCATGCTCTGGCGCGGCTCACTGGAGCACGACGTCCAGACCATCAGGCTGGTGGCGCCGGGGGCCACGCCGGTGAGTAGAAACGAGGCGCTGCCGGTGTCGTGCACATCAGCGATCTTCGGGTCGCCGATAGCCACGCGGGTGATTGCCACGGGCGACTGGATGTCCTGCTGGAAGCCTTCGCCGATCTCGATCACCGGCGGCATACGGCCGAGTGCCGAGCAATTGCCGGTGGCCGCGACGGCGGCGTTGATCGACAGTCCCATCAGTATCAAGGCCCGGACGACAGGTGTTAATAGCGGCCTGAATCGACTCTGCATGCACGTGGATCCTTGCTCAGTCATGGGGCTTGTTGGGAAAGCTGATTGCCGCGGATCACTTCCATCGGCCGCGCACCGCCATGGCCGCCAGCGGCCGGCGCTTTTGGCGCGGCACCGAGGGCCAGTTGGGTGAACTGGAAGAGCTGGCTGTTGGCGTTGTCCACGTGCGCCGGTGACTGGGTTTCACCGGCCCAGTACTTGGCCAGACGCTGTTCTTCGCTGCTGCGCACGGCCAGGCGCAACGTGCCGACCTGAGTGGCGAGCATCATCCGGCTGAGCAATTGTTCGGGCACCGCCAGCACCACGGTGCGTGCAGCGATCCGGCGTTGATCCTGTTTGAGTTTTTCGTCGGCGCTCAAGGCCGGGGTGGCGGGTTGTCCGTCGTTGGTCAGGCCGTATTGCTCACCGACACCGAGTACGCGCATGGCCGGCACCACGATCTGCGCCGACTGCTGCAGATTGCTCGCGTCCTGACGCAGGTAGAGCAGCACATCGACGTAGTCGCCGGGAATCAGTTGCCCGGCGGCGCCGATCACTTCGTCCACGGCCACGGTCAGCGCACGCTCATCACTGTGAATCATCCGCGCCAGTGAGCCACCGGCCTGAAAGCTTTCGTCGTTGAGCCAGGTGCCTGCGCTCAAGTGCCGCCACGGCGTGCGACCCACCGCTTGCTCGACACTGGAAAGGCTGCCGGCTGGCGCACTGCGCAGTTTCTCCACCGCCACATCGGCAGCCGTGAGCGGCGTGAACGGCGGCACATCGTGCAACAGCACGACCACTGGCTGGCGGGTCTGATCTTCGGCGGCGGCCACGGTTTTTTCCATGGCGACTGCCGGGGCGGCAGGCACTTGGGCAACGGGAGCCGGTTGCCGACTGAGCATCAGGCCCCAGTAGCCGACGACGATTGCCCCCAGCAGCAGAACGGCTGCAAGACCCATGGTGACGCGACTGTTCATGACGGCTCTCCCTTTCCTCACTGCACCGACAGCCTGCACTTCCTGCCGAGAGAATTTTTCGCGATCAGGCAGCTATGAACATGCAACGATTTCGCTATTTCCAAGCTAGCTGATCCGAGCCAAAACGCCATTTCTGACAGGAAAATAACTCACTAAAGTATGAGTCCTGGCCAATTAACTGCAGGGTTTGGCTCGACTAACGTTCTGGTTAATCCTTTGTGATTAATCCGTTCTTACAGTTGTTGACCGGGGGTTTGTTGACAATGCTCTGATAGCACGGTGAAAGCATGCCGCTGTAGCGTGGGATCGGCGCCAGAGGCGCAAAGGAGTGGACGTATGTTTCGGATGATCATCGACTATCTACTGGCCAGGGCCAGGCTGCTGTGCAGAAGTGAAGAAGGCGCATCTGCCATCGAATACGCGATTGTGGTGGCAATGGTGGCGGTCGTGGTTGTGGTGTTTGTGACGCCCATCGGCGACAAGGTGCTGGCCATTTTCAACCTGGTGTTGACCAAACTCGGTGGCGCTACGCAGGTCAGACCGACACCTTGATCAAAAACCTTGCCCCTCTTCCAGTGCCCGGTCCCATGCTCACCCATAGCAGCGCTCAGGCACTGGCAAGTCATCGGATTTCACAGGTCCGATCTCCCGTTGTAACTAAGGAGAATGTCAATGATCCTTGAATACCTGATCATGCGCCTGAGGTCCTTTCTGGCCAGTACGGAAGCCGCTTCAGCCATCGAGTACGCGATTGTCGTGGCTATGGTGGCGGTCGTGGTGGTGGTGTTCATCACACCCCTGGGCGCGAAAATCTTTGCGATTTTCAACAATGTTCTGGTGGCGCTCGGTGGAGCCTCGCAAACCGCTCCGGTACAAACCCCCTGATGTGAGTCGCGTCCGGCGAATGTCGCGCTACACTCGATCTCACTTCCAGCTTTTCAGGGACTGCCCATGACTGCCTCCTCGCTCCCCCGCCAACAGTTGCTTCTGGTTGACGACGAAGAGGACGCTTTGCTTGAGCTGGCCGAGTTACTGGAGGGCGAGGGCTTTGTCTGTCACACCGCCACCTCGGTGAAACTCGCCCTGCATCACCTCACCCGCTTTCCGGATATCGCCCTGGTGATTACCGATCTGCGTATGCCGGAAGAGTCCGGCATGTCGCTGATCAAGCGTCTGCGCGAGCACACCTCACGCCAGCATCTGCCGGTGATCGTGACCTCCGGACATGCCGACATGGAAGACGTCAGCGACATGCTGCGCCTGCAGGTGCTGGACCTGTTTCGCAAGCCGATCTACCACGTGCGCCTGCTGGAAACCCTGGACAATCTGTTCCCCAAACCGAAGACGCAGGCCGGGTAATTCACTCAGGGTGTTTTTGGAAGAATTGACTGCCTGCCCGCGAGGAACAGGCAATCAAGATCAGTGTGCTGTCACACGCTGACGGGCGGCCGAAGCACTCGGTGATAGCGCCAATGCCAACTGGGTGCGGTTGTGCATATGGGTCAGGCGCAAGACCTGCGAGACATACAGTTTCACGGTGTTTTCGGTGATGCCCAACTCGCAGGCGATCTGATAGTTGGTCTGCCCTTTGCCCACCAGCCGCGCCACATCCAGTTGCCGTGGCGACAGCTGATTGAAGATCGCCGGGATCTCCTGCTCGGCTTCGGCGCCGTCGCCGCCGAGCATGTCTTTGACCACCGCCGCCGGATTGCGCCGGACCTTGTCCAGATCCTGGTAGAGATCGTCGATGGATTCCGAGAGAAACTGCAGCTTCTGGTTCAGGTGTCCCAACTGGACATTCTTGTGCCGCTCTTGCAGGGCCGCTTCCTGACGTTTCACGCCTTCGAGCAGTTCATCCAGCTGGATCGGCTTCTGGTAGTAGTCGGCAATCCCGGCACGCAGGGCCTTGATCACGTCCTGTTTGTCGGCGCGCCCCGTGAGCATGATCGCTTCGAACACCCGTTGTTTGCCGCTGATGCGTTGCAGCTCCTGCACCAGTTGGATGCCATCCATGTCCGGCATATGCAGGTCGCTCAGCACCAGACCGATTTCGGCGTCTTCACTGAAACGCTCGATCGCCTGAGTGCTGGATTCACACGGCACACAGCGGTACCCGCTGCTTTCGAGAAACTCGCACAATTCTTCGACGATCAACGGTTGATCATCGACCACGAGCACTTTTACCGCCGACGTAAGCTTGTTCACGAACCACTCCATTGCTCGGGCCAAAGCTGACTTTTTCTGCACTTTGGCGATGTAACCACTTCATTTGAAAGTAGACGCACTTTCCGACTATGTACATAGGACTAGTGGCATCTGGCGACTAATGGATCCAATGTATCGAAGCCAATACACCTGCCAGCACGAACGGTGCAAATGGCAGCTTCTTTGACGCTCCTGGCTCTAAATATCGAAGACGTTCTCTAAGCCATTGACTCATATGAAGCCAGACTCTTGGCGCAACGAGCAGCCACAGCAGACTGGCGATACCAGCGCCGATAAACGCACAAAGAATGAATAAACCGTTCGTCGCAAGGCCCATGGCTGTCATTAATTTCACATCGCCTGCGCCCATCCGGCCCATGAAATACCCAGGAACAGTCAACATCAGGGCGATCGCGGCGGCCCACCATCCCTGCTGCGCATCGGCTCCGAACCAGGTGGTGCCAGTCGCCAGCAAATGGATCAGCGCCAGCGCTCCTGCACCGAACGTCAGCACATTGGCGATACGCCGTTGCCGGGCATCCTGGGCGGCGCACAGGGCCAGCCAGATCAGGAGAACTAAACTCTGCATCCGGTTAAATCCATCCGATTTTGCTGAATGATTCTATGCTGATACTACGCAGTGAAAGTCAGGGTAGACGCACTCATGAAAACCGGCTTCGCAAAATCACAGGCAGGCGCAGTGGCGATCGAATTCGCCTTGGTATTCGTGATTTTTTTTGCCGTGTTCTACGCGCTGGTCAGCTACAGCCTGCCGTTTGTATTGATGCAGACTTTCAACGAGGCGACATCTGAAGCGGTGCGCCGCAGCGTCGCAGTCGACCCCAACACTCCCGGTTATGCTTCCGTGGTGGTGAGCACTGCCAACACCGCGTTGACCCAACAGTTGCAGTGGGTGCCATCCGCGCTGAACCTGGTGGTCGGCGTCGATACCTCGGCGGTGTATGACGCCACTCAAGGTACGCTGACGGTCAGAGTCGATTACCCCACCAGCAAGCTCAATCAGGTCATTCCATTTCTGGTGCTGCCGGGCGTGGGTGCAGTGCCGAGTCTGCCCGCCACCCTCTCCGCCGCGTCGAGCCTGAAATTTTGACCGCCGGCGACAATCTGTTCGGGCGCCTGCTCAAGCGCGCGCCACCGCCGGCCAACGAACTGCCCGATCATCTCGGCGCACCGCCGCTGGGCCTGCACCTGCAACTGAACCACGACGGCGGCGTATTGCAGATCGCCGGGCCGTTGCGCCACCAACTCGCGCAACAGCCACCCCACGACTCGCCGCTGCCGTTGTCGGCTTATTTACTCGCGCACAGTACGTTGGCAATTGAAGGCCGCCCGCAGGACTGGCAAGGGCAAATACTCGATCTGGATTTTCCCGGCCTCAGCGATCAGACCCTGCACCTGCGCGGTTGGGTGCAGCCTTCGGCCGAGGGCTGGATGCTGCAACTGATGGACATCGGCGACCTGCTGCTGGAGCGCCAGCAGTCGCGCAATCGTGAAACCTGTCAGGCCCTCGCCGGGCAGATCAGCGAACACCTGCGCGTCTGCAACCTGACGCGTTTGCCGATGGTGCTCAGCGAGCAATTGCAGGCCATCGCCCAGCGCTGGCATATCCCGTGTCTGGCCATCGCCCTGCTCGACGAACAGGCACAGGGCTGGCAGATCTACGAGCAATATCGCGCCCACGACGCGCCGCTGCTGTGGCAGGATGGCCAGCGTCTGGGCACGCCGCTCGACAGCCTCAACGGCAGCGCGCCGCAACGCCTTGGCGCCCATCATGGTTTGTACGAACACGCGCGGGTGGAGGCCACGTTTGGCAACGCCGATGGTTTCGCCGTGCCCTACAGCGATGATCGTGGGGTGGTCGCGTGGCTGCTCTGCGGCTTCTACAACGTGGACGTTGCCGCCCCGCACCTGAACGACCGCGACTGGATGGCCCTGACCAGCGCACTGGCCGGCCCGTTACTCAGCCGCCTGCGAGAACAGCAACATCATCACTACACCGAACGCCTCGAATCGCTGCAGACCCTGCTTGGCACCGGTTGGTGGGAAATGCTTGGCGACGACATGCTGCTGGCGCCTACGCTGCTCGATGTGTTGCCGGCGGACCGTGCTCGCATCTCGCTGCAAGACTGGCTGGCACTGATTCATCCGGCCGACCGCGAAGAACTGCGCAGTCGTCTGCATGCCCTGCAATTGCACGGCGAGCCCCTGACCCTGTGCGTGCGCCTGCACCGCAGCAGCCCCGGACAAACGCCCTTGTGGTATCGCGTTCAGGGCCAGGTCGCCGGCACCGGTGAACAGCGGCGACTGGTGGGATTCATGCTCGACATCAGCGACATCCAGAACCAGCATCAACGCGCCGAAGCCGCCCATGCGCGGCTGGATAACCTGATCGCCAGTTCGCCGGCGGTGATTTATGTGCAGCGCTACGTCGAGGGTGCGCTGCTTCCCGACTTCTTCAGCGCCAGCCTGCAGCCGCTGCTGGGCTGGACGCCGGCCGAGGGCTGCGCCGCCGACTGGGTGCAACTGATTCACCCCGAAGACCGCGAGCTGTATTTCGCTCGCACCCGGCAACTGTTGCGCGAAGGCTCGGCGCGCGCGCGTTTTCGCTTGCGCGACGCACGCGGCGACTACCACTGGCTGCTCGACGAAGCCAAACTGCTGCGCAATGATCTTGGTCTGCCGGTCGAAGCCGTCGGGCTGTGGCTGGACGTCACCGAAGCGACCCTCGCCGCCGAACAGGTCAGACACAGCGAAGAGCGTTACCGGATTCTGGTGGAAGACTCTCCGGCGATGATCTGCCGTTATCGCCCGGACCTGACCCTGACCTTCGGCAACCGGCCGCTGGCGACCTACCTGGAATGCACCCCGGAGCAATTGCCGGGGGTCGATCTGGGCAGTTGGATGTCCGACGAACAACGCGCCGCCTTCGTCCAGCGTCTGGCACTGCTGACGCCGGAGCTGCCGGTGAGCACCGCCGAAATCAGTTTGCAGTTGCCCGGGCGCGAGCACGCCTGGTGGGTATGGTCTGATCGCGGGGTGTTCGATGAACACGGGCGCCTGCTTGAAGTGCAGGCCGTGGGCCGCGACAACACCGAGGTGCGGCGCTCGCAGCAGCAGCTCACGCAAAGCGCGAAAATGGCCACCCTCGGCGAAATGGCTACCGGCCTCGCCCACGAAATCAATCAGCCGCTGAACGTGATGCGCATGGCCATCGTCAACGTGCTCAAGCGTCTGGGCAACGGCGATGTGCAGATCGACTATCTGACCGACAAACTCAATCGCATCGACGCCCAGGTGCAGCGCGCCGCGAAAGTGGTCGATCACATGCGCGTGTTCGGCCGTCGTTCGGAGATCGAGCAACAACTGTTCAACCCGGCCTCGGCCATCGAAGGCACCTTGTCGTTGCTGGCCGAAGGCATGCGCGGCAAAGGCGTCGACCTGCGGATCAGCGAAACCACTTTCAGCGTGCAGGTGCGCGGTTACGTCGATCAGTTGGAGCAGGTGCTGATCAACCTGATGGTCAACGCCCGCGATGCGCTGCTCGGCAAACGCGAGAAAGACTCATCGTTCAAGCCATGGATCTCGATTTATGCCGAGCGCGACGAGCACAAGGTACGGCTGTGGGTCGAGGACAACGGCGGCGGCATCGACCCGCGCTTGCTGGAGCGGATTTTCGAACCGTTCTTCACCACCAAACCGGTGGGCGTCGGCACCGGGCTGGGGCTGTCGGTGAGCTACGGCATCATCGAAAACATGGGTGGTCATTTGAGCGTGCGCAACTCGCTGGAGGGTGCACGTTTCTGTATCGAGTTGCCGATTGCCCCGGACGCCTAGATCACCAGATAGGCCTTGCCGGTCTGGCCGCAGGTCATGTTGGCGCCGACGTCGACGTCCATAAGGTTGATGCCCAGGCTTTTCAGCAGGTTGTTGAGCAAGGGGTCGAGCAATGGGCTGAGCACGCTGGTCACCACGGGCAACAAACGGCTGCTGACATCACTGATCAACGAGGCCACTCCGGTGACAATGGCACCGAGCGGGTTGCTGCCGACCGGTTGGTAAACGATCAGGTTGATACCCGCCAGGGTGTTGCTCAGGCTACCGACGATATTGTTGGTGGGAATCGCCGATTGCACGCTGGAGGGCAATTTGAGGTTGGGCGGAGTCGCGAACGGCGTGCCACTGGAAAACACCAGGTCCTGTGAATTTTGCGCGACCGGGGTGTCGAGTTTGATCGCGATGCCGCCGGCACCGTATTGAACACGGGTCGCGGCGTCGCAACTGCCGAGGCCGAGAATCTTGTGGCAGGTCACGATGCCCAGATCCACCAGCGGTAAAGGCGAGACCACAGGCTCGGCCGCCGATGAAAAGGCGTTGGTCGGATCAATCTTGCCAAGTTTGAGGTCTGCAATCGACGTGACGGTGTGGGCTGTCAGGCTTTTGGTGCCGGTAGTGCCGGTCGGACAGCTGTAGTCCGTGACATAACTTTTCGCGCCGCCGGCATCCAGCGCGATATCGATTTGCGGGCTCGGCAGCAGTTTCGGATCGAGTTGCTCGCAACCGGCGCCCAGCAGACAGAGCACGGAGTTGAGCGTGTCGACCAGATTCAGACTCAGCAGCGCATTGAGGGTCGGGGTCAGTGTGCCGACCAGCCCCAACACCGCATTGGCCAGCCCGGTCACCCCGGACAACACCGGCAGATTCACCGAGAGCATCGTGCGAATCTGCGCCGTGCGCACATAAATCCGATCCGCCCCCAATGGGTTGGCCTTGGCCCGCGCCGGATCACCAATCGCCGAGAACTGCGGCGGCTCGATCACCTTGACCCGCACCGTGACATTCGCCAGCCCCAGCACGCTGATCGGCAAGGTCGCGGCCACCGCGCTTTTGCTGTTGGCCAGTTGCACCACACCCTGAATCAGTTGCAGCAGTTGCAGGTTGGCATCCAGCCCGGCGGCGGTGGTGCCGGTCTGCAACTGCAGGATGTCGCCGAGTTTGACCGGCGCAGCATTGATCGCCGCAACCTGCAGCTGACCCAGCGCAGTGATCACCGTCGCGGTCGCGCCATTGAGCTGCACCACCGTCGCGGCCGCCTGAATCAGTTGGGTGACCGTGGCCTGGGTGTTGAGCAGTTGCGTGTAGTTGCCGGCGGCGACGTTGAGGTTGATCGCCAGTTGGTTGAGGTAGCTGAGCAGGTTGATGTCGGTGTTGAGCAGACCGTCCCAACCCAGAGCCGTGAGGTTGACGTTGCCGCCGAGCAGCCCCGAGAACAGCGGATTGAGAATGTTCGACTGGGCGGTGTTGATGCTCGCCAGCGTACTGCGGATGTTCAGTTGCGCAACCGTCGGGGTCGGTTGCGCGGCGACGGCTGAGGCGTTGAGTGTGGTGTTCAGACTGACCGTCGAGCCGCTGAACAGGGCCTGCACCCCGCCGGCAAAACTGGTGGTCACCGTGCGGCTGGCGTCCACTTTGATTGCGCTCGACCGGGTTGCATCGGCGGTGAACGCGCGCAACCCGCTGGCCGCGGTCTGCACGCTGCCGCAGGTGGTCGTCAGAGTGTTGTTGGTATCGACGGTGTAGCCATTGCGCACTGCGCTTTGCCCGGCATACGTGGCCGCGCTGAGGCCTGACTGACAATTGCCGCCGCGACTGACCGCTTCCAGCGCCGCGCTGTCGACCACTCGCTGCAACTTGCGCTGCTCCATGTATAGCCGACCGGTGTCGACCACCAACAGCATCAACACCAGCGCCAGACTGAGGGTGGCAGCCGCCATCAACCCGATCGCCCCGCGTTGCCGGGCCGGGCCGTTGAACTGCGTACGAGGCGACATGGCGCACTCCTTTGCCGGCGCGTTGCCGAGCGCTACCTCCGATGGTGGATTTGAGTGTAGACGGCGCTAATGGCAACGCGCCATTTGGTGCTGCACAAAACCCTGCAGACCTCGTCTTCTCGCGAATGCGCTGTGTCATTCAACATGGATGTGGCTGACACGCCGTCTTCGCGAGCAAGCCCGCTCCCACAGGGAGATTTGTGGTGGGGCAAAAAATGGGAGCCTCTTGGGCTCCCTTTTTTTTACAGCGAACTAGCGCGGTGGATAGTTGGCCAATATCCGGCTGACGGTTTCGCGCACTGCGTTGCTGCGATCCTGCGGGTTCGGCGTGCTGCTGAGCATCTGCTCATCGCTGCCACGCCACACCAGTTTGCCGTCCTTGCCATCGAGCAGATCGATCTGGATCGTTGCCACCTTGTAGGTGATGTTGCGGGTTTCGTTGTACATCGGCGCGCCCCAGTAACCGTTCCACGGGCCACCCCAACCGCCGCCGTAGTTGGTGGTCACTTGCTGCTGGCGATCCTCGACAATCAGGTAGGTCTGCACGCTCAGGTCGCCCTTGGCCCCCGCCGCGGCGGGACGCAAACCGCGCTGGTCGAGCTGATCGCTGACGGCCTGGCGGATGCGTTGCTCGGTCAGGTCGCTCTTGATCCGTGGATCATCCGGGCGATACTGCAGCGCGGGTTCTTTCCAGCTCCAGCTGCGATAGGCGGCGAAATCGCGGCTGGCGTCAAAGTCGTGATTGACCTGGTTGGCAGCGCAAGCACTGAGCAGCGCGGCCATGGCCAGTAAAGCGAGACGACGGAACATGGTTGTTCTCCGGTTGAAGGCCTGAACCTGCGAAGCGTTCTCACATGAAGTCTAGCTCGGCGGATAGGCCGACAGGGCTTTTTCCAGAGCCTCGCGAATGGCGTCGGTGCGCACCAGTTGGCTACCCTGGTTGGCGGTCTCGGCGCTGGCGCTCCACACCGGTTGACCGGTGCCGGCATCGAACAGATTGACCTGCACCACCACGACCTGCTCCTGATAGGTGCGAACAATCGGCACAGTGTTGTACATGCCGTAACCGCGCCCGTAGCGATCATAGCCACTGTATCCGCCGTAACCGTAATCGTCCTGCACCTGCCGCAAGCGAGTTTCCAGACGCAGATTGGCGCTGACCAGCAAGTCGGCCGGACGGTTGTCGTGCAACGGACGCAACCCGCGTTGGTCCAGCGCATTGCTCACCGCTTCGGCCACTTGCGCCGAGTCGGCCCAGGCCGTGCCCGGCGGTAACTGCCCGTTGAGCCAGGCCCAACTGCGATAGCGCCCGTAATCGCGTGTCGGCGCCGGGTAGGCGCTGCGATCAAAGGTGTTGGCCGCTTGCGGCGGCGCTGGCGGCAACGGCCGCGACTGCGCGACGTACGGGTTGCTGCCTTGGCAGGCGGCCAACCCCAGACAGATCAGCAATAAACCGGATTGAGCTTTCATGTGGTGCTCCGATCAGATCGGCCGGCAGATCCAGTGCAAGTAACGCCCAAGCCCGGCGAAGCTTGGGTGGCGACGGTGAGCGAGCTCCATCTCCAGCAAATCCACGAGTTCGGCGCGGGCCTGGAATTCCACCGGCATGTAGTCGTGGAAAACCCGGATCCCGCTCTGGGTTTCGACCTGCCACAACCCTTCGAGTTGCGTTGCCAGCTCCCTCGGATCAAGCGGCTGCTGCGGGGTCAGGCTCTGCTTTTCACCGGCCATGGTGTTTTTGCGCATTTTCTTGAAATGGCCCTTGAGCAGATTGCGATAAATCAGCGCATCACGGTTGTAGAACGCCAGCGACAGCCAGCCACCGGGTTTGGTCAGTTGATGCAGCACCGGCAGGATCGCATGGGGTTCGGCCAGCCATTCGAGCACCGCGTGGCAGATCACCAGATCGTAGGGCTCGGTGAGCTGACCGAGCAGCTCCTGCCACGGCGCCTGAATGAACGTTGCGCTCTGCCCGGCTTCGGCGAAGCGCTGGCGAGCACCTTCGAGCATCGGTTCGGCCGGCTCGGTGAAGGTCACTTCATGGCCGCGCTCGGCCAACCACAGCGACATGTGGCCCAGACCGCCGCCGATGTCCAGCACGCGCAGCGGTCGGTCCGGCAATGCTTCGGCCAGGTCGGCCTGCAACACCGCGAGGCGAATCGCGCCTTTGGCGCCACCGTAGATTTTTTCGGCGAAACGGGTCGCCAACTGATCGAAATGCCGGTCGCTCATCAGCTGAACCGCCGTTCGCTGTCGGCGAGCTTGCTGCGCACCACTTCATTCATGTCCAGCCCCAACTCGCTGCACAGCAGCAACAGATACAGGACGATATCGCCGACTTCCTGCCCGGCATGCGCCAGTTTGTCCGCCGGCAACTGGCGTGACTGGTCTTCGGTCAGCCACTGGAAAATCTCCACCAACTCGGACATCTCGACGCTGGCGGCCATGGCGAGGTTTTTCGGGCTGTGAAATTGCCGCCAGTCATTGCGGTCGCGAATGGCGTGCAGGCGTTCGGTCAGTTCAACAAGGTTCATCGGGCTCTCCTGAAGGCGTATAGCTTCGGGGGGATGTCGGCTGAACGCAAGCGGCCATGGCTCGCTCCCACACAGGATTGAGGCAAACCCTCTATAGTTGCAGGGAACTCGGCCACCCGCGCGGTGGCCCAAGGCTCAGCTCTTTCATCAGGATGCACACATGCAGGTAGAAAGCTTTTTCGAATGGCTCGGCCAGGCACTCGGTTCGATCATCCGTTTCATCGTCGACGGCCTCAGCGGCCTGTTCAACATTCTGAGCAACGCCGGCGGCAACTTTGTCGATGGCCTGGCGAAGACGCTGGGCATGGACACTTCGATCATCAGCATCCTCGCGCTGATCGTCGGCCTGATGCTGCTGTGGTCGGCGATTCGCGCGTTCATGAATGCGTCGATCATTGCCGGGATCATCTGGCTGCTGTTGGGGTTGTGGTTGTTGAGCTGGATTATTCATTAGCCCTTGTGGGAGCGAGCCTGCTCGCGAAGGCGTCAGATCAGTCAAAACTGTTCTGAATGACACACAGCTTTCGCGAGCAGGCTCGCTCCCACATTGGTTGCATCGCAGGCCGTACGAATCGCTACAATCCCCGCTCCCCCAAGGAGCCCGCATGTCCAACCTGATTGCCGACTGGCGCGACCGCCCGACTCACCGCAAGGTCTGGGCGCTCGCCGCGCCGATGATTCTTTCCAATATTTCCGTGCCGCTGGTGGCGCTGGTTGACAGCACCGTCATCGGCCACCTGCCCCACGCCCATCAGTTGGGCGCAGTGGCGGTCGGCGCCAGCCTCTACACGTTTCTCGCCTGGGCCATGGGCTTTCTGCGCATGGGCACTACGGGGTTTGCCGCTCAGGCCGCCGGGCGCAGCGACGGCGCGGCGTTACGGCAGATTCTGTTGCAGGGTTTGCTGCTGGCGCTGGGACTGGCGATCGTGCTCGGCACTCTCGGCGTGCCGTTGAGCGGCGTGGCCCTGCACTTCATGCAGCCGTCGGCCGAACTCGATCAACTGACCCGCGAGTTCTTCCACACCCGGTTATTCGGGCTGCCGGCAGCGCTGGCCAGTTACGCCCTGGTCGGCTGGTTCCTCGGTACCCAGAACGCCCGGGCGCCGCTGGCGATTCTGCTGAGCACCAACCTGATCAACATCGCTCTCAACCTGTGGTTCGTGATTGGTCTGGAATGGGGTGTGGTCGGCTCGGCCCGGGCCTCGGTGATTGCCGAGTGGAGCGGCGCCCTGCTCGGCCTGTGGCTGACCCGCGGCGCATTGCGCGCCTATCCCGGGCACATCGTCTGGGCAGCGTTGAAGGTGTGGCAGAGCTGGCGCCCTTTGCTGGCGGTCAACCGCGACATTTTCATCCGCAGCCTGGCGCTGCAATCGGTATTTTTCCTGATCACCGTGCAAGGCGCGCGGCTCGGCGATGCCACGGTGGCGGCCAATGCTCTGCTGCTCAACGGTTTGCTGCTGACCGCGCATGCGCTGGACGGTCTGGCGCATGCGGTCGAAGCGTTGTGCGGACACGCCATCGGCGCCCGCGACCGGCTCGCCCTGCGCCGTTCGCTGGTGGTGGCCGGCGGCTGGTCATTGCTGGCCAGCCTCGGTTTTGCCGCGCTGTTTCTGTTGGGCGGACACTTGTTCATCGAGATGCAGACCGACATCCAGAGCGTCCGCGACACCGCGTTCATCTACCTGCCGTATCTGGCGGTACTGCCGCTGATTGCGGTCTGGAGCTACTTGCTCGACGGCCTGTTCATCGGCGCCACTCGAGCCCGGGAGATGCGCAACGGCATGCTGCTGACCGTCGCCCTGCTGCTGCCGTTCGCCTGGGCATTACAGGGACTGGGCAATCACGGGCTGTGGATAACGTTCCTGCTGTTTATGGTCTTGCGCAGCCTGACCCTCGGCGCACTGGCCCTGTGGCTGCGGCGCAACGACGGCTGGTTCTGCGGTGCCGCTCACTGAGCCGGTGTGTGTTTGACGAACGCGACGACCTGATTGAGTACCGGCGCCAAGCGCCGCAGCGGACGCGACAGGGTCGCCACCAGCGTCACATGACTGGGGCGCGAGTAGTACAGATCCTGCACCGGTACACCCGCCTCGCGCAGTTTGCGCGCCAGGCCTGCGGTGTTGCGCGTCGGGTTGACCAGATTGTCCTTGGTCGCGGCGATCAGCAGTGCCGGAGGCTCGCCCGCCCTGACGTGGTTGATCGGCTGCGATTGCGGCGGTGAGTCCGGCCAGAAGAATACTGGACGCACCTGCGGATTCTTGATGGGCAGAAAATCATATGGCCCGGCCAAGCCGATCCAGCCGCTGAGGTCTTTGGGCGTCATGCCCACCGCACCGAGCAGACCAGAATCCAGCGCCAGCATCGCCGCGTTATAAGCGCCGGAACTGTGGCCCATCAGGTACAGGCGTTGCGGGTTGCCGGAGAACTCGCGGATATGCGCCCGGGTCCAGGCCACCGCCCGCGCCGAGTCTTCAAGAAACAACGGATAGCGCACCTGCGGGTAGAGCCGATAATCCGCCAGCACCGCGACAATCCCCCGCGACGCCAGCGCCTCGCCGACAAACGCGTAATCGCCACGATCACCGCTATTCCAGCTGCCGCCGTAGAAGAACACCACCACCGGCGCGCCCTCCAGCGGCTGGCGCGGCACGTAGACGTCGAGCTTCTGTCGCGGATCATCGCCATAGGCAATCCCGGCGGTTTTGTGGAACGTGTCGTCGGGGGTCAGCGCATTGAGCACCTTGACCGGGGAACATCCCGTCAGCACCAGCAGCAGAAACCCGCCGAGGACTGCGCCGAACCGCTGCCACAGAGGATTTGTCATGGATGTCGCACCTCAAGATTGATCGTTCTGCCACTGTCGCCGCACATGCTCGAGCCGTTCCTGCTGGCTCAGCCCGTCCGGCACGCCCGGCAGTTGCGCCCGCGGATGCTGCAAGCGTAGCCACAACCAGCCATCCAGCACCGTACGGTCGCTGAAACCCAGGCTCAGCCCCTCCTGCACATGGGAGGCCATGCGCGCATAGTCGGTTCCCATTGATTGGCACCAGCGCCAGATGTGTTGTTCCAGAAGGCAGCTTTGCAAACGTTCGCGCTGACGATGGGTGAGGCTTTCGTCGATCCCCAGCGGCTCGACCGCCCACTGCGGGTTGCGCAGTTGCTGCCAGCCCTGACTGCCGATGGCGAGGTCGGCCCAGGTGCCACCGAACCAGCGCACCAGGCGGATCGGCCCGAGCCAGCGGCTCAAGTCGGCGGCATCACAGGCGTCGAAAAAATAACTCGCTGTCTGTCGATTGTAGTAACCGAGCAAGGCGCGGTGATTGAGCCCGAACGAGACCGTCAGCATCCGTCGCAGGTGGCTCAGCATTACTGCCTGCGAGGCATCACTGGCGAACAACAACCCGCGCCAGGTCTGCGGATCACGCTGACACAGCGCCGCCAGTGCCGGGCAGTCATGCAGGTCGACCAGCAGCGGACCGTGCTCGCTTACCGCTTGAAACTCGGTGCCCTGGAACAGCCGCGTGCAACGTACGCTGGCGAAGCCCTGACGCAGTGTTGCCAGCGCCGGCTGCGCATCGGCGCCATCGAGCAACAGCCACTGTACCTGCGGGGCAAAGCCGACGCCGCTCAAGCGGCGCCGTCCTGATCCAGCGACGCGACCAATCGGCAACTGCAGATCGACGCCGTGCAGTGGTTGTAACTGCCGCCGCCGGGCATAAGACACAACAGCAACAGCGGTTCGGCAGACTTGAGCCATTGCGCCAGGCCCGCGCTCGGCAGCACGTCCGGCAGCGCCAATGGCGCTTCGCAGTCTTCGATCACCGCCGGCTCCTGCAGCACACCACTGATCACCGGCTGATCCGGATCGCCTTCATGAAAACTCACCACCACTTCAACGCCTTCACGCAACGATGTCAGTGAGGCGTCGCTCAACGCTGCTGCGAGCGGCAGCCAACAATGGCTGGCGGCAGCGCCTTCGCCCTGATAAAGCCAGTCGAACTGCACCGCCACCGGCCGCTGTTCGTCAGGCTGCGGTTCATCGACCGTCACCACCCACGCACGTTGCAGACTGTGCATGCGCGGCCTGGCACAGGTGCTCGTCAATGTCGGCAGTTGCGCCTGGGCGGCGGCGACGATCCGGTTGCTGTAAGCCGGCTCGCTGGCGGGATCGGCACGATGCTCGATCCGGCTCAGCAACCAGCGGCGGTTGCATTCGGCAAACGGATGCGCGGTCAACGCCAGCCACTGCGCGGCGCGCAAGGTCGGCAGATCGCTGTGGCCATAAGCTTTGCCGGCCTGCGCCGAACCCGCGTCCACATCGCTGGCGTCCACTTGCATCTGCCAGCGTCTTACCGCCGGGGTGCTCGCGCCATCGTCCACAGACGCCGCGCCGGCCACGGGAAAACGCCCTGGATCATCGACAAAGACCAGACAGTGTCCGTCCGGTCGGTGCTCGAAGTAGTAGTGGATCCGCGCCTGCGCGCACAGCCGCTGCACGAATTGCAGGTCCGACTCACGGTACTGGGTGCAAAAAGTGTGCACCGGGTATTCGCACTGCAAATCAAAACGTCGTTGCGCACCAACGATCCCATGCTCCTTGAGCACCTGCGCGAGGATCTTCGGCACGCACTGGCTGCTGAAGATCCGCTGACTGAAACGCAGCGCCAGACAACTCAGCTTCGGTCCCAGTGTCACTCGACACAATCGGGCGCCCTGATCGTGCTCATGCTGGACGACACTCTGCAATTGCCCGCTCAGGCCATTGTGTCCGGGACCGAACTGCAGGAACGCCGAGCGGTAAAGCAGGCCGGCCAGGTCCAGTTGCGGATCATTGATCAACAGATCGATATCAAAGGCGAAGGGTTCGCTGATGCCCTCACTTCCGGTAAAGGCCAGCACCTCGAAGGGCTCGGGCAGCCCCGTTACATCGAGACGAAACGACGGCTCGTTGACTGATTCGAACATGGGCGGATCTCTACAGGAGGGGCGGCCGGGGATTCTCGCCGAGAGCCATGGCCGAGTAGAGAGCTGAAGTACAACTTAGGAAATGACCTACGCGAAAAGCAGACCGGATCACTTCTCCGGCTGTGGCAGGCAATTATTTCGCAGGGGATTTGGGAAATGTCCCACCGGGTCATCCGAATTTTCCACAGCTTGAGGGAAAATTTCAGACAACCCGGTGCAACAGACCTGACTCAGGAAGACAGGTAGGAGGAACGGGTCAGGCCCAGACGCAAGGCATCGAGGAACTGCGTACGCTCGCTGGCACTGATGCGGGCACTGGCGCACTTGTCGCGGTAGTGGGTCATCAGTTCTTCCGGCGACAAGTGCACGTAACGCAGCATGTCTTCGATGGTGTCGTGGGTCTCGATACCGGCGTGGTACACGCTGCCATCGGCGTTCTGGTAGATGTTCACCGAGTCGGTGTCACCGAACAGGTTGTGCATGTCGCCGAGGATTTCCTGATAGGCGCCGACCAGGAACACGCCCAGCAGATAGTCTTCACCTTCGTTCAGACCGTGCACCGGCAGGCTGGTCTCGATGCTCTGCTCGTCGACGTACTGGTTGATCTTGCCGTCGGAGTCGCAGGTCAGGTCTTGCAGCACCGCGCGACGCAGCGGCTCTTCATCCAGACGATGCAGCGGGATGATCGGCAGCACCTGATCGATCGCCCAGGTGTCCGGCAGGCTCTGGAACACCGAGAAGTTGCAGATGTACTTGTCGGCCAGCTTGTCGTTGAGTTCGTCGAGCACCTGGCGGTGCGAACGCTGACGTGCCTTCAGCGAGTTGTGCAGGCGACGGCACACAGCGAAGTAACACTGCTCGGCCAGGGCCTTTTCCGCCAGGGTCAGTTTGCCGTCGGCGTACTGCGAAGCCACGTCGCTCATGTAGTGCGTGGCGCGCCAGTAAGTCTCGGTGACCATTTCGATATCGGTCGGGCCGAGCAGGTCCACCAGCCACTGCACGGTTTCCGGCAGGTTTTCCTTGTTTTCGATCAGCGGGATTTCGTCGTTGTGTTTCTCGACGTCGGTCACCTGCACCACCAGCATCGCGTGGTGCGCGGTCAGCGAGCGGCCGCTTTCGGAGAAGATGTGCGGATGCGGCAGGCTCTGCGCGTCGCAGAACTCCTTGAGCATGCCGACCACGACACCGGCGTAGTCGTCCATGTCGTAGTTGATCGAACTGGCATTGCGCGAGTGGGTACCGTCGTAGTCGACACCCAGACCGCCGCCGACGTCGATGTGATCGACCGGCAGGCCCAGGTTGCGCAACTCGCCGTAGTAACGGATCGCTTCCTTGAAACCGTGCTGGTAGTCAGCCAGGTTGGCGATCTGCGAACCCATGTGGAAGTGCAGCAGGCGAATGCCCTGATCGAGGCCGGCCGCGCGGAAGCGCTCGACCACCGACAGCAGTTGCGCCGCCGACAGACCGAACTTGGATTTCTCGCCACCAGTGTCCGCCCACTTCGACGACGCCAGCGACGACAGGCGCACGCGCAGGCCGACCTGTGGCTTGACCTTGAGCGAGGCGGCTTCTTCGATCACCAGGCCGACTTCGGATTCTTTCTCGATGACGATGAACACATTGTGGCCGAGTTTCTGCCCCATCAGCGCCAGACGGATGAACTCGCGGTCCTTGTAACCGTTGCAGACGATGGTGCCGCCCTTCGGCGCCAGTGCCAGCACCGCCAGCAGCTCAGGCTTGGAGCCGGCTTCCAGACCGATGGAAACGTTCTGGGTGGCGATGATGTTCTCGATCACCGCTTCTTGCTGGTTGACCTTGATCGGGTACAGCGCGGTGTACTTGCTCTGGTATTCCAGGCGCTCGATGTTCGAGTCGAAAGCACCGGTCAGTTGACGGACACGGTCTTGCAGGATGTCGGGGAAACGTACCAGCAACGGCAGGGACAAGCCGCTCTTGCGCAGTTGGTCGACTTGTTCGAACAGGTCGATAGGCGAGCTGCTCGGGCCGTTCGGACGAACTTCGACGCGACCGGCGTCATTGATCGCGAAATACCCGGCCCCCCAATGGCGAATCCCGTAAACACTGCGGCTGTCCGCAACTGTCCATTGGCTGCCATCGTCTTTACGTGTGCGTCGTACGGACATCGAAGTCCCCTATAAAGAAGTCATAGTGCGTCGCCTGATCGCAGGCCGGCGCAGTCTAAAGAATGAAAATGACGGTTCGTCAGTGCGGCGGTAGACCGCACTGACTGCGTGTAGTTTAGAAACCGGTCATGAACAGGCTCTGTGAAAACCATGGAGACGACGCCGGATCTGAACTGCTTCAGTGCCGGATCAAGCCGCAGATGGATTTCACAGAGGCTGCTAGCCGCCGGACTTCTTCGCTTTGAAACCGTGTTTGATCAGCTCTGCCAAGAGTAGCTCGACATGATCGCCCTGGATTTCGATGATCCCGTCCTTCAACGCCCCACCGGTGCCGCAACGTTTCTTCAGCGTTGTCGCCAGCTCCTTGAGGGCGTCTTCGGCCAGTGGCACGCCGGTGATGGTGGTCACCGTTTTGCCGCCACGGCCCTTGCTCTCGCGACGCACGCGGGCAATGCCGTCCCCGGCCGGGATCACGGTTTGTTTGCAGATACAGGCGTCCACCGGTTTACTGCATTCCGGGCAATGACGACCTGCGTCGGTGGAAAATACCAGGCCACCAAGGGCGGCGAAGGATGCGGCTTTTTTGGCCACCGGCAATCCTCTTGGGAGGACAAAGACTGATCGCGACCTTGGGCAAGGTCATCGACCGCGAAGCCCCACTCAGGCAGGGGCAGCGCTACTGCACCGTGCGCTTGAACAAAAGCAGGTCGGTGCAGCTTGAAAAGGTCGCGCAGTGTAACGGCAAAAAGCGCAATTGCTAAGAGCCAATCGGCGCCAATTTATGTGTTCTTTGCGACGCCGCTCTGCTGCGCCTGCAGATAGCGCTTCAACGCGGCCAGAGAGTCCGGGCAGTAAGGCTTTTGCTGGATTTCCAGCATTACCTGATCGACCGGAATAAAGTGTGCTTCCAGCACTTCTTCCGGCTGCAGTTTCAGCGGGCCGTCCCACACCGCGGAAAATGCTGAGCACCACAGGCGATTGCCGGTGTCCTCGAAGAAAAAATGATCGTGGGCGGTCAGCTCCACCCCGCTCACGCCCAATTCCTCTTCCAGCTCGCGGGCCGCCGATTCGGCGTAGGTCTCATCGGCCTGCACCATGCCGCCGGCTGCCACATCCCAGTAACCGGGATAGATCGCCTTGCTCAGGGTGCGCCGGTGCACGCAGAGCTCACCAGCGGAATTGAACAACATGATGTAGGTACCGCGCCCGATCAGCCCGCGCTCACGCAGATCGGCCCGCACCAGGGCGCCGAGCAGGTTGTCCTGCTCGTCGACCCAGGCGATCTGTTCGGCATCGGAGGCGGCGCGGTGCGCCGCCTCTTTGGCGCTATCGACCATGACTCAGCCCTGATTGAGCAATTGACGCAGATCGATCACTGCAGCGTTGGCCCGGGAAATGTAGTTGGCCATGACCAGCGAGTGGTTGGCCAGCACGCCGAAGCCGCTGCCGTTGAGGATCATCGGGCTCCAGACCGGCTCCTGCGATGCTTCCAGTTCACGGATAATCTGACGCACGCTGACCGTGGCGTTCTTTTTCGCCAGCACATCGGCAAAGTCCACTTCGATGGCGCGCAACAGGTGCGACAGCGCCCAGGCCTGACCACGCGCTTCATAGAACACATTGTCGATCTGCATCCACGGAGTCTCTACGACTTCCTCGTCAACTTGCGGTACTTCGCCAACCGCCGGCACTTCGGTTTTCAGCGCTGTGTTGAGTTTCACCCGGCCGACACTGGCGGACAGGCGTTGCGACAGCGAACCCAGACGGGTTCCGACATCGCCCAGCCAGTTGTTGAGGTTGTCGGCACGGGCGTAGAACAAGGCGTTTTTCTGCGTTGGATCAGACAGACGCGCCTGGTAACGGCTCAGGGAGTTGATGCCTTCCTGATATTCCGATTCGCTCGACGGCAGGATCCAGCTCTTGTTGTCGAAGTTGAAACGCGGTTCGGCCTTGGCCAGGTCGGCATCTTCGGCCGACTGCGACTGCGAACGGGCGAAGTCTTTACGCAGGGCACGAGTCAGGTCACGCACCTGCACCAGCACGCCGTATTCCCAGCTCGGGGTGTTGTCCATCCACAGGCCAGGCGGAAAACGGTCGTTGGAAATGTAGCCGCCCGGTTTGTTCAGCAACGTACCGGCAACGGTCTTGAGGGTTTCGACCGTGGTGTAGCCGACGACCATCTGCTTGCCTTCTTTCTCGGCAGCCGCCTGGGCGTTTTGTGCCACCGGAAACAGCGCCGGCTCCTGGCTCCAGTACCAGCCCAGGCCGATGGTCACCAGCAGATAAATGCCGATCAGCGTGGCCAGCGCGCGGCTGAACAACAGCCCGCCCACATAGCTGCGGGTGGCCGACTTCGGCTCAGCGGCACGTTCAGGCGCGCTGCCCGCGCGGTTCTTCCAGTCCAGCATGGCGATATCCTTTCAATCACTTGGGTTCAACGGTTCGACCACAACCATACAACAACGTGCCAAGGCCGGGCACCCGCCATTGAAGAGAAGCAGAAAATCCACGGAGAGCGCGACATCGCCCCGCGAACTCTCTAGGGGTTTCCCTGATGCACTATCACCAAAGACGCCCCGGAACAGGCCATGGCAGATCAGCGCCTGTCTACAGCGCAGCGTTATGCACACAAGCGTTTTGACCCGTCGATCAGCGCCATACGCCCGGTTTACGGGAGGCTCACCGACGAACAGGTTCAATCCGATACCGCCCGGTCAGAAACTGAATTGTGCAGCACCGCAGATTATTGATGCACGACACTCATATAAGGGAAAAGAGGTGCTAGCATAGAGCCACCAGTCGATCTCAGCATGCGCCCTAACTAGTAGTCAGGATATGACCGAGCCAGAAGACCCCAGCCGTGAGCGCCTCAAGCACCACTTTGCCCAGCGGGTAATTCATCAGGCACGTCAGATTCTTGAGATATGGCAGCGCCTGCAACGCAGTGAGTGGTCCACCGCCGACCTCGCCGAACTGAGCGAGGCCAATCTGCGCCTGCTGCGTTTTGCCGAGCGCTTCGAGCAGCCCGAGCATACGCAACTCGCGCGTCATATCGGCCAGTCGCTGGAAGCGGTGGACGCCAATCGCGGACGCCTGAGCAGCGGCCTGATCACTGACCTCAATCGTTTGATGCAGCGTCTGTCGCGCACCGGTCTGCGGCATGGCGATCAACTCGACCAGACCTTCCTGCCGCCGTTGCGCAAACCGATCTACGTGATGTTGCAGGATCACGACCGTGCCGAGCGGCTGGCCAAGCAGCTGGAGTTTTTCGGCCTGACCGCGCAGGCGCTGGACAGTGTTGCGGCGTTTCGCTCCTCGATGGTCGAGCGCTTGCCCGCCGCGATCGTCATGGACGTGGACTTCAGCGGCGCAGGCGTCGGCCTGCAACTGGCTGCCGAAGCCCAGGTTGGCCTGGAAGAACCGCTGCCGCTGCTGTTTTTCAGCCTGCACGAAACCGACACCCCGACGCGCCTCGCCGCCGTGCGCGCCGGCGGCCAGGAATTCCTCACCGGCACCCTCGAAGCGTCGAGCCTGCTGGAGAAGATCGAAGTCCTGACGTGCGTCGCCCAGTACGAACCTTACAAAGTGCTGATCATCGACGACTCTCGCGCCCAGGCCTTGCACACCGAGCGCCTGCTCAACAGCGCCGGAATCGTCACTCGCACCCTGATCGAACCGATCCAGGCGATGGCCGAACTGGCGGACTTCCAGCCGGATCTGATCATCCTCGACATGTACATGCCGGCCTGCACCGGCACCGAACTGGCCAAGGTCATCCGCCACAACGACCGCTACGTCAGCGTGCCGATCATTTATCTTTCGGCCGAGGACGATCTGGACAAGCAGCTCGACGCCATGAGCGAGGGCGGCGACGATTTCCTTACCAAACCGATCAAGCCTCGGCATCTGATTACGACTGTGCGCAACCGCGCCGCCCGCGCGCGCAATCTCAAGGCACGCATGGTCCGCGACAGCCTCACCGGCCTGTACAACCACACGCACATCCTGCAATTGCTCGAAGACTGCTCGTTCCGCGCCCGTCGCGAGAACAAGCCGCTGAGCTTTGCCATGCTCGACATCGACCACTTCAAGCGAGTCAATGACAGTCACGGCCATCCGATGGGCGACCGAGTGATCAAGAGCCTGGCGCTGTTCCTCAAGCAACGCCTGCGCAAGACCGACTTCATCGGCCGGTACGGTGGCGAAGAATTCGCCATCGTCATGCCCGACACGGATATAGAAGCGGCGCACAAAGTGCTCGACGAGATCCGCCAGCGCTTCGCCGAAATCCACTACCCGGCGCAACCGCACGATTTGTGGTGCACCTTCAGCGCCGGCGTGGTGGAAATGCACGAGGATTCCGACAGCCTGATGATGGCCAGCCAGGCCGACGAAGCGCTGTACCGCGCCAAAGGTGCCGGACGCAATCGAGTGCAGACCGCGCGCGACTCAAAGCAAAGTGCCACCTTTTCATCGGAATCCACTGATTCGGTCATAACCCTGTAACAGAACCGCAATAAATTCAGGCGCTTACCATTTCTGCCGTTGGTAGCCGTCATGCGCCTGAAGTTGCTCACCAATCTCAACACTCTGCTGCTGGTCGCCGTTTGCGTGGCCCTCGGCGCGACGCTGTGGTGGTCGCAAAAAGCCCTGGAGCGTCCGTATCTGTTGATGGAGCGCTACCTGGGTCTGTCGCAGCAATTTCAGAATGACGTGGCACGCAATATCGAGGACTACCTCGCCAGCGGCGACGCCCTGCGCCTGAGCAGCGCCAGCCAAGCCATCGACGGCCTGCAGAAGGAGCTCGGCGAACTGCCGCCGGCACTGGCCGAGACCCTGCGCCCGAGTCTGTCGAGCCTCGAAGAGTTCAGCAAAACCGACCTGCTCGCCGCCGGCAAACTGGCCGGTGATCCGCAAGCACTGCTGCTGCAAGCCGAACGCGAACTGAGCGCCAGTCTCGATCAACTCAGCACCTACGCCAATGGCAACGCGACGTATCTGACGCCGCTGCTGGTCGCTTCGCAGCACCTGGGCAAGCTGTCGCTGGCCCGCGACAAACTGGTCAGCAGCGGCCGCAGTGAATTGGCCGCCGACGTCGAGCGTGAAGTCGACAATATCCGCATCCAGGCTCAGGCCATCGACGCCCTGCCCCTGCTCGGCGTGGTCGCCAGGAACGAATCCGGCAGTGATGATTTCGCCGCAATGATGGGCATCGAAAGCACCGAAAAAGCCGCCGCCGAAGACGCCGGGGTCGGCCTCAAGCGCGAACTCAACAGCCTGCTCGGTCGCTATCCGGCGGAGCTGGCACGCACCCGCGAGCAGATCCAGAAACGCACCGACCTGAGCACCGCCACCCACCTGAAAATCGCCGCCGTGCAACAGGCCATCGCCGGACTCGAACCGGTGGTGCGTGCCCAGCACGGACAGATTCAGGGCGAAGTGCGCCTGATGCAGGGCGTGATGATCGGCCTGATTCTGTTGATCGCCCTGCTGATCGACATCCTGCAGCGGCGCCTCGCCCGCACTCTGACCAACCTCGCGCCGGCGCTGTCGACCTGGGCCGAAGGCGATTTCAGTCGCGACATTCAACTGGGCAAGACCAACCGCGAACTGCATGACATCGAGGCATCGCTCAACCGCCTGCGCGCGTATCTGGTGGATCTGGTCGGGACGATTCGCGGCAATGCCGAACAGGTGGCCGACAGCAGCCGTACCCTGGCCGAACTGAGCAACGACCTGCACAGCGGTGCCGAACATCAGGCGGGCGACACCGCGCTGATCCGCGATTCGCTGGGTGAGCTTGAAGCGACGATTCAGCAGGTCGCTGGCGATGCACGACAGGCAGCCGATGCCAGTCGCCATGCGGGTCTTGCCGTCGAGCACGGACAAGCCGTGATCGGCCAGAGCCTCACCGGCCTGCATGCGCTGGTCGGCGAGGTGCAAGGCAACGCGCAGATGATCGAGCATCTGGCCGAAGAGTCGGCGACCATTGGTGGCGTGCTGACGGTGATCCGTTCGATTGCCGACCAGACCAACCTGCTGGCGCTGAATGCGGCCATCGAAGCGGCGCGGGCCGGGGAAATGGGCCGTGGTTTTGCGGTGGTGGCCGAAGAAGTACGCTCACTGGCACAACGCACGGCGGGCGCGACAGCGGAAATCCAGACGCTGATCGCCGGCCTGCAAACTGCTGCCCGACAATCGGTCGAAGGCATGCGCGCACAGGTCGAACACGCCGAAGCCACAGCCAATCAGGCACAAGCGGCGGACGGCGCGCTGGATAAAATCGTCGGCGCGATCCAGACCATTTCCGACACGGCGATCCGCATCGCCGATATCACCGCTCAGCAAAGCGGCGCGGTCAGCGAGATCCGCGACCATAGCGAGCGGATCCATCAATTGGGCGGGGATAACCTGCTGCGTATCGGTGAAGGTCGCGAACAGGGCGAGAACCTGCTGGTATTGGGCGGGCAACTGCATACCGCCGTGCAGGCATTCCGCGTCTGAAAAATCGCCTTCGCGAGCAAGCCCGCTCCCACATTGGAATATGTACCCCCTGTGGGAGCGAGCCTGCTCGCGAAGGCGTCAGCACAATCACTACAAGTGACCGGATCAAATCACTCAGTCACAAATTTCGCGCAAACATCGGTCATCGTGCTGGCTATTGCAGAGAACTGGACAGTCACAAAGCCTTTGCGGCATAGTCGCCGGGTTCTGACGACTGCTCATTCATAACAAGGAACACGCAGATGGCGACGCTACTGGTGCTGCACGGCCCCAACCTGAACCTGCTCGGCACCCGCGAACCGGGCACCTATGGGTCAACGACCCTGGCGCAGATCAATCAGGATCTGGAGCGCCGCGCCCGTGAAGCCGGCCATCATCTGCTGCACCTGCAAAGCAATGCCGAGTACGAATTGATCGACCGCATCCACGCCGCTCGCGGTGAGGGTGTCGATTTCATTCTGATCAATCCAGCAGCATTTACACACACAAGTGTCGCATTACGTGACGCGCTGCTGGGAGTGAGCATCCCATTCATCGAAGTGCATTTGTCCAACGTGCACAAGCGCGAACCTTTCCGCCATCACTCTTACTTCTCCGATGTAGCGGTGGGAGTGATCTGCGGCCTTGGCGCCAGCGGTTACCGACTGGCCCTGGAGGCCGCACTAGAACAGCTTGAAACACAGGCAACGACTTGAACCACAAGCGTTAAACGCCCCTGACCGACCCTTGGGAGTTGATGATTCATGGATATCCGTAAAGTTAAGAAACTGATCGAATTGCTGGAAGAGTCCGGCATCGACGAGCTCGAGATCAAGGAAGGCGAAGAGTCCGTACGCATCAGCCGTCACAGCAAGACCCCGGCTCAGCAGTACTACGCTCCGGCGCCGATGCAGGCTCCGGCCGCTGCGCCTGCCGCCGCTGCTCCAGTAGCTGCTGCCGCTCCGGCTGCCGCTGCTGCTCCGGCACTGAACGGCACCGTGGCCCGCTCGCCAATGGTAGGTACCTTCTACCGTAAATCTTCGCCAACCTCGCCAGCCTTCGTTGAAGTCGGCCAGACCGTGAAGAAAGGCGACACCCTGTGCATCGTCGAAGCCATGAAGATGATGAACCACATCGAAGCTGAAACCAGCGGTGTGATCGAATCCATCCTCGTCGAAGACGGCCAGCCGGTTGAGTACGACCAACCGCTGTTCACCATCGTTTGAACTGCGGAGAGCCTTTGATGACTGCGAAGTTGGAAAAAGTTCTGATCGCTAACCGCGGTGAGATCGCCCTGCGGATTCTGCGTGCCTGCAAAGAGATGGGCATCAAGACCGTCGCCGTTTACTCCAAGGCCGACAAAGAGCTGATGCACCTGGGTCTGGCAGACGAGTCCGTCTGCATCGGCCCGGCTTCTGCCGCTCAGTCCTACCTGCACATCCCGGCCATCATCGCTGCCGCTGAAGTGACTGGCGCTACCGCCATTCACCCAGGCTACGGTTTCCTCGCGGAAAACGCCGATTTTGCCGAGCAGGTCGAGAATTCCGGCTTCGCCTTCATCGGCCCGAAAGCCGAAACCATTCGCCTGATGGGCGACAAGGTATCGGCCAAGCACGCGATGATCGAAGCCGGCGTGCCTACCGTTCCAGGTTCCGACGGCCCGCTGCCGGAAGACGAAGAAACGGCGCTGCGCATCGGTCGTGAAGTCGGCTACCCGGTGATCATCAAAGCCGCTGGCGGCGGCGGTGGTCGCGGCATGCGCGTGGTGCACAAGGAAGAAGACCTGATCGCCTCGGCGAAACTGACCCGCTCCGAAGCTGGCGCGGCGTTCGGCAACCCGATGGTCTATCTGGAAAAATTCCTGACCAACCCGCGTCACGTCGAAGTTCAGGTACTGTCCGACGGCCAGGGTCACGCCATCCATCTGGGCGACCGCGATTGCTCGCTGCAACGCCGTCACCAGAAGGTTCTCGAAGAAGCGCCGGCACCGGGCATCGACGAGCAGGCGCGCCAGGAAGTTCTGGCTCGCTGCGTCAAGGCGTGCATCGACATCGGCTACCGTGGCGCCGGCACGTTCGAGTTCCTGTACGAGAACGGTCGTTTCTACTTCATCGAAATGAACACCCGTGTTCAGGTGGAGCACCCGGTTTCGGAAATGGTCACCGGTATCGACATCGTCAAGGAGATGCTCAGCATCGCCGCTGGCAACAAGCTGTCGTTCACTCAGGATGACGTGGTGATCCGCGGTCACTCGCTGGAGTGCCGGATCAACGCTGAAGACCCGAAAACCTTCATGCCGAGCCCGGGCACCGTCAAGCATTTCCACGCACCAGGCGGTAACGGCGTTCGCGTCGATTCGCACCTGTACAGCGGTTATGCAGTTCCGCCGAACTACGACTCGCTGATCGGCAAGCTGATCACTTACGGCGCCACCCGCGACGAAGCCATGGCGCGCATGCGTAATGCCCTGGACGAGATCGTGGTTGACGGGATCAAGACCAACATCCCGCTGCACCGTGAACTGACCCGCGACGAAGGCTTCTGCAAAGGGGGCGTGAACATTCACTACCTCGAGCACAAGCTGGCAGGCGAGAAGCACTAAGCTTCAAGTCCGCACAGACAAGGCCGCCTTCGGGCGGCTTTGTTGTTTCTACAGTTTTCAAATCCCCTGTGGGAGCGGGCTTGCTCGCGAAAGCGGTGCATCAGATACATTTATTTGTCTGGCACACCGCCTTCGCGAGCAAGCCCGCTCCCACAGGGTGCAATGCAGCTCCCACAAACCCTGCGCGCTCGCGTAAACTTGCGCGCTTCTCGCTGGCCGCTAGGCTGCAATCATATTTTTTCAAAGGTGCCCGCCATGCCTTGGCTGCAAGTACGTCTCGCCATCAGCCCGGAACAAGCCGAAACCTACGAAGACGCTTTCCTTGAAGTCGGCGCCGTTTCGGTGACCTTCATGGACGCCGAAGATCAGCCGATCTTCGAGCCGGAACTCAACACCACCCCACTGTGGGCGCACACGCACCTGCTGGCCCTGTTTGAGGGCGGCACCGAGCCTGCGCCGGTGCTCGCGCATCTGGAACTGCTGACCGGCAGTCCGCTGCCCGAGCATCACAGCGAAGTCATCGAAGACCAGGACTGGGAACGCAGCTGGATGGACGGCTTCCAGCCAATGCGTTTCGGTCAGCGCCTGTGGATCGTGCCGAGCTGGCACGCCGCGCCCGAGCCTGACGCGGTCAATCTGTTGCTGGATCCGGGCCTGGCGTTCGGCACCGGCACCCACCCGACCACCGCCCTGTGCCTGGAATGGCTCGACGGTCAGGACCTGAAAGACTGCAACGTCCTGGACTTCGGCTGCGGCTCGGGAATTCTGGCGATCGCCGCCCTGCTGCTCGGCGCGAAAGAAGCCGTCGGCACCGACATCGACGTGCAGGCGCTGGAAGCCTCGCGCGACAACGCCGGGCGCAACAATATTGCCGACGAGCTGTTCCCGCTGTACCTGCCGGAAGATCTGCCGCAGGTCAAAGCCGACGTGCTGGTGGCCAACATTCTGGCCGGCCCGCTGGTTTCCCTGGCGCCGCAATTGTCCGGTCTGGTGAAAACCGGCGGTCGTCTGGCACTGTCAGGCATCCTCGCCGAACAAGGTGAAGAAGTCGCCGCCGCTTATGCGCAGGACTTCGATCTGGACCCGATCGCCAATCGCGATGGCTGGGTGCGTATCACCGGCCGTCGGCGCTAGAATGACCGCCTGCATAAACCGGATCGCCGCATGACCGACAGCTTCGTCACCCAGTGCCCCCATTGCCAAACCAGCTTCCGCGTCAGCCATGCTCAGTTGAGCGTGGCCCGCGGGGTGGTTCGCTGTGGCTCCTGCCTGCAAGTGTTCAACGCCGCCAAACAGCTGCTGGAACAACACGCCGGCAAGGAAGCGGTCACTCCGGTGGCGCCGTCCATTGTCCAGCCAGCACCGTCTCAGGCAGTGGTCAGCGAGCCGCCGCCAGTGGTCGAAGCCCCCGTCAATGACGAACCGCCCGCGCCGCGCGCCCTCAGCCAAAAGCAATGGAGCGCCAGCGAGCTGGACCTGGACAGCCTCGATCTGGACGAAGAACTCGCCCGCCTCGAACAACGGGAAATCCAGCCGACCACCGAATTCGGTCGTCAGCGCGAAGAGTCCCTGAGCGCCCGGCGCGACAGTCCTGAAGCCGATGAAACGGAGTGGCGCGACAGCCTGTTCAGCGCACGCGACGATGAACGTCTGCCCGAGCCCGAAGATGACGTCGAGTCAGATGCCGTCGAACCGGAACCGCTAAACACCGCGCGCACCGAGCCTTCCCTGTCGCTGGAGCCGGTGGATCTGGATGACGAGCCGCCGATCCCGCAACTGCGCCTGCACGACCCGATTGATCCGAATGCCCGCCGCGAACGCCTGTCGGCCAACGTCGAGCCGGACGATGACGACTTGCCATCGGTCGAACCGCTGCGCAAAAAACGTCAACGCGCCGAACCCGGCGTGCGCGCCGAAGTGCTGCAGGATCTGACAGACGATCCGCTGCAACTGGACTGGCAGAAGCGCCGCTCGCCCTGGGGCCGACGCCTGCTCTGGGGCTTGCTGGTGCTGTTGGCCGCCGCCGGTCTGGCAGGTCAGTACATTGCCTATCATTTCGACGAACTGGCGCGCCAGGATCAGTACCGCCCATGGTTTCAGCAGTTCTGCCCGCAGATCGGCTGCACGGTGCCGTCCAAGGTCGACATCGGCAAAATCAAAAGCAGCAATCTGGTGGTGCGCAGCCATCCGGAATTCAGCGGGGCGCTGGTGGTGGATGCGATCATCTACAACCGCGCGACGTTCTCCCAGCCATTTCCGTTGCTGGAGCTACGCTTCGCTGACCTCAACGGTCATCTGATCGCCAGTCGTCGCTTCAAACCCGGCGAATACCTCAACGGCGACCTTGAGGGCATGGCGGAAATGCCGCCGCAGACGCCGATCCACATCGCGCTGGATATCCTTGATCCAGGCCCCAAAGCGGTGAATTACAGCCTGAGTTTCCACTCGCCCGAGTGAATCGCTTCATCGCTTCAGGTTTGACGGCAGTTTTCTGACTTCGCCCGCGCTTACCAAACCGCTGGTAATAACAGAATAACTGTTCAGATTTTGTTCAATTCAGCCTTTATCCAGTCATCGAGAGCGGGTATCATGCCAACCCTTTTTCGAACTCTCATGATCCGGCCCCACTTCAGGGAAGTCCTATGTCGGCGGTACGCATCGGCCCATATACATTGCAGAACGGTTTGATTCTCGCCCCGATGGCGGGCGTCACCGACCAGCCCTTTCGTCAGCTGTGCAAGCGTTTGGGCGCAGGGCTTGTAGTCTCGGAAATGGTCACCAGTGACATGAGCCTGTGGAATACCCGCAAGTCGCGCATGCGCATGATCCACGAAGGCGATCCCGAGCCACGCTCGGTGCAGATTGCCGGTGGCGATGCGCAGATGCTGGCGGACGCGGCACGGGCCAACTTCGAACTGGGCGCACAGATTATTGATATCAACATGGGTTGCCCGGCAAAGAAGGTCTGCAACAAGGCCGCCGGCTCCGCGTTATTGAAAGACGAAGCACTGGTGACCGAGATCCTGCAGGCCGTCGTCGCTGCAGTGGATGTGCCGGTGACCCTGAAGATCCGCACCGGATGGGATCGCGACAACAAGAACGGCCTGACTGTGGCGAAGATCGCCGAGCAGGCCGGGATCACCGCGCTGGCCGTGCATGGCCGCACGCGCGCCGATCTGTACACCGGCGAAGCCGAGTACGACACGATTGCCGCGATCAAGCAGGCGGTGTCGATGCCGGTGTTTGCCAATGGCGATATCGATTCGCCGGAAAAGGCCCGTTACGTGCTTGACGCGACCGGTGCCGATGGCCTGCTGATAGGCCGGGCTGCCCAGGGGCGGCCATGGATTTTTCGCGAGATCGAACACTTCCTGCGTACCGGCGAGAAATTGCCGGCGCCGGAGCTGAGCGAAGTGGAACGCATCCTGCTGGAGCATCTGGCCGCACTTCACGCCTTCTATGGGGATGTGATGGGCGTCCGTATTGCCCGCAAGCATGTGGGCTGGTATCTCGCAACCTTGCCGGGCGCCAGGGAGTTTCGCGCCCACTTCAATCGTTTGGATGGTACGGAAACACAATGCGCCAACGTTCGGGAGTTCTTCGCCGAGCGTTACAAGAGCCTGACAGGGGACGAAGAAGGGGTGGCCGCATGACGATGATGACCGAGACTTTAGTGAGTGGAACAGCACCCGTGAGCGACAACGTGAATTTGAAACAGCACCTCAATACCCCGAGCGAAGAAGGTCAGACCCTTCGCGGGAGTGTCGAGAAGGCGCTGCACAATTATTTCGCCCACCTTGAGGGCGCGTCCGTCACGGATGTGTACAACCTGGTGCTCTCCGAAGTCGAGGCTCCCCTGCTCGAAAGCGTGATGAACTACGTCAAGGGCAACCAGACCAAGGCCAGCGAGCTGCTCGGACTCAACCGCGGCACGCTGCGCAAGAAACTCAAGCAGTACGATCTGCTGTAAGCATTCAATCAAACCAGAAAGGCGCCCGCGTAAAACCGGTCGCCTTTTTTGCTGACTTCCTTTGCTTTTGATGGAAATTGAGATGACCGACCAGACTACCCGCCTGCCGATCCGCCGCGCCTTGATCAGCGTTTCCGACAAGACCGGGATCCTCGAATTCGCCAAGGAGCTTGAAGCCCTCGGCGTCGAGATCCTCTCCACCGGCGGGACGTTCAAGCTGCTGCGCGACAACGGTGTTGCCGCAGTGGAAGTCGCGGATTACACCGGTTTCGCGGAAATGATGGACGGTCGGGTGAAAACCCTGCACCCGAAAATCCACGGCGGGATCCTCGGTCGTCGCGGTATCGACGATGCAATCATGAACGAGCACGGCATCAAGCCGATCGACCTGGTTGCGGTCAACCTGTACCCGTTCGAAGCCACCATCAACAAGCCCGGCTGCGACCTGCCGACTGCGATCGAGAACATCGACATCGGTGGCCCGACCATGGTTCGTTCGGCAGCGAAAAACCATAAAGACGTGGCGATCGTGGTGAATGCCAGCGATTACGCCAACGTTCTGCAAAACCTCAAGGCCGGTGGCCTGACCTACGCTCAGCGTTTCGACCTGATGCTCAAGGCCTTCGAACACACCGCCGCCTACGACGGCATGATCGCCAACTACATGGGCACCGTGAATCAGGCTGCCGAAACCCTGAGCACCGAAGGCCGCAGCGAATTCCCGCGCACCTTCAACAGCCAGTTCATCAAGGCCCAGGAAATGCGCTACGGCGAGAACCCGCACCAGAGCGCGGCGTTCTACGTGGAAGCCAAGCCTGCCGAAGTCGGCATCGCCACCGCGACCCAACTGCAAGGCAAAGAGCTGTCGTACAACAACGTGGCCGACACCGACGCCGCGCTGGAATGCGTGAAGAGCTTCGTCAAGCCGGCCTGCGTGATCGTCAAGCACGCCAACCCGTGCGGCGTGGCCGTGAGCCCGGACGCCGAGGGCGGCATCCGTCAGGCCTACGAATTGGCCTACGCCACCGACACCGAGTCGGCCTTCGGCGGCATCATCGCCTTCAACCGTGAACTGGATGCCGACACCGCCAAGGCGATCGTCGAGCGTCAGTTCGTGGAAGTGATCATTGCTCCAAGCGTCAGCGCAGAAGCCCGTGCTGTTGTGGCGGCCAAAGCCAACGTGCGCCTGCTGGCCTGCGGCGAGTGGTCGGCGGATCGCGTTCCGGCCTGGGACTACAAGCGCGTCAACGGTGGCCTGCTGGTGCAGAGCCGCGACATCGGCATGATCGGCGCCGACGACCTGAAAGTGGTGACCCAGCGCGCACCGACCGAACAGGAAATCAACGACCTGATCTTCGCCTGGAAAGTCGCCAAGTACGTTAAATCCAACGCCATCGTCTACGCCAAAAACCGTCAGACCATCGGTGTCGGCGCCGGCCAGATGAGCCGCGTAAACTCCGCACGTATCGCTGCGATCAAGGCTGAGCACGCCGGTCTGCAAGTGGCCGGTTCGGTGATGGCCTCGGACGCGTTCTTCCCGTTCCGCGACGGTCTGGACAACGCGGCCAAGGTCGGTATCACTGCGGTGATCCAGCCGGGCGGCTCGATGCGTGACGCTGAAGTGATCGCTGCAGCCGACGAGGCTGGCATCGCCATGGTCTTTACGGGCATGCGCCACTTCCGTCACTGATACAACTCGATCCAAATGTGGGAGCGGGCTTGCTCGCGAATGCAATCTGTCAGCAACAGCCGTTTTGCCTGACACACCGCTTTCGCGAGCAAGCCCGCTCCCACATAAAGCGCTCCAGTAGCGCCTGACAGAATTTGAGGTTCTTGAAATGAATGTTTTGATCATTGGCAGCGGTGGCCGTGAACACGCCCTGGCCTGGAAAGTGGCTCAGGATCCGCGCGTGCAGAAGGTTTTCGTCGCGCCGGGCAACGCCGGTACCGCGATTGAAGCCAAGTGCGAGAACGTCGCCATCGACGTGCTGGCCCTTGAGCAACTGGCCGACTTCGCCGAGAAAAACGTTTCCCTGACCATCGTCGGCCCGGAAGTGCCGCTGGTGGCCGGCGTGGTCGATCTGTTCCGCTCCCGTGGCCTGGACTGCTTCGGCCCGACCGCTGGCGCTGCGCAGCTGGAAGGCTCGAAAGCCTTCACCAAGGATTTCCTGGCGCGTCACAAGATCCCGACCGCTGACTACCAGAATTTCACCGAGATCGAGCCGGCCCTGGCTTACCTGCGTGAAAAAGGTGCACCGATCGTGATCAAGGCCGATGGCCTGGCCGCCGGTAAAGGCGTGATCGTTGCCATGACCCTGGCCGAAGCCGAAGACGCCGTGCGCGACATGCTCGCCGGCAACGCCTTCGGCGACGCCGGTTCGCGCGTGGTGATCGAAGAATTCCTCGACGGCGAAGAAGCCTCGTTCATCGTCATGGTCGACGGCAAGAACGTCCTGCCGATGGCCACCAGCCAGGACCACAAACGTGTTGGCGACGGCGACAGCGGCCCGAACACCGGCGGCATGGGTGCCTACTCCCCTGCCCCGGTGGTCACCGCCGACGTGCACCAGCGCGTGATGGATCAGGTGATCTGGCCGACCGTGCGCGGCATGGCCGAAGAAGGCAACGTCTACACCGGTTTCCTGTACGCCGGTCTGATGATCGACAAGGCCGGCAACCCGAAAGTCATCGAATTCAACTGCCGCTTCGGTGACCCGGAAACCCAACCGGTGATGCTGCGTCTGCAGTCAAGCCTGGTGCTGCTGGTCGAAGCCGCTCTGGCGCAAGCGCTGGACAAGGTTGAAGCGCAGTGGGATCCACGTCCGAGCGTCGGCATCGTGCTGGCCGCCGGCGGCTACCCGGGCGACTACGCCAAGGGCGCGGTGATCAACGGTCTGGACACAGCCGCAGGCCTGGAAGGCAAAGTCTTCCACGCCGGTACGGCGCTGAAGGATGGCAACGTGGTGACGGCCGGTGGTCGCGTACTCTGCGCCACCGCCATGGGCGCCAGTGTCAGCGAAGCGCAGCAGCAAGCCTACAAGCTGGCCGCTGCCATCGACTGGGAAGGCTGCTTCTACCGCAAGGACATTGGCTACCGCGCCATTGCCCGCGAACGTGGCGAAACCCAGGAATAAGCTGTCCTTCACGTCCGGCGCGGGATGCAGTCCCTCGCCGGGCTGTTCCGCCGCCGCGCATCGTTATATTCTGGCATCAACCTACGAAGGGATTTCGCCGTGCGCTGGCTCAGGATTGCCATAAGCTTCACCGTCACGTTGCTGACCTTGCTCTGCATGCTTCCGGCTCTGGCCGCGCAAGGCAGTGGCTGGTCGGTATTGCTTGACGATCAGGGTAATCTGCAACTGAGCGACATCCGCTCGGCGCGCTACACCAATCAATTCAGTCCCATCGAACTTGATCGCCTCACGGCGGCCGAGCCCGATGGCGCACTCTGGCTGCGTTTCAAACTAGCACCGGGCAAGCACGAGCAGGTGCTGCGGATCTTCGCTCCCGACCTGTCCAACCTCAGCCTCTACGTGCTGGACGGCGACAAACTGATCGAGCAACGCACTTCCGGCACCCATCAGCCGCAGGTCGAGCGGCCACTGCCGAGCAGCGACTTCCTGCTGCCACTGCCGCAAAGCGACAAGTCCCTCGACGTTTATCTGCGGATGGTTTCCGACCATCAGCTGCGCCCGCACATCACCCTGCAATCGGCGGTGATGAGTGCCGCCAACCAGAACCAGACGCTGATCTTCGGTCTGCTGTTCGGCTGCCTCGGCATGTTGCTGCTGCACAATCTTGTGCGCTACGCCTACTCCCGCTCGCGCAGCAGCCTGTGGCTGGCGGTCTGCGAAGGACTGCTGGGCCTGAGTCTGTTGCTGTTGCTCAACCTCGCCGGCCCGTGGTTGCCGAACTGGCACGCGATCCAGACCCCGGGCGCGTATCTGGCGTTGCTGCTGACCGCCCCGGCCGGGCTGATGTTCGCCCTGCGCTTCTTCGCCCCGCTCGGCCCGCACCCGCTGAACAAACTGTTGCTGGGCGACATTCTGTTCATCGTGATCTGCTGCCTGCTGCTGTTGTTCGTCAACACTCTGCCGCTGAACATCATCACCTACGCGCTGGTGGCGCTGGCCGGTCTGAGCATGTTACTGGTCGGCTTCTATCACTGGCAGAAGGGCTACCGTCCGGCGCGGCTGTTCGTTGCCGGGATGGTGGTGTTCAACATCGGCACGCTGATTATTTTGCCGGCCCTGCTGGGGCTGACCCTGGTGGCGCCGCAAGGCCTGATCATGACCCTGATGGGTTTCATCTGCATCAGTGGCTTGCTGATGAGCATCGCCTTGGGTGAACGCCAGCGCAGCATCACCGAAAGCCGGTTCAGCATCAGCCGCGATCTTGCCGCGAGCAATGCCGAGATCAACGCCAAAGCCGAATTCCTCGCCAAGATCAGCCACGAAATCCGCACCCCGATGAACGGCGTGCTGGGCATGACCGAGCTGCTGCTGGGCACGCCACTGTCGGTCAAGCAACGCGATTACGTGCAAACCATCCACAGCGCCGGCAACGAACTGCTGACGTTGATCAACGAGATTCTCGACATCTCCAAGCTCGAATCCGGGCAGATCGAACTGGACGATGTGCAGTTCGACCTCAACGCGCTGATCGACGACTGCCTGAGCATCTACCGGGCCAAGGCCGAACAGCAGAACGTCGAGCTGATCAGCTTCATCCAGCCGCAAGTGCCGCGCGTGATCAGCGGCGACCCGACCCGCTTGCGCCAGACCCTGCTGAGCCTGCTGGAAAACGCCCTGAAGAAAACCGACGAAGGCGAAGTGCTGATCGTCGTCGCCCTCGACGAACGCAGCGTCAAACCGCGCCTGCGCATCGCCGTGCAGGACAGTGGTCAGCCGATGGAACCGGAGGAGCGCGATGCGCTGATGCACGCCGAACTGCACAGCAAACACTTCCTCTCGGCCAACCGTCTGGGTGGCAACCTCGGGCTGGTGATTGCGCGGCAACTGATCCGCCTGATGCACGGCGAGTTCGGGATCAAGAGCGGCGCCAATCAGGGCAGCACCTTGTGGCTGACCCTGCCACTGGACCCGGATCGTCTGGAACACCCGACCTCCGACCTCGACGGCCCGTTGCAAGGTGCGCGCGTGCTGGTGGTGGACGACAACGATACCTGCCGCAAAGTGCTGGTGCAGCAATGCAGCGCCTGGGGTCTGAACGTCAGCGCCGTGCCATCGGGCAAGGAAGCGCTGGCGCTGCTGCGCACCAAGGCGCACCTGCGCGACTACTTCGATGTGGTGCTGCTGGACCAGAACATGCCCGGCATGACCGGCATGCAACTGGCGGCCAAGATCAAGGAAGACCCGAGCCTCAATCACGACATCCTGTTGATCATGCTCACCGGCATCAGTAACGCGCCGAGCAAGATCATCGCGCGCAACTCCGGGATCAAACGCATCCTCGCCAAACCGGTGGCCGGCTATACGCTCAAGACCACGCTGGCCGACGAGTTGAACCAGCGCAATAAAGGTCAGGTAGTGTTCCAGCCGCAAGTGGTCACTCCCGCTACGGCGGCCAAGGTGCCGAGCGATTTCCGCATTCTCGTCGCCGAAGACAACACGATTTCGACCAAAGTGATTCGCGGCATGCTCGGCAAACTCAACCTGCAACCGGACACCGCCAGCAACGGCGAAGAGGCCCTGCAGGCGATGAAGGCCCAGCGTTATGATCTGGTGCTGATGGACTGCGAAATGCCGATCCTCGATGGCTTCTCGGCGACCCAGCAGCTACGGGCGTGGGAGGTCAGCAATCAGCGTATACGCACGCCGATCGTCGCGCTGACCGCGCACATCCTCGCCGAACACAAGGAACGCGCGCGTCAGGCCGGGATGGATGGCCACATGGCCAAACCGGTGGAACTGTCGCAACTGCGCGAGCTGATCGAACACTGGGTAGCCCAGCGCGATCAGCAGAACCGTACGGCCTCGACCTTCTAAGCAGGCCTGTCTGGGTGCGCCTCAATCGGCTGCGCAAAGCTGTCTGACTGCCCCTTCATCGGGCAACGTCAACCGCACAACGTTGTCCTTCATCCTGTCCCTGATTTTCAGGGCAACGGCGGCGCGTGCCGGAGCATAGAGGGTCTCAGACAAGTAGGCACCGGCGTAACGCATGCACACGTCGCCGCGCACATCCTCGGCCTGAAACAGCTCGGCCAGGAGGTTGCCGCCAAGCACCCGATCAGTCGCAAGCTCAAGATAGACACTGGTCAAGGAGGTCGGCGTATTCGCGACGACCACCAGCAGGCGCACAGCCGTGGCGGACGCAAGCCCATCTCCGGACTCGGACGCCAGGATGCTCTTCTGGATGTGCCTGCGCAGCAAAACCATGGCCGGCTCGGTGCCGGACAGGCCTGCCAGACGTCGCAGCGCTACAGATGCAGCGCCACTGTTATCCACAGCGTCGCTGAACATCGCGGCGATGACCCAATCACCGAGCGACTCGAGGTTATCCTTTCCGATGGACCATTGCCGTCGAGCTCTGGAGTGGCGCAGCCAATAGTTATCCAGCAACTGCACATACGCACCATACCAGTCGATCTCCGGCGTCTTTTCGATTTTTTTATTGGCCGCCAATTGCGCCAGCAACAGGCACTCGATCAAATCGTCATAGTGCGCCAGCTCCTCCGTTACCGGAACCAGCACAACGGCGCCGCCAACAATCAATACTGAATATTCGTCATTCATATCATTGCTCCCGATAACAAAAAAAGGCAGCCGAAACCGGCTGCCTTTTTTTGATCAATCAAATTTCAATATCGACAATCTTGTCACTGTGAGCGATGAGTTTATTTTTAATAGTTTCACGAACCGAATCAGCTTTTAATGTGTTTTTGACAAATACCGTTTCGCCTCGATACAGGTTTACATTACGCACGTCGACATCGACAAACAGCACTTTGGTAGAGGTATTCTTGCGCTGGAAACGCACGCTGCCCAGGGCCATGATCGCCTCACCGTTGACTTCAACGCACGCACCCGCGGAAATTCCACCCACACCGTGTTGCAGCAGATTGCGCTCATAAGCCGTCAGCGCAGCAGTATCACGCTTTTGCAGGGCGGCAATCGCATCTCCCGCCACCTTGAGCATCAACGCCGTAGCCGGGCCTGGCAGTGCAGCGCCGGCAACCACGGAGCCGAGAATTTCCAGTACCAGCTTATCCATACGCACGCTGGTGCCCGCGACGTCCAAGTCGCTGTAATACTTGGTGACTGGCGTCCAGCCGGCCTGGGTCATCACCTCACGAAAACGCAGATACCACTCTTTACCCTGCTCTTCGGCCGGGTACTGTTTGTTGGCTGCAAGCGTGGCAAAGAGGAAGGCGTTTTCCGCATCGGATCGGTTTTGGGCGCTGATTCCGCCCGCGAAGCCCAGCGAACCTTCTCCCACAACAGAGCCCTTCGACGGTGCTTCTACGTCGTCACCTACAGCCATCAGGGCGCGAGGGCGAATAACCAACTGGTCGTCGATTTCACACTCTTCAATCGCTTTAACACAGGCAGCAATATAACTTTCTCGAACAGCTTGATTATGCACAATAAAATCCCTATTAATTATCAGACAAGTTCCTCTTGAACTTGCGATCAAACAATAACTAAACAAACATACAACCACAAACCCGAATCTGTAACATCATATCCAAACAAAAAAAACAACTAACAAAGAAGAACAACACAACGATCAAAATAAAATCCGGAAAAATGAACAGCCGTGCGCAGCATCTTCTGCGCACACAAGCAACTAACCGACTGATAGACTCGCCGTCATCACTCTCCGGATGCGAGTCGCCCTCATGCTCCACGTGTTATTCAGCGTTTACCTGAAGATGCTGGTGCTCTACAGCCCGTTCTTCGTGTTGTCCTGCTTCATCAGCCTGACTCGTGGCTACTCGCGCAAGGAACAGCGGCGCCTGGCCTGGAAAGTGGCGATTGCCACCCTGGTCTCCAGCGTCTTGCTTTATCTGTTCGGGCGGGTGATTTTCGATGTATTCGGGATCACTGCGGACGCATTCCGCATCGGTGCCGGCAGCGTGCTGTTCATCTCGGCATTGGGCATGGCTCAGGGCAAGCCTGTGGTGCAGAGTGACAACGTGCAACAGGACGTGACGATCGTCCCGCTGACCATTCCGCTGACCGTCGGCCCGGGCACCATCGGTGCGCTGCTGGTGATGGGCGTCAGCCAACCACACTGGGACGACAAACTGACCGCGATCATGAGCATCACTCTGGCCAGTTTCACCGTAGGGGTGGTGCTGTATCTGTCCAATCACATCGAACGGGTGCTCGGTGATCAGGGCCTGCAGATCGTCAGCCGGCTGATGGGCCTTTTCGTCTGCGCACTGGCGGCGCAGATCATCTTTACCGGGATCAAGGGCTATCTGGTGTCCTGAACGAAAAAGGGCTGCGGAGGACAATCTCCGCAGCCCGGTCTGATCTGCCAGCTCGCAATGGCTTACTGGTCGATGGACAGCCCGATCAGCGCGCCGAGTTCCAGCAGGGGTTCCGTGGCCATCGCACTCATCAGCTCCTCCAGGCTAACGGTCACCGAGATTTCGTCAGGTAACGCAATCCCGAATGTCACCTGCTGTTGCCGTGCCGCATCAAGGCTCGTGGCATTGCGCAAGATGATGCTGCTTCCCGAATCGGGATCCGTCAGCAGCAAATGGCCGTCGGACCTCGAGACCAGCCATCGCTGCATCGGCTCCAGTGTCAACGCCAGATGAATGCCTGCTTCCTCGGCGTCGACAATCAGGCAATCAAGCCGATCCCAAGTCTGTCGGGCCAGTGAAAGGTAATCTGCAGATTTCGCAAACTTGAGTACCAGTGTATCGACGCCATCCGGAATCGCTACAATCCTGCCCGATGAGCCAATACCGTCGATAACCAGCGTATCTGCAATCCGGCTGACCGCTTCCACAGTCATCCATATATCGATGGGTTCAATGTCTTCACTGGCATTGCTGAACAGGCGGCCCGTTACAGGGTCATGCAGCACCAGGGTCTGATCGTTCGCCACGCCCAGATATTGTGGCCATTCACGTCCTGACACCGCGACACTGAGCAGACGGCCGGCTGCGACGTCATACCAGCTGCAAAGATTATCGCTCCTGCCCGCAAAGAGGTAAGGACCGCTACGCTGACCGGCAAGCAGTCGCGTCAGCTTTTGCTCCCGCGCCTGACGAGACGCCAGGCCATTGAAGAATTCGACTTCCACACCGACGATACGCGGTGGCTCGCCATCGACCAGGTTGAACAGCACGTGGTCATGCCGGCGGACGTGCAGGCCGGCTCCATGGGGCACGGCCCAGGCAAAAGTGTCCCGCGGCATGACTCGCTGCATCGGGGCCAGCAAGTGCGCCTGCAGCAGACGTGTCCCCGAACCGAATGCCGCCGCCAGGCTTTCAGGCGCCATGAAGGGCTGACGATAGATTCGTCCGGATGCCCAGTCCATCATCCACGCCGCTTTTTTATCTGGCGTCAGCCTCAACACGCGCATGGCTTTGCCCGCTGTGTCGGCAATCAGAAATTGCTGATCCAGATAGATGACATACAGCGATGTCTTGCCCGTTGCATCGCTGATACCTCCGACTTCCACGCCATCGGCGGACTCGTTCTGAATGCTGGTCCCGACCGTTTCCCACCACTTGAACCCTTGCACAGTGCGCTGCTGGCGGGCCGACAGCCATGCGTGATTGAGTCCCACCAGCCGCGTCTGGCCGTCGTCATTCATCTGGAACAGCATGCCTTCGTCAGTGAGGATGACGTATTGTCCGCCCTGGCGGTGCACATGCTGCACCTCAAGGTGCAAGACACTTTGTGCAAACATCTCGGGCATCTGATCCGCTGCGCCGATGTGCTGTCGATAAACAAGGCGATGGCCAAGATGATGAAACAACACTGTATCGCCGCTTGATTGAAGCGGATCAAGCAGCACCCAATCGAGAAAGTCAGGTGTACCTTCCGTATTGCGCAGCACAGGCCGAATGACGCGCTCATCTTCACTGCGCACCCAGGCTCGGGTGGCTTTGCGCAAATTCTCGTCGAAGGTGTCGATCGTAATCATTGCGCCCAGTGTGAATTCCACTCTCTGGTCATCAAGTACCTCATGGTATGGGTAGTCGTGCCGTCGGAGGAAATCCGAAACATTGTCGCGTCCTTCGCGAATGATCCACGGATGGTCTGAATTCATATCGGAGATCGCAGTAAGGGCGAGGTAGTCTTCGCCGAGCAGGTAAGTCAGCTTGTAGAAGCTTTTCCACATGTCTTCAAAGCGCTGGACCACCTGCAGCAAACCCTCTGGCGTCGCCTGAATCGAAACAATGCAGGGGTTTTTTGATGAATGTATTTTCATCACCCGGTAAGTGCGTTTGATCTGCCCGGTGACCAGATCCGTACGCCAGATGATTCCCTGCGCCGGGCAGTAATAAAACATCTCCTCGCCGATCTTCGGGCCGATGCAGATCTGCGCCGCATACTGTGGGTCCAGTCCGCGCACCAAGTGCATGGCATCTTCGGTGTGGTCGTACCAGGCCGTGGTACGAACACCAGTCAGGGCATCGTGATAGTTGCGGATGACCGTCGGGCCATCGGCCAGACGATGAGCGCGGGCGAGTTCGCGCAAATGCTTGCGTGTGGCCGAGCCATCGGCATCGTTGAGCGCGTCGAGCTCAGCGAAAAGCAGCGCTCCCGTTGCCCAGCCCACCTGATAGAAACCCTCCTCGAGTTGCAGATACACGACACTCCTGGCGGGCACCTCCACCCGCATCGAGCCCAACTGAAAAGTATCCTGTTCCAGCTTCACCGCCGCCGCACTCACCCACGGGGCACGCAATGACCACGTCATTGGATCATCGGAGGAAACCTGCAGCCGCAACGACTTGACGCCCTCGGTCAGGGTGATCGAGCAGTGCCCGCCAGTGGCATCGATGTCATAGCAAAGGTAACCGTGCACCTCCTGCGGCAATGGGGGGACGTGCAGAAAACGCTGATCAGGGCCAATCGCAACACTGACGCGGGTTTCCTCGTAGTTGGGCACCATTTTTTCCATGATGTACTCGGTCGGTGCCTGGTAAAAGCTGAACCAGAATTGCCGCTTGCCTGCCAGCTTGTATTTTTCCAGTGCCAAAGCCGTTTCCATGTTTTCTGTGAGCGTTGTCGCAAATGGCAGACCTTCATGGACGAAGCCCAGAAAGCACTCCGGCACACTCGGCAGCACGACGCTTTCAATACCCGGCGCCATATCGAAGGAAATCGAGTCGCGAAGGTCGAGGGCCTCTCGAATGCTGAATGCCTTGCTGCGATCCCCGACGATCCTCGGCTTATGCAGAAAGGAGTAATCTTCCGCGGCGAAAATTTTGTGGCCGCCGAAGGTAATGAGCCCTTTGCGCAAATCAAGCCCGGTATAGACCGCACAAGGATTGGCAATGTAGGTATCGCCTTGCACCGAATGGCTTTGCGGTCGATAGGCCGAATGCACATCATTCAGATACCGGCCGATCCGTCTTCCACGTTCTGCCCTGGCGCTGAACCCCTCGACCAGGGCGCCGATGCCCACCGCCAGCCCGCCCAGAATCACCCCGGCGCCGCCGAGGAAGGCCGCCGCCGTGCCCGCACCGGCAACACCGGCGCCCAAAGCGCCGACACCCAGCGCCAGCCCAGCTGAATCGAAGGCCAGCTGCGTGGCATAGACCGCACGCTGGATATCGTTTTGGGCATTGACCAACAGATAAATGTCGAAGCCGATGCTGGCCAGCTGCAAAACGGTGCCGACACCTTCGTTCAAGACGCTGCCCAGCGCATTACTGACAATCGACGAGGTGGTTTTGGCCACCCGCAAACCGTCGGTAAAGGCATGACGCACCAGATTCAGCAGTTGTACTGCGTCGACCACCAGCCCGTGAGCCATCTGCGCGTAGGCCAGGTAACCGTGGATGCGCACTGCTGACGTCAACGCGGTCGACCCCATCCCGGACTCCGCGTTCTGCAACCCGAGCAGCAGGGCTTGAATGGCAAATCCGGCATTGAGCGTGTGCACCGCACCGACATCCGTCGGATCGATCACTGGCGCCCCCGCGCGTCTGCCGGACAACGCTTCAAACGTATCGCTCAGGTAAGACTTGATCCCTTGCAGGCGCGTGTCATCAGTCTGCACTGTGCGTGTGCGCTGCGGATCACTGGCACTGACCATGGTGATTTCGCTGCGCCCTTGCGCAGTGCTCTTCAGGGAGTCGAACACCGGAACGAAGTCACGAGACAGTTGATGCTGGTCCTGTAACCGCAGGGTCGCGCTTTCGATCGTCCGCGCCCACTTGTGGCTGTCCACACTGCTCAGCGCCTGTCCCAGACGCGCGTTCTCTGACAAGGAACGCGCGCGCAAGGCGGCATGCTGACTCCAGGGTTCGACGGCACGCCCGCCACCCAGCGGATCACTGCTGAGCAAATGCTCAACGCTAATTTCCGAAGGCAACGATTTACCGGCAATGCTTGCGCCGTCGAGTTCGATGACCTCGAAAACGCTGGCAGCCCCCCGTTCCAGACCATAAAGCCTGGCAATCACTTCCTCCTGCATGAAGCGCTGGACGCCTTGTTGCAGATCCTCGATCCGGGCGAACGCATACAGCCCGAAGTTGGGATCGTAGAAGCGATAGGATGTCTCGCCTTGCACCACAACCTTGCTCACCAGCATCGAATGATTGTCTGTGTTGAGCAGCAGGCTGCCGGCAGCGGTTTTCGCTTCCAGCGTCTGCATCACAGTGGCCAGGTTCGCCGCCGGTCTCTTCTCGCCGAATCGCGCCATGGGTACGCCACGCAACTCGTCCAGCACCTTGAGCAGGGCATGGGCTTGCGGTGCGTCGGGAGTGAGATTGGCAATCGCCAGTTTGCCGATCAACGCGCGCTCGGCCGAGGCGCCTTTCTCCAGCGCGGCGGCCATCACCAGCGCCAGTGGATAGCAGCGTCGGCCCGGATCCCCCGCACCGCGCAACAACAAATCCTGCGGCAATTGTCTGGCCGTATGCGCACCCGCCTCGAAGAACGTCTCGCGCACTGCCGCACCCCGCGCAAGGATCGACGCCCGGCGCTCATTCACGGCGGCGACCTCGACCCGACTCACGTACTCGCGCCATTGCCGCACGCTGATCGGTTCGGCAAATGCCTGCGCCTTCAGCACCCTGGAGTTCTGCCCGAGCGATTCGCGCTCCGATGCATTGACTCGTGCCTCCACCGGTGCAGGATCGCGATTGAGCAGTGTCTGTTCGATCACCTCGTAGCGCGCGACCAGGCCACGGTCGCGCGTATCTTCGGCAAAGGCGACGGTGGTTGCCCAGGCGTCTGCGAACCCGACCTGATCCAGTGTTGCGGCACCGAACAGGCCGCCGAACATCACCCGATGCAACGGGCTCAACTGATCCAGCGGCAACTTGCCCGCCGCGATGCGCGCCAAGGCCTCGTTGAGGTTACCCAGTGACTCGGCCCCCATGGACGTTGGAGCTTTGTCGACTGTCTGGTTCAGCACCTGCTGTCGAGTATCAAAGTCGAGGTGGATGGGAACGTTGAACGTCACATCACCGGTCAAGCGGTCATTCATGGCCCGTACAAACGGCTCACCCAGATCATCAAGCAGTTGCTGCAGGACCGAAGTCAGCAACACTGATTTTCCTTCTATGACCGGCCAGCCCAGTTTGAACGTGAGGGTCCGCTCTTTCAGCAAGTCGGCCAGATTACCGGCGTAGCGCGACTTGACCTTGCCCGAATTCCACTTCTCATGTTCTTTTGCCAGCCAGTCTTCGGGGGTATCCTTGACTGCCCAGCCGGAGATCATTTCTTCTTCGGTAAAGACGTTGAAGCCGTCGACCTGCTTCATATGATGGCGAATGTTGTTCAGCTGTTCACTCTGCAGTTCTCTTTCGACATAGCCGATTACACCGCCTTCAAGTGCGCCCGGACCGGTCATGTAGATGGTGCCCAAGGCGTCGAAACGAATCCCGTCCTGATAATACTGAGCTATGGCGCGTATGAGCTTCTCTGATGAATATTCACGCGATGTATTGGGCAAGCGCCCATCAGCCTGTGCTTCAGAGACGACCTTGATTGCAATATCATCGACTGACGACACATCTGCTGGCGTCACGCCTGCGAGTATCATGCGGCGCTCAACCTCATACAGGCAGTCATAAGCCACCCGGATGAAGTGCATGCTCGCATTGACCATCTTGCTGCCAGGATGAGCCAGAACATAGGCATTCATTTCCTTCGACGACGGATTGCCCCAGGCCGCGCCGCGCCCGATGGCATCCTGGGATAAAGACGTCGGCTGCGGCGAAGCGAAAATCTGCTCCACACCCGGCCTGCTCCGGGCAAATGCGCTCAGTGCCTCGAGATGCTCGGCGGGAATATGCCCGGTTCTGTCGACATAACGTTGCCGATCGCGCCCCGGCATCAAGGTATCGTCATGGTTGAGCAATAACTGCAGGACACCGATCTTCGCGTCTGTGCTGAAACCACTGATGTCCACGCCGCCCGGTCTCTCGATCAGCGGCGGCAAATAATCCATGTCGCTGTAACGCCCGCCCTCGAGAAACTCGGCCTGCAGTCGCACCACGTCACTGGCAGCAGCAAAGTTGCCGCGCATGGCGACTTCGCGCTGGTAGACGTCAGCCAGAAAATGACTGGCAAACTCCTGGCGAACATCGCGCAGGCGCAAGTCCTCACCCACCATGGCCTGATGCGAATCCAGACATTTCTGGCGGAAGGCTTCGAGCGTCGCACGTTCCTTGCCATAACCCCGCACCATCAGGTCGATCCGCGCCTCGTCTGCGCGTCCGGCCCAGCGTGGCTGATTCAGGTAGTCGAACATCTGCTGTTTGAGTACCCGTGCGCGGTCTTCGATCATTCTCGACAGTCCCGTCGGGGTTACCTTTTCGTCCTTTAATACCTTCATCGTGTCCGCACGGGCACTGTCGAGAATCACCCGATTCATTTCAAAGGCCAGCAGCGCATCACTGTCATACCAGAGATTGAATGCATATCCCTGCGACGCCAGTACCTTGCGCCAGATGTTCATGTAATCGCGCTGATTCGGCCCGACCTCACTGCCACCGACCCAGACAAAATGCATGATGCGCGGTATCGGTTTGCCAGCGGAGAGCATCTTCACAGTCGCACTCAAGCGGCGGTCGTAGTCGCCCAGTTTCAGGCGCAGTTTATTGACCTGAGCATCCGCGGCGTCCAGCTGTGTTGATTCAATCGCGTCCTTGAGCAATCTGATCGCTATCAATTGTTCTGCAAGACTGGTAGCCGCCGTAGCTCCGTCGTAGTAGCGCAAAGGAGCCTCCCCCAGGCTACCGCTGACGGACTCAAGTTCTGTGCGCGCAATAAGATCGGCGAACACTCTGCCCATCGTGACTTCATCCATAGTGCTCAATGCAATTTCCTTTTTTTTGGCCAAACGAACCCATCGCGACGACATGAACCGTCGCGACACAGAGAGAAAACAAACTTCAAAAAACCCAACGAAGACTTTCGTCAGGCCGGCACCGCTCCCAGCAACTGCGCCAGCGTTGTACTGCCGTCGCCATCATCGACTTCGACGATTTCCCGCAGCCTCTGCACCAGGCTCGATACCGGATAGGAACGCCCGCCCTCGAACCCGAGGAAGACGTCACCGCGCATCGCCGGATCCGCCGAGCACACATCCCGCAGGATCAGGCTGTGCTGGCGATCCGGGTCGACAATCAGCAAGTGCTCGTCGACAAACGACAGTTGCAGTGTTTGCGGTGCGTCCAGCGCCCAGACCAGCTTGCCGGGAATCGCCGGGATCTCGCCCAGCGGGTGACGGCAATCGACAATCACCGAGTCCAGCCGCAACCAGCAGGCCTTCGACAGGTGGTACGTGACGCCGCCCTGCCCCAGGCGCAACACCAGACAGCTCACGTCATCAGCGATCAGTGGCAACAGGTCTTCAACCTTGTTCTGGCCCTCGACCACCAACACCTCGGCGTCACGCCGCATGTATTCGAACGGGCCGATGCTCTGCTGACCGGGGTAGACGTGTACGCGGTGTGCCTGAAGTTCGTGCAACAGCACATGCCGATGGCGGGTGCCGAGCAATTCGCAATCGTGTGGCAGATCCTGGCCTGCTACCCGAATCAGTTGTGCATTCGCCACGTCGTACCATTGCAGGTTGCCCGCGCCAGACTCCACGGCGATGTAGGGCCCATGCTCGGCGGTCTCCAGCAATGCCTGCAGAGACTCCGGCAAATGTTCCGCGTGCTCGCTGGCCCAGTGATGATCGACGCCGATGATCCTTTCAGCTTCCTGATATCGCAGCTTGAGTGACACGCCGTTGACCGATGTCCCGTACAGACCGGAGCCGTCATTGCGCACAGCGCTGAACCGCCAGTCGTCCCACTCGGCCTGCGGTGCCGGCAGCAAGTCGCTCGCCAGTAACTGGGCGCCGCTGCCGAATGCTGGCTCGAGTTGCCGGCTGTCGAAGAACCGCTGACTGCAGATTTCACCGCTGGCGACATCGAACAGCCAGACCGCCTGGTTGTCCGGTGTGACCCCGAGCAGGCGCATTTCCCGTTCGTGCCCCGGATCGCACAGCAGCAAGCGGTTATCCACATACCAGGCACACAGGCTGCGATCACCGGCGGCGTTGCGCAGACCCAGAATGGCGAAACTGTTGACCGGGTACTTCACCGCCAGCGTTTCGAGTGCCTGCCACCACTGCGCGCGCCCCCTGAGCCAGCGCTCACTCAAGCCACCCAGATGCACTTCACCCTCTGCGGTCAGGTTGAAGAACAGACCGTCGTCGGTCAGGGCCAGATACCCGTCCTGTACCGGCACCACATCATTGAGCCCATCAGGCTGCAGCCATTGATGCGTCCATTGCGCCGGCCAGCGCTCGCTGCCAGCGGACGCGCTGCGTTGCACCTTGCACAGCTTTTGCGCCAGCCGGTCGTAGATGAAAAACAGCTCGTGCTCATCGTTGACCGGCAGAAGCAGCAGATCACCAAGCTGTTTGATCGAATCGACCCAGCCGCGGTCATGCCCGAAGACAAACGGATGAATGCACAACAGGTCACGGCTGCGAATCCAGACCAGGTCACGTTTGCCCGGATCGAACGCCCAGCAGACCGACACGTAAGCGGCCGGTTGCCAGTCGACGGTACTGACGCCTGCGCGTTCGGGTACCGGCGATAACGTGAAATAGTGACCAAGCACCGCCGTCCAATCCGTCAAGGTCGGGTTGGCGAACACTCGCTGGCCCAGCTCACGGTCAATCTCTCGGGTAACTGCCACCAGTTGCAGTTGGCCTTCATGGATCAGGTAGTTGAATTGCGTGACTTGCCGATCGGCACCCAGCCATTGCTGTTCGATATGAATCACGCCCTGCGCATCGACTTCAATACGCCGAATGCTGCACTGCCCCTCCATGACAAGCAGACGGTAGCGGCACTTGAGCAAACCACTGACGGCATCGATCTGCCAGATGTCGTAGTTGCGCACCTCATAGAAAAACGCAGAATCGTCGACCACCGCCGCCAGCAGCATTTCATCGGCCGCCAGTACCTCTTCACTGCGGATGTACAGAAAACGATCCTCGGCAGCGTCGTACCAGGCCGTGGTGTGACGCGGCTGGCTCTCGGGCTCGAAAGGAATCGGAAAGTGATGAACTGGCGTGTAAGGCAGCACCAGCCGATGCTCCCGGGCCAGTGTCTGGTAATGCGTGAGCAGCGACTGCTCATTCTCCCCGGCTGGCGCGCTCTGCTCGATAATGTCCAGTCGTCCGTCACTGCGGTTGACCTTGAACGATTGCCGCCCGGTCAGCTGAAGCATGACCTCATGCCGACCTCTGCCGCCGAACGTCACCTTCACCCCACCCACCGAAAGAACCCCGCCGACGTCGATCCGCACATCCCTCTCGGTGGCCCAGGCGGCTACCAGATTCCAGCGGCACTGCTGCAGGCTGGGGGACTGCAACTGGAGATTGACCCCGCGATTGAGGATCAGTGAGCAGGCGCCGCCCGCACCTTCGATGCGGTACGACACCTTGTCGTGCCAGACCTGCGGCATCATTGGCACCGCCAGCGCACGCTCGTGGGCATCCAGCCGCACCTCGATCACGGTTGGCCGATACGACGGTGCGAGACGGTTGATGATGTAGTGCACGGGAAAGGAGTAGAACGAAAACAGAAACCGCCGCTGGCCAGCCGCATCCTTCTTCTCCAGCTTGCGGGCGGTATCGAAGCCGGTGTCGTGACGCAGCGTCGAGAATGGCAACGCCTTGTATTCGTAACCGTAGTACGTGGTCGGCGTACACGGCAGGACGACCAGTTGCGTAGTCGGCGGATCGAAGTGGATGTAGCCGGGAAGACCCAGTTCACGCCGCAGATCGAGCGCTTGTTGATCATCCGGATTGAAATCCGGCACCCCGAAATGGTCGCGCAGCCGATACACCTTCGGACTGTCGAGCACCAGCATCGTGCGATTGAAGTCCAGGCTCTGGACGACCAGCGAAGGGTGAGCGACCCACGCCCCGAGTCCGTCGTCATAACGATAACCGACACCCCGACAGGCCCGCTCCAGATCATCGAAGAACAGCCCGACCTCCTGCGCCTGCTCAGCGATCCTGGCAAACCCCTGGGCCAGGGCCGCCACACCCACGGCCAGTCCGCCCAGGATCACCCCGGCTCCACCGAGCACGGCGGCCGCTGTTGCCGCGCCCGCCGTGGCAGCCCCCAGACCACCGGCGGTCAACGCCAGACTGGCGGAGTCGAAGGCCAGTTGGGTGCCGAATTGCGCGCGCTCGATCTCGTTGTCTGCCGTCGCCAATTGATAGATGTCGAAACCGACATTGGCCAGCCCCAGCACCGCGCCCACGCCTTCGTTGGCGACATGTCCCAGCGCCTCGCCCACCACCGGCGCACAGGTGCGGGCGATGATCTTCTCTTCATTGAGCGCGGTTTTTACCAGACTGATCAGGCCAGCGACATCCGTGACATTGCCATGCACCAGCTGCGCGTAATTGACGTAAGCGTGCAAACGCACGGCGGTGGTCAGGGTGCGGTCATCCCCCTCTCGTCCACGCAGGACGTTCATCAGTGCCTGGATGGTGAAGCCGGTATTGAGCGTGTGTACGGCAACCGCCTCTGCCATCTGTGGCGAGGCTCGGGTGCCCAGTGCCGAAAACTGCTCCGACAGATAATTTCTGATGCGCAGCAGACGGTGATCGGAGCTCACCACCTGCACCACATGCTCGGCCTGCGAGGGATCGATCAGGTTGATCCGGTACTCGCCGGCAGGCGTCATCTCCAGGGTTTCGAACAACGGCACCAGCGGTTTTGCCGCAGCATGCAAGTGCTGTAGAGCGTCAGTCGCCTGGGCAATCTGCTGTCCCCACCAATGACTGTCCAGATCGCGCAGGCTGCGCCCCAGGTGCGGATTACTGACCAGCGAATGGCCGCGAGCACTGTTCAGGCGCCGACGGATCGGTCGCTGTGTATGCTCCGGCAGCACATTGTCGGATTCCAGCAATTGCCCGACGCGCAAACCGCCGGACAGATCCAGCGCCGCTATCTTTTGCCCCTGCAGCTCGATCAGATCAAATGTCGGGCGCGCGTCGTCGCCATAGGCCGCATAGTATTTCGCCATGCCCTGTTTCTGGAAAAGGTCGGTCAGTGCCAGTTGGAGCTGGTCTGGCTGGCCGAACTCGAACACGCCGAAATTGGGATCATAAAAGTGATAGGTGGCGCGCCCACCATTGAAGGTTTTCGCCACCAGCATGGCGTGGTTATCCGAGTTGAGCATCAGCGTGCGCGAGCTGGCGAACGCCTCCAGCGTGGTGCCGAGCTGCTGCAGATCGACCCGCCCCAGCGGCTTGCCGATATCGTGCAACTGCACGCCGCGCAACTCCTCGAGCGCCTCCAGAAATACAATTGAATCGCGCTGCTGCGGCTCGACGGTGGCCAGGAAGAATCGCTCGCGCAAGCGTCGCGACGCCGCCACGCCGTGCTCCAGAGCAGCGCTCATGACCAGCGCCAGCGGGTAACAACGGCCACCGGGATCCCCTGGCCCCTGGAGCAACAGATCCTGCGGCACCAGTTTGACGTCACTGGCCTCGATTTGCCCCAGTACCTGACCCAGCCGCAGGATCACCTGCTCACGATGTTCGCGGGTGGCGATGGTCTGGATATGGGCAACATGACGGCCCCATTGAAACAGCGTGTGCGCCTGCGACAGCGCAGCTCGTTTCAACGTTAGCGCGCTGTCCGACGAGACCATCGGCTGGTCGACATGGCTGGCGAGACCGGCCATGAATTGCGGCGCCCGATGCTGATACAGATGGCGTTCAATGGCCGCATAACGCACCGATGCTCCTACCTCGGCAACGCTGTTGGCGAGGTTGTCGAGCTCGGGGGCAAGTTGCGTGAAGCTTGAGTTATCCAGTGAGCGTACGCCGAGCATCTGTCCCAACACTACCCTTTGCAAGGGACTGATCTGGAAGAAGTGCAGCGAACCCTCGGCAATGCCGCTTAGCAACTCATCCAGCGCCAGCCCCTGAATCCGCGCATCACTGAGCGACGCCGGAGCTTGCAGAGTGACGGGTTGGGCCTTGATGGCCTGACGATCGTCGAACCCCAGACCCGGCCCTTCGGGAAAAACCAGCGGACCGTTATGACCTTGCCTCATCGCCGCCACAAACGGTGCACCGAGTCGGTCGATCATCCCTTGCAAGACCTCCGTCAATAACACCGGGCGTCCCTCGATGAGCGGCCAACCCTCTTCGAACAACACAGTCTGTTGTTTGAGCAGGGCAGCAACATCACCGCTGTAGCGGGCACTGAACTGTCCTTGCCGCCAACGCTGCTGTTCGTCGACAACCCATTGTTCATCATCGCTGGCGTTGTCTTTCCACGAGTGATCCTGCTCCTCCTCGGTCTTGTCGTTGATCATCCAGAGCGGATCGATGGCAGTCTCGACGCGCACTGTTTCATCTTCGCGCGGGACGAAGTTGTGCCGTTCGTAATCGCGCATGCCAGCGCGCATCGCGGCCGGGCCAGTCAGAAAAATTGTCCATTCGCTCTGCGGGCGGATACCGTCTTCGAAATATCCGGCGACCGCCAGAATCAGTTCGTTCACCGTTGCGTGTTCGATCGAGGACAGAGCGGCAATCGAGCCGCAGTTTTGCTCGAATACCTCGCGCGCAAGCGTCGACATGCCGTAAAAATCGCTCAGCGCAACACCGCGCTTGGCCGCCAGTCGAGCCGTCAGGTCGATGAAGTCATAATTGAAGCGAAACCGGTCGATCACGCTTTTGAGCATCGGCGATCGGGCATGGGCCATCAGGAAGGAATTGCTCAGCGAGCTCTGCACAGCAACTGCCCGCAAGTCCTGTGGGCGGACGAGCAACTCGGCCGGCGCCTGGAACACTTCATTCAGCGCCGGTTTTTGTCGGGCAAACGTCTCAAGCGCGGCGCGGTGTTGCTCGGGAATGCTTGCCAGATAATCAGTGTACTGGTGGCGCAGCGCCTCGCGTGCAGGCATCCAGTGCCGATTGTGATCGAGCAGCAGTTGCAGAACGCCAACGCGTGACCGGGGATCAAACCCGCTGATGTCAACGCCTCCCAGAGTCTTGACCAGTGGCGGCAGATTATCGACATCGGCATATCCGCCGCCCTCTTCGTAAAGGACCTCGGCGCGCACCACATCGGAAGCAGCTGCCAGATTGCCGCGCAACCGGATTTCACGCTCGTAGATATCCTGTAATTGCAGCGGAGTATCCAGGGCGTTCAAGTCGCGCAACTGCAGGTCGTCTCCTGCGAGGTCCAGCAGACTGCGGCGGTTTTGCTCGATCAGCGCCTCCAGTTGCGCGGCGTCCTGCCCATAGGCACGGGCCAACAGATCGACGCGTGCTTCATCAGCTGAAAGTCCCCGCGCCAGTGCGGCATCGATATGCATGGACATCTGTTGTTTAAGGACGATGGCCCGTTCTTCGTACAGCGTGCCCAACTGGTCTTTGGAAATACTGTCGCTGCCATCTTGTTGCAGGGCGTCAGCCTTGGCCGCCTCGACGATCAGCCTGTTGGTTTGCCAGGCCAACAATGCGTCGCTGTCGTACCAGAGATGGAGGCTGTAACCTTGCCCGTTCAGCACCTGTTTCCAGAGGTTGAGATAGTCACGCTGTATCGCGCCCAGTCCTCCACCGAGCCAGACAAAGTGCAGATTCTTCGGCACCGCAGTCGGGGTGCTCTTCGCGTACGCCAGGCTGTTTTGCACACGGGTCTCGAAAGCCTGGATGCTGTTATAGATGCGCGACAACTGTGCAGGCTGGCTATCGGATTGCGAGTATTTATGTGGCGAACCGATCAACTGGCCGATCGACTGCTTGAGCAGTGCCAAAGGCTCGATCAGTCGTGGAGAATCGAGCAAGCCGATACAGGCAAAATAATAACGCCACACTGACTGATAGGATTCACTGCCCCTGTACGCCGACATGGCCTGTTCCAGATCCGCCTGCTTGAACAGTTTGATGAATTTGACAAACCCGCTGGCGTCTTGAGTTCTTCGGTCCTGCATGAAAGTTGCTCCTTTGCCCTGACCAGTAACGAAAGTGCCCGCTGGCACTTGCATAGCGGCCAAACTAACTTCTGGCGAATCGGAGCTCAAACTTCAAAACTTTCAATACATGTCAAAATCAACAACTAAAAAACAACTGATAACGCATGTAACGGCAACAAGTTATTTCTACAATCAATATATAAATCAAACGCACCCGAGCAGAACGCGAAATTATCAAGGCTGCAATTTCAGGTCTGCCTATCAGTATTCAAGATAAGTCGAACAGAATGTAAGCAAAGAGAAAGCTCTCACACAGAAGCGGAGCAGATCTTACAGGTCGCGTTGAACAATATGACGCGGTCAGATCCGGAAACAATCTGTGCGGGAGATCGCGGTTGGCGAGGCAGCAAGCTCCCTCGCCAACGGCTCAGGACTGGGGCTTTTCGCCGTACCAGCGCGGCGTGTAGACCCACTCGCCACCTTCAGCCTTGGGGAAGGTGCATGTCGTTGAAGAGCCAACCAGCACCATGGTGCGCATGTCCACCTGATCCGGGGTCAGTTGCCCCAGTGTCGTCACGCGCAGGGTTTGCCCCGGGCGACCGATGTCGCGCCCCAGCACCACCGGCGTTACCGCGCTGCGATGCTGCGCGACGATTTCCAATGCGCGCCCCAATTGCCAGGGACGCGCACGGGAGATCGGGTTGTAGAAGGCCAGCGCCAGATCGGCCTCGGCCGCCAGATCCAGACGTTTTTCAATGATCGACCACGGTTTGAGGTTGTCCGACAGCGACATCACGCAGAAATCATGCCCCAGCGGCGCACCCGCTTGCGCAGCCGTGGCAAGCGAGGCGGACACTCCCGGCAGGATTTCCAGCTCGACGCTGTGCCATTTCGGGTCGGTCGACTCGTGCAACGCTTCGAGCACCGCCGCGGCCATGGCGAACACGCCGGGGTCGCCGGATGAGACCACGATGACCGAACGCCCCTCGGCCGCCAGCCGGAAGGCGTGGCGGGCGCGCTGCATTTCTTCGCGATTGTCGGTGCAGTGCTGCACCTGATCATCGCGAAACGGGCCGGCCATGCGCACATAGGTTTCGTAGCCGAGCACATCGGTGGCCCGCGCCAGTTCCGCCTTGACCGCAGGCACCATCAACTCGGCAGCGCCAGGGCCGAGGCCGATCACCGCCAGGCGCCCACGTTGACGACCGATCTGCGCGACGTCCAGCGGCTGTTCGGCGCGCGCAATCGCCAGACCGTTGGTATTGCTGATCACGGCCTGCGGCAGTACCTGACGAGCCAACTCGCCGAGGTCTTTCTGCGCCGCGACAAAGCGCAGCGGCACCCCCAGTTCGAGGGCGGCTTCACGCAGTCTGGCCGACGCCATTTCAGTGTCAGCCGCCAGCAGACAGGCCAGCGACTGCTGCGCAACCCCGGCCTGCTGCAACGCGGCGCGCACGGCATGCGGCAGATCGTCCAACTGCGCACTCACCGCCACCGCCACACTGCGGGGATAGATCAGCAACTCGTTGGCGCTCGCGACACGCTCGGCACTGCCGACATGAATCGAGCGCTGCGCCTGCGGGTCTTGCGGCAACTGCGCCTGATCCAGCCACGGCGCCGCCCCTTCAATGCGCACGCTGTGCCCCGCCAGCAGATCGGAAACGAAACGCTTGCCCAGTTCCAGATCAGCCAGCGCATAACCGCTGGGTGGATTGAGCAGGCAGGTGCCAAAACGCAATTCGCCACTGGTGGTGATCGCCGCGGCGACCTGCAATGCGGCGGCGATTTCCCGGGCCATGACATTCACCCCGCCGAGGCCGCCGAGCAGCGGCACCACGGCGCTGCCATCTTCAGCAACGGCGAGCACCGCCGGTTCAGCACCTTTTTCCAGCAACAACGGCGCGAGGGTGCGAATGACAATGCCGGCCGCGCACAGGGCGATGATCGGCGTGTCTTGCTGATACAACTCACGCAGGGTCGCGCCGAATTCCTGATAGCTGCAGTCGGCGCCTTCGACGCGTCCGGCGAGGCCGTGGATCTGCGCTGTCGGATACAACTGCTGGATCCGCCGTGCGGTAGCGAGCGCGCCTTGTCCGAGGATGACAATGGCCGGTGTGGATGGCGTCATCAACCTTGCCACCGTTCGCCCGGGACGATGATCAGCGAGAAGTACGGCGAGGACATCGGCTCGACCTGATCCAGCGGCACGATCTTCTGATTGGCCATGGTCGCGCGTTCGACGTACAGCGCCCGCTCGGCCAGACCGAGTTCTTCGAGTACCGCACGGACCTTGGGAAAGTTGCGCCCCAGTTTCATGATCACCGCCGCATCGGCGTCGGCCAGACGGCGCTTGAGATCCTCATGCGGCAGCACGCCGGAGAGCACCGACAGGCTCTGGTTGCGATACACCAGGGGCGCGCCGAGCACCGAGGCGCCGCCGAGCATCGAGCACACGCCCGGCACCACTTCGGCTTCGTAGCGTGTGGACAACCGGTCATGCAGATACATGTAGGAGCCGTAGAAGAACGGGTCGCCTTCGCAGATCACTGCAACGTCGCGCCCGGCGTCCAGATGCGCCGCAACTTCTTCGGCGGCATCATCATAGAAATCGCTGATCACTTGCTCGTAGGACAGCGGCGCCGGCAGCACTTCGGTGGTCACCGGGTACACCAGCGGCAACAGATTCTGCGCGTCCTGCAGGTGCGCTTCGATAATGCCGAACGCATTGCCCTTCTTGCCCTTGGCGACAAAGTACGCCACCACTGGCGACTCGCGCAGCAGACGCAGGGCTTTGACGGTGATCAGTTCCGGATCACCGGGGCCCACACCGAGACCGATCAAACGTCCTTTGGCCTGCATCATTCGATCTCCGTGGCGAGGGCATTGACTGCTGCGGCGGCCATGGCGCTGCCGCCGAGCCGGCCTTGCATGATCACGAACGGTACGCCGCGACTGTCAGCCGCCAGCGCCGCTTTCGATTCGGCAGCGCCGACGAAACCTACCGGGAAGCCGAGGATCAGCGCCGGTTTCGGTGCCCCGGCGTCGAGCATTTCCAGCAGATAGAACAGCGCGGTCGGCGCGTTGCCGATCACCACCACGCTGCCTTCCAGATGCGGACGCCACAGTTCCAGCGCGGCCGCCGAGCGGGTGTTGCCCAGCTCACGGGCCAGCTGCGGCACGCTGTCGTCACGCAAAGTGCAGATCACCTCGTTGTTGGCTGGCAGACGGGCGCGGGTCACGCCTTCGGAGACCATCCGCGCGTCGCACAGGATCGGCGCACCGGCCGCCAGCGCATCGCGCCCGGCCTTGCCGGCACCTTCGGAAAACTGCAGACCATCGACCGCCTCGACCATGCCGCAGGCGTGGATCACCCGCACCGCGAGTTTTTCCAGATCGGCCGGGATGCGCGCCAGATTGGCCTCGCTGCGAATGATCGCGAAGGAGTTGCGATAGATCTCCTGACCGTCGCGGATGTAATCAAGCATCAAGGGGGCTCCGTGAGCGGGCGTCGAGCAGGATCGCGGCCGCTTCAATAGTAAGGTTGCGTGCGTGCAGCGTGCCGAAACCCGGCAGCGTTGCATCGCGAAAATAGAGGTCGTAGTGACCGGGGCTGACCGCTAGCAAAGTCGCCGGTGTGCGATGGGCCGCAGCGCAAGAGCGCGGGCAACCGGACAGGTGCACGCTCTGCGCCTGTGGCAATAGCGTCGCCAGCAGCCGCGCGTCGTGTTTGGTATCGGCCAGGCCTTTGCCGCAGCCGCTGGAGCCGGTGCAGGCAATCAGTCGGGACAACGGCTCGCTTATGTCGGTCAGCCAGTGCAATTGCCTCAGGTGTTGCAGGACTCGCCCCGCGTCGGCGGGCTTCACGTTCGGCAGCAGCAGACTTTGCCAAGGGGTGAAACGCAGGCTGCCATCTCCGAACTCGCGAGCCAGCCGGGCCACGCCCCGCAGCATGGCCGGATCGAGACGGCCGAGCGCCGGCACCACACCGACATATACCCGGTCGTCAGCGTTTTGCGCGTGAACACCGATATGCAGCGCATCCGCCATCGGCGTGCGCTGTCGAGCAACGGCAGCTTTGATCGCCACGCGTTCGCGCAATTGTTCGAGAAACGCCAGCAGCGGCAGTTCATCGAGCAAATGGCGCATGCGGGTCTGCTCCGGCCGAGCCAGCTCAAGGAACAACTCCAGCACCGCGACCACCAGTGCATGGCCGTTTTCCACGCTCACGGCACCGGCCGCACGATCGGTCGGGCAGCCGGCCAGACCGAACGCCAACAACACTTCACCGTCACGTTCGAACGCCGACAGCCACAGATCATGCGGATGCTCGAGCATCGCCAACGCCTCACCGCCGTCCAGCTGCACGGCGAACTTGGCACTCAACTGGTGAAAGCGCGGATGCGTCTGCAATGTCGCCAGAATCTGTTCAGCCAGGGGCCGGGTATCGAACAGCGACTGCTGATCGATCCCGGCACTGGGGCTGAGCATCAGGTTGCGCACATCGTCGCCCGCTGCGGTTTGCGGCCCCAGGCCGGCGGCCAGCAAACTGTCGATCAATGCCGCTGACTGCTCGCCGATGCCGCGAATCTGCAGATTGGCGCGGTTGGTCGCCTCGATCGCGCCACTGGCAAAACGCTCGGCGGCATCGGCCACCGCGTCGGCCTGATTGGCAGTGATCGAGCCGCCATTGAGCTTGATCCGGCAAATGCCGCCGTCCAGCGCCTGGACAATACGCAGCAACCCCGGACAAGCCGAGGGGCGCAGAGCGGTGGACATTGAGCGTTCGTTCAAGGGATGACCGGCTGACGGGCAGCGCTGTGGTGGGCGAAAGGTCGCCATTATGCCTGCTTTGCCCGAGCGCATGAAAATGCCTGCCGGTCGGAAACTGCGGCTTTTCAGAGTTCGACCTCCTCAAGGTCGGGCACGCTCTCGCGAATCGCCTGATCTACAACGTCCCGGCTTTTGTCGATGTCCCGGCGACTGATCACCATTCTCCTGGCGCGGATGTCCAGTTGCGACATCGGTTGATGGACCTGCCAGAACAGGTAGCTGGTACTCAACACCAACTTGAAAAAGCGGATATGGCTGAGCAACACAACCAACTCGCCGTTGGCGTTCTGACTGACCGGCACAATGTGCGAGGTGAAGGTTTTGCCACTCAGGGCGGTAAACTTTTGCAGTAGCGCTACATCTTTTTCAAGCGCTGCCAGCCCGGCTTCAACCTGCGCTAATTGAACGCGCGCGAGCAAGGGTGCTGTCGACCGCCGCCACGCCTCCTGCACACTTCCGGAAAACGCCTCCTGGACCAGCACCACCGGTTTCTCCTCCTGTTCCCAGCCACATGACCACAAGCCTCCGACAAAGTAATCGAACCACTCTGCAGGCTGAAGACTGCTGTCACAACGGCTGTCCGCCGCGATCTGGGCGAGATAAATGCAGTTCCTCACAAATCTGTTATCGGCCTCTGCCCGCCCCTCCAGCCCGGTGAACAACATATTATTAACGGCAACTGCATTACTCTGACTTAAACGTGTAGCTGAATTGATATCCATATCGCTCCCTGCCAACTTGGCACGTATTAATTTTATAGCTTCATTGCGCCAGACTTATTAAAAAGAACTGACTTGGAATCAAACTAACAAAAACGGAAGTTGAAAAAATCACTATTACTCGACATTAAGTTTCCGCGTTGTTCTCGACACGCCGCGACGACAGACCTGCGTCAGGTGCCGGCAGTCGCGTTATCATGCCGCCCGTGAAGATCTACTCAGGATTAAGGAACGGCATGACACCCTGGCTGACGGTTGTGGGAATCGGTGAAGACGGCTTCAAGGGCCTGGGCAAAAACGCCCGGCGCGCCCTGCTGGCTGCTTCGCGGATCATCGGCGGCCAGCGGCAACTGGACTTGCTGCCGGTGTGCATTCGTGGCGAACGCACTTTGTGGCCGAGTCCGTTTTCCCTCGCGCCGGTATTGGAGCAGCGCGGCCGAGCGGTGTGCGTGTTGGCCAGTGGTGATCCGATGTTCTACGGCGTCGGCGCCAGCCTCGCGCGTCACGTGCCGAGTGTCGAGATGCTGATCCTGCCCGCGCCCTCTTCCTGTTCGCTGGCCGCCGCCCGGCTCGGCTGGCCGTTACAGGAGGTGGTCACCCTCTCGCTGGTGGCGCGACCACTGGCGGCACTCAATGCGCAGCTGTTCAGCGGGGTGCGCCTGTTGCTGTTGAGCAATGACCGGCACAGTCCGGCGGCAGTCGCGGCGCTGCTGCGCGAGCGCGGTTTTGGCGGCAGCCGCCTGACTGTGCTTGAGCATTTGGGCGGCGATGCCGAACGGCGCCTCGAAAGTACTGCCAATGACTGGAATGACCCGGCGATTGCCGATCTGAATGTGATCGCCATCGAATGCCTGGCCGATGCGCAGGCACCGCGCCTGTCACGTCTTGCCGGACTGCCCGATTCGGCATTCCAGCACGACGGCCAACTGACCAAACGCGATGTCCGCGCCATCACCCTAGCCCGCCTCGCGCCGATCCCCGGCGAACTGCTGTGGGATGTCGGCGGCGGTTGCGGCTCGATCGGCATCGAATGGATGCGCGCGCACCCGAGCTGCCGCGCCATCGCCATCGAGGCGGACGAGGGCCGACAGGCCTTGATCGAACACAACCGCGACGCGTTGGGCGTGCCCGGTCTGCACTTGGTGCGTGGCCGTGCGCCGCAAGCCCTCGCCGGACTGGAGCGACCCGACGCGATCTTCATCGGCGGCGGCGTGACCCGCGAAGGCGTGTTTGAAACCTGCTGGGAACAACTCAAGCCCGGTGGCAGGCTGGTCGCCAACGCCGTGACCCTGCAAAGTGAAGTCAGCCTGATGCACTGGCGCGAACGCCACGGCGGCGAACTGACCCGAATCCACGTGGCCCAGGCGCAACCGCTGGGCGAGTTCGACACCTGGCGTCAGGCGTTGCCGATTACCCTGCTGGATCTGGTCAAACCCCTCGATGCGTGACGAAACCGCCGAACAACCCGCACCCCTGCGCAGCGGTCTGACCACCGGCAGCTGCGCCACCGCCACCAGCCTCGCCGCCGCCCGCCTGCTGCTCGGCGGTACGTCGGCGGATGCGGTGCAGATCGTCCTGCCCAAAGGCAAACAGGTGCAGATGCGCCTGGAGTTCTGCCGGCTGACCGAAGGCGGCGCCGAGGCCGGAACGATCAAGGACGCCGGCGACGACCCGGACGTAACGCACGGTGCGCTGCTCTATTCACACGTGCGGCTGCTGGCCGAGCCGGGGATTCGCTTTGTCGCGGGCGCAGGTGTCGGCATCGTGACCCGGCCGGGGCTGGTGCTCGGCGTCGGTGAACCGGCGATCAACCCGGTACCGCGCAAGATGATCAGCGACCACCTGACGCTGCTCGCCACCGAAAGCGCTTATGCCGGCGGCTTCGAGGTCACCGTCAATATCGAGGGCGGCGAGGCGCTGGCACTGAAAACCATGAACCCGCGGCTGGGCATTCTCGGTGGTTTGTCGATCCTCGGCACCAGCGGTATCGTCCGGCCGTTTTCCTGCGCGGCGTACATCGCCTCGATTCATCAGGGCATCGACGTCGCCAAAACCAATGGCTACCTGCACATCGCCGCGTGCACCGGCAACGCCAGCGAAGACACCATGCGCCGGGTCTACGACCTGCCGGAAATCGCCTTGATCGAAATGGGCGACTTTGTCGGTGCGGTGCTCAAGCATCTGCGCAAAGTGCCGGTGGATAGACTCAGCCTGTGTGGCGGCTTCGGCAAGATCAGCAAACTGGCGGCCGGGCACATGGATCTGCACTCGAGGCATTCGAGCATCGACCTGCCGCAACTGGCTGAATGGGCGGCGGCGATTGGTGCCGATCAGGCTTTGCAGCAGGGCATTCGTGAAGCGAACACCAGTCAGCAGGCCCTGGCGATGGCCAGCGCTGCCGGCATCGCCCTCGGCGATGAGGTCTGCCGCCACGCGCTTGATTTCGCCCGCAGCGTGGTGCCGGCGCAGGTGCAGGTCGAAGTATTTGCGATTGATCGCCAGGGCGGCATCGTCGGCCATTCCGGAGGTTTTGCATGAAACGTATTCTGTTGCTTGGCGGCGTCACCGAGGCGTTGGCCATCGCCCGTACGCTGGGGCCAGAACACATTTACAGTCTGGCCGGCGTGGGCCGGGTGCCGACCGACCTGACCTGCCAGGTGCGCGTCGGCGGCTACGGCGGGGCCGAAGGTCTGGCGCAATTCATTCGCGCTGAAGGCATCGACCTGCTGTTCGATGCGACCCACCCTTACGCCGCGCAAATCAGCCACAACGCCGCCATCGCCGCACAACTCGCCGGCATCCGCTGCTGGGCCTTGCGCCGCCCCGCATGGCAGCCGCAGCCGGGCGACGACTGGCGTGAAGTCAGCGACTGGGCCGAACTGATCGAAGCCCTCAAACCGTTCCGCCGCCCGCTGTTCACCCTCGGCCGCGAACCACTGCAACACCTCGACGAAATCCCTGCCAACCAGTATTGGACCCTGCGCGCCCTCGACGCTTATCCCGGTAACGAACGCTGCGAAGTCATCGGCGCCCGTGGGCCGTTTCTGCTGGAGGATGAACGCGCACTGTTCGAACGCCGGCAGATCGATGTGCTGATCAGCAAGAACAGTGGCAGCACCGCGACCGAGCCGAAACTGGAAGTGGCGCGGGAGTTGGGGGTGCCGGTGATGGTGTTGAAGCGGCCGGTGTTGCCGAGGGTTGATCGGGAGTTTTGGACGCTTCAAGAAACACTTGTTGAATTGGAGGCGATCACCTCCTGAGGCAAGATCCACGGCTTGCATGATAAGTAACCTATTTGTTACCTTCAGGGCCGACTGTGATCACACTCGAAGAATATCTACAAGAAAACGATTCAAGCCCGTTTGGCCGTTGGATCTCCACTTTGAGCGTGCCGGCCGCAGCGAGGGTTTCGAAAGCCTTGGCACGGTTGGAAGCGGGCAACACCTCCAACATCAAGTGGTTCGATGGTCTCGGCGAATACAAAATAAACTGGGGGCCTGGCTATAGAATTTATCTGATACAAGAGGGAAAACGACTGATCATCTTGTTCGGTGGAGGAGATAAATCCACACAGAGACAGGACATCAAACAGGTGAAAGCACTGATAGCCGAATTTCGAACTCGAAAAAAAGCTGAACAGAACCAGAGGTAATTTGATGGCGCTCACTCGAAGCTACAAAATTTCAATTTCAGAGCGTGCACAACGTGATCCCGAATTTGCCCAGGCATTACTGGACGAAGCCGCAACGCTTTTTCTGAATGGCGAGCCAGAAGTTGCGAGGATAATTTTGCGCGACCTCGTCAATGCAACTGTCGGATTCGAAGAACTTGCAAGGGAGACTGAAAAGCCCAGCAAAAGCCTGCATCGAATGTTGTCCGCCAAAGGCAACCCGAGCATGGACAATCTGGCAAAAATTTTTTCGGTAATCCGAACTACGCTGGGAGTAGACATGGAGGTTCACGCGGTACCAGTGAACTGAGCGATTGGTTGATGAGATCGCTGCGACACCAAACCGCACGACGCCTTTTTACTTATCGGCCCTGATCAGGCTAAATAGCCCGCGCCTGATCGCCCACCCAACGGATCTGTCCCATGAACCGACACCGGCTCGCATTTGCCTGGATCGCCTGCTTTGCAGTGCTGTTCAACATGCTCGCCATGCCGATGACCGGGGCGATGGCGCAGGCGGCCAGTTCACCGGCCGAACAGTTGCTGTGGAGCAGTTTCTGCACCGGCAGCGGGACGAAGATGGTGGCGATCAACATCGGCACCCCGGAGCAGAAAGCCCCGTCCAACGACAGCCATTCCAACATGCAGCATTGCTGGTGCTGCTCGGGTTCAGCGCCGCTGGTGGCGTTGCCGGGCCATACGCCGCAGCTGTATTTCGCCCGCTACGAAAGCAATCGCAGCGTGGCGCCGCCCTCGTTGCAAACACCGACACCGCGCCAGCAATGGCCGAGCCTCAATCCCCGCGCCTCGCCTCTGGTTTGATTTGTTCTCGCAATTGACCTGCGTATCAAATCGTTCTGGAGAACTGCCATGTTGAACAAACTCTTCGTCATCGCTGCGCTGTTGCTGCCGGCGTGCTTCGCCGATGCCCACGAATACAAGGCCGGCGAGCTGGAAATCGCTCACCCGTGGTCGCAGGAGCTGCCACCCAACGCGCCGACCGTCGCGGCTTATTTCGTGATCAGCAATCCCGGCAAGACCGACGACCGCCTGCTCAGCGTCGACTCGCCGATCACCGCCGAAGCGCAACTGCACGAGCATGTAATGCAGGGCGACCTGATGAAAATGCAGCAGGTGCCCGACGTGGTGATTCCTGCCGGCGGCACGGTGACGTTCGCGCCGATGGCCTATCACGTGATGCTGCTCAACCCGAAAGACCGCAGTCTGCTCAGCGACGGCAAACGCTTCCCGCTGACCCTGCATTTCGAGAAGGCCGGTGACGTCACCGTCGAAGTCGCGGTGCAGAAGAAACCTCCGCAAGATACCCAGGCACACGATCACGCCCAGTAACCGATCCGGCTGACTACGCCCGTGCGCCCGCAACGCGCCGGGGCATCCCGCCTGCATCGCCAGAGCCAGACTCTGACCCGCGGTAGCTGGATCGCCCTGTTCGCCATGTTGATGATCTTCATCGGCCCGCTGATTTCTCAGTCGATGCCGATGGATCAGCACGCCTCGACTTCCATGCCGATGAGCATGGACATGGCGATGGACATGCCGGGCATGGATCACGCCGCGCACGGCGCACAACCGGCTGCCGAACACTGCCCGCCGCAATCCTCGCACCACGCCCTATGGGAAAAGTGCGGTTATTGCAGCCTGCTGTTCAATTGCCCGGCGCTGACCGGTGGCGGCACGTTCGCCACGTTCAGCATTGCCCACGTCAACACCTTCACCCCATCCTCCCCGCGTCTGGGCCACGCCCGGCAGACCTTCTTCCCCGGCGCCCGCACCCGCGCCCCGCCCGTCAACGCGTAAACACCGCACCTTTGATTGCACACGGTTGAGAAGACAGCTTCAGGCTGCCGGCCGTGTCGTTTACGACTGTTTGATGGAAATTGTCATGTTCAGGTTTTCTGCTGTTCCACGCTCGGGTTCTGCCCGGGCGTCTTTCGCGCTGAACGCATCGCGCATTGGTTTCTCGCACGCCACCGCCGTCCTTTGCGGCGTTCTGTTATCGCCGCTGGTGTTGGCCGATGACCACGCCGGGCACAACGAAGAACTGAGTCCGACGGTGATCACCGCGATCGCTCCAAGCTCGCCACTGACCATCGTCACCAACCCCAAGGACCCGCGCCAACCGGTGCCGGCCAGTGACGGCGGCGATTATCTGAAGACCATTCCCGGCTTCGCCCTGGTGCGCAATGGCGGCACCAACGGTGATCCGGTGCTGCGCGGGATGTTCGGTTCGCGCCTGAACATTCTCACCAACGGCAGCATGCTGCTCGGCGCCTGCCCGGGGCGGATGGACGCGCCGACCTCGTACATCTCGCCGGAAACCTACGACAAACTCACAGTGATCAAAGGCCCGCAAACCGTACTTTGGGGGCCGGGCGCATCGGCCGGCACGATCCTCTTCGACCGTGAGCCGGAAAGCTTCGGCGAACTCGGCACGCGGGTGAATGCCAGCGTGCTGGCCGGCTCCAACGGACGCTTCGACAAAGTTGTCGACGCCGCTGCCGGCGGGCCATTGGGCTACGTACGGGTAATCGGCAACACCGCGCATTCCGACGACTATCGCGACGGCAACAACGACATCGTTGCCTCGCGCTACGACAAGTGGAACGGTGACATCGCGCTCGGCTGGACCCCGGACGCCGACACCCTGATCGAACTCACCGCCGGCAAGGGCGATGGCGAAGCGCGCTACGCCGGGCGCGGCATGGACGGTTCGCAGTTTCTTCGCGAAAGCCTCGGCCTGCGCTTCGAAAAATCCAACATCACCGACGTGCTGGAGAAACTCGAAGCACAGGTCTACTACAACTACGCCGACCACGTGATGGACAACTACAGCCTGCGCACGCCATCCGGCACCGGGATGATGGCCGGGCCCATGGCCTCCAACGTCGACCGGCGCACCCTCGGCGCGCGGATCAAGGCAACCTGGCGCTGGGCCGACATCCAGCTGATCACCGGTCTCGATGCGCAGACCAACGAGCATCGCCAGCGCAGTGGCATGCGCATCGACACCTACAAGGATCAGCCGTACACCAAGGACGCCGATTTCCATAACTACGGCGTGTTCAGCGAAATGACCTGGTACGCCGCCGACCGTGATCGGCTGATTACCGGCGCCCGGGTCGACCGTGCTTCGGCCAAGGATTACCGGCAGCGCATTGGTTCGGGAATGATGAGCCGGCCAAATCCGACCGCCGACGAGACCCGCGCCGACACCCTGCCAAGCGGCTTCGTGCGTTACGAGCATGACCTCGCTGACAGCCCGGCCACGCTGTACGCCGGCCTCGGTCACGCGCAGCGCTTCCCGGATTACTGGGAGCTGTTTTCACCGAAGTCCGGCCCGGCCGGCTCGCTGAATGCGTTCGACTCGATCAAACCGGAGAAGACCACCCAGTTCGACTTCGGCGTGAACTACAAGACTGCCGAACTCGAAGCCTGGGCCTCGGGCTACATCGGTGTGGTGCGCGACTACATCCTGTTCGACTACACACCGACGATGATGGGCATGAGCACTTCGCGCGCGGAAAACATCGACGCGCGGATCATGGGTGGCGAGCTCGGTGCCGCCTACAAACTCACCGATAACTGGAAAGCCGACGCGACCCTGGCTTACGCCTGGGGCAAGAACAGCAGCGACGGCAAAGCCCTGCCGCAAATGCCGCCGCTGGATGCGCGCTTCGGCCTGACCTACAGCGAAGACAACTGGAGCGCCGGGGCGCTGTGGCGCGTGGTCGCGGCGCAAAACCGCATCGACCAGAACAAGGGCAACGTGGTCGGCAAGGACTACGACAAGAGCGGCGGCTTTGGCGTGTTCTCGCTCAACGGCGCCTACCGGATCAACAAAAACTGGAAGGTCAGCACCGGCGTCGACAACCTGTTCGGCAAGGCTTACGCCGAGCACCTGAACCTGGCGGGCAACGCCGGTTTCGGCTACCCGGCCAACGACCCGCAAGCGATCAACGAGCCGGGGCGCACGCTCTGGACCAAGGTCGATATGAGTTTCTAACCGAGCGGCACGCCTTGCCCTTGTGGGAGCGGACTTGCTCGCGAAGACGGCGGTACATCCAGCATGGGTGGCGCCTGACACGACGCTTTCGCGAGCAAGCCCGCTCCCATAGGAGTGCAGTGGTGAAACTCCCCATACAGAACAAAGAAAAGATCCAAGCCAAGCGGAGCAAACGTGATGCAAAAGCCCAAACCGAACTTCTACAACCTGGCCTGGCGCTGGCATTTCTATGCCGGCCTATTCGTCGCGCCGTTCATGGTAATGCTGGCCCTGACCGGCATCATCTACCTGTTCAAACCGCAGCTCGATTCGCTGATGTACAGCAGCCTGCTCAACGTCCCCGCCGGGCATCACATGGTGCCGGCCGATGATCTGCTGCAACGGGTGAAAAGCGCTTATCCACAAGGCCAGATCACCCAGTACCTGCCGCCGGCCAACGCCGAACGCAGCGCTCAGTTTGTCGTGAAGAATGAGGGTCATGAACTCAATGTGTTCATCGACCCGTACCACGGCGACATCCTTGGCGAGCAGGATGCGAAGAAAAATCTGCAAGCCGTCGCCCGCGCCATTCACGGCGAATTGATGATCGGCACGCTCGGTGATCGCCTGATCGAACTCGCCGCCGGTTGGGGCGTGGTGCTGGTGGTGTCGGGGGTGTTTCTGTGGTGGCCGCGCGGTCAGGCCGCCGGGATTCTGTGGCCACGCCTGAACAGTCGCGGTCGGGTGTTGTGGCGTGATCTGCACGCGGTCACCGGGTTCTGGGGCGCGGCATTGCTGCTGGTGATGCTGCTCAGCGGCATGACCTGGACCGGCTTCTGGGGCAAGCAGTACGCCCAGGTGTGGAACGTGTTCCCGGCCGCGATGTGGAACAACGTGCCGACCTCCGACGTCGAGGCCGGCAGCCTCAATAACGCCGCGCGCCAGACCGTGCCATGGGCAATGGAAAACACGCCGATGCCGATGTCCGGCGACCACGCCGAACACATGCCCCACGGCGGCATGCAACACGGTCCCGCCGCACCCGCGATCAGCCTGCAAGAGGTGCAGAACATCGCCATTGAACGCAAGGTCGAACCGGGCTACAGCATCACCCTGCCGACCACCGCAACCGGTGTGTTCACCATTGCCGTGTTCGCCGACGACCCGCGCAACGACGCGACCCTGCATGTCGATCAGTACACCGGCAAGGTCCTCGCTGATGTGCGTTTCGAGCAGTACGGCGCGGTGGCACGGGCCACGGAAATCGGTGTGATGCTGCATGAGGGCAAGATGTTCGGCACCTTCAACCAGATTGTCGTGCTGCTGATCTGCCTGATGATTCTGCTCAGCGCCGTCAGCGGTGTGGTGATCTGGTGGAAGCGGCGTCCGCAGGGCAAGTTCGGCGTGCCGCCGCTGCGCCATGACCTGCCGAAATGGAAAACCGGCGTGGCGATCATGCTCGCTCTGGCCGTGATCTTTCCGCTGGTGGGCGCTTCGCTGGTGCTGGTCTGGCTGCTGGATCGGCTGCTGTTGTCGCGTCTGGGCCGCCAAGCTGAATCTGCCTCAACTTCAACGTGAAGCAGGCGAGATGCGCGTTTCAGACAGATCTTTAAACTGCCGGGGCTTAAACTCCGGCATTTTTTAGTGTTACTGCATAACGCAAATAGGCCGCCCTGCCCGCAACCAAAAGTTGCGGGCTTTCTTTTGAAGAAGTGATTCACCGTCCCGATGAACAAGTACCTCTTGTCCAGCCTCTGCCTGTTCGCCCTGAACAACGCCAACGCCGACGGCCAGCCGCTGACGCTGCCCACCGGCACCATCTCCGCACCTGCGGTTGACGCAGAAAGTGTCAGCCTGACCACGCCGACCACCGCCGGCTCGCGCCTGAACCTGACGGCCATGGAAACTCCGGCCAGCGTCGAAAGCCTTAGCGGCGAGCAGGTTCGCGCCCGTGGTGATCGCAGCGTGCAGGACGCCGTGTCGCGCAGCACCGGCATCAGCCGCACCGGCACCCCGGGCGATGGCGGTACCTCGTTGCAGGCACGCGGTTTTACCGGGCAGAGTTCGGTGATGCAGTTGTATGACGGCAATCGGATGTACACCGGCATGGGCACCGTGACCTTTCCGGTCGACACCTGGTCGGTGCAGCGCGTAGACGTACTGCGCGGCCCGGCCTCGGTGCTGTACGGCGAAGGCGCGACCGGCGCGGTGGTCAACGTGATTCCGAAGAAGCCGTTCGAGGGCGAAATAGAAAATCACCTGCGCGTCGGCTACGGTTCCTACGACAGCCAGCAGCAGGCGTTCGACAGCGGCGGTTCGCTGAGCGACACCCTGAGCTATCGGCTCAATCTCAATCGTCTGCGCAGCAACGGCTGGATCGATCGCGGTGATTCATCAAGCGATTTCATCAGCGCCGCCCTGCGCTGGCAGGCTACTGATGATCTGGCCTTCACCCTCGCCCACGACTACGGCGACCAGCGCCCACAGAACTACTTCGGCACGCCATTGATCAACGGCCAATTGCGCGACAGCCTGCGCAACAAGAACTACAACGTGCGCGACGACAAGCAGCACTACAACGATCAGTGGACGCGCCTGACCACCGATTGGCAGATCAACGACGCCGTCAGTGCCAGTAACGAGCTGTACTACCTCAAGGCCCAGCGCCGCTGGCAGAACGCCGAGAACTACAACTTCGATGCTGACAGCCAACAACTCAGCCGCAGCGGCTACTTCGGCATCGGCCACCAGCAGGAGCAGGTCGGCGACCGCCAGACCTTCACCTTCAAGCACTCACTGTTCGGCCTCGACAGCCAGACCGTGACCGGCGTCGATTACAACCGCATCCGCTTCCAGCTCAACAGCAACTCGCCGTTCAACGACGTGCTGCCCAACGGTCAGCCCTTGGATCTGTATCACCCGCAGCCGGGCTATTTCGAAAGCGCCAACCCGTACCGCGACCAGTTCGACAGCACCACCAAACAGATGTCAGTGTTCGCTGAAAACCGCACGCAACTGAGCGAGCGCTGGTCGCTGGTGACCGGCGTGCGCCGTGATTACGTGCACGTTGATCGCAACAATCTGATCGACGACAGCCAGAGCGACAAGACCCTGACCGGCAACAACTGGAAGGCCGGACTAGTGTTTGCCCTGACGCCCGAGACTTCGTTCTACGGTCAGGTCGCGACCAGCACCGACGGCATCGGCGGCCTGATATCCCTCAGTCCGAGCCAGCAGCAATACGACCTGTCGACCGCGCGCCAGACAGAAATCGGCCTGAAGCAGTTGTTCTGGGATCAGCGCGGCGAGTTCACCCTGGCGGCCTATCGCATCGTCAAAAAGAAACTGCTGACCGACGATCCGGGCAACCCGACGCTCAAGCAGCAAGTTGGCCAGCAATCTTCCAACGGCCTGGAAGCCAGCCTCGATCTGCAACTGCCGCACGCCTGGCAACTGCAGGCCAACGCGGCGATTGTGAAGGCCAAGTACGATGACTTCTCCGAAGTGGTCAACGGGCAAACCCTGTCGTACGACGGCAATCGCCCGGTGGATGTGCCACGGCGCACCGCCAATCTGTGGCTGAACAAAAACCTCAGTGATGATCTGAAGGCCGGGGCCGGCATGCGTTATGTCGATGCGCGTTACGCCGACATGGCCAACCGCAACGAGCTGCCGAGTTACACCGTGGTCGATGCGACGCTGTCGTGGCAAGCCCTGCGCAACACCACGCTCGGTCTACAGCTGAACAATCTGTTTGACCGCCAGTACGCACAAAGCCAATACAATGCGGGCCAGCAGTGGATTCTCGGCGAGCCGAGATCGTTCTTCGTCACCGCTGATTACACCTTTTAAAAGCTCAAACATTCCTGTGGTGAGGGGATTTATCCCCGATCGGCGGCGAAGCCGTCGCAATCCGATGAATACAGTCTTCTGACAAATCGTGATTACAGGTTTTGGGACCGCTGCGCGGTCCATCGGGGATAAATCCCCTCACCACAAATGATGTAATGAATTCAGGAATTTGATGACCTCGCTAAATCTCGCCAACCTCGCCTGGACACCTCTGGGCCACGGCCACTGCCATCACCAGTTCCAGCTGCGTGACGCCTCGTTGCAGGTGGCCGCCGGTGAGTTTGTCGGGCTGATCGGCCCCAACGGCAGCGGCAAGACCAGCCTGCTGCGCTGCGCCTATCGCTTCAGCCAGCCGGAGAGCGGCGAGGTCAGACTCGATCATCACAACGTATGGAAGCAATCCTCGCGCTGGTGCGCGAAACGCATCGCCGTGGTCCTGCAGGAATTCCCCGACGCCTTTGGCCTGACCGTCGAAGAAGTGGTCGCCATGGGCCGCACGCCGCACAAAGGCCTGTTCGATGGCGACACGCTGGAAGATCGCAATCTGGCGACGCAAGCGCTCAAATCCGTCGGCCTCGACGGCTTCGAAGACCATGCGTTCGCCACCCTGTCCGGCGGTGAGAAGCAGCGGGTGATCCTTGCCCGCGCCCTGACTCAGCAACCGCAACTGCTGATCCTCGACGAGCCGACCAACCACCTCGACCCGCGTTATCAGCTCGAACTGCTGCAACTGGTCAAACGTCTGCAGATCGGCACCCTCGCCAGCATTCACGACCTGAACCTGGCCGCCGCGTTCTGTGACCGACTGTACGTGATCAATCACGGGCGGATCGTCGCCAGCGGCACGCCGCAACAGGTACTCACCACCGAGCTGCTGCGCGACGTGTTCGGCGTCGAGGCGTTGATCGATTCCCACCCTCTTCACGGCTACCCGCGAATCACCTGGATAACCCGACCATGACTGTGCGTTCCCTGCTTTGTGTCGCTCTTTTGTTGGGCAGTGCCCAGGCCTTCGCCGAAGCCACGAAATACCCGTTGACCATCCATAGCTGCAACCGCGAAGTGACCTTCAACGAAGCGCCGAAGCACGCGGTCAGCCACGACATCAACATGACCCAGATGATGCTCGCCCTCGGCCTCAAATCGCGCATGACCGGTTACAGCGGAGTCAGTGGCTGGAAGTCGGTGACGCCCGAGATGCAGTCGCTGCTCGACGGCTTGCCGGAGCTGGCTGCGAAATATCCATCGGTGGAAACCCTGCTCAACGCCAACGTCGATTTTTTCTTTGCCGGCTGGGATTACGGCATGCGCGTCGGTGGCGACCTCACGCCGCAGACCCTGCAACCGCTGGGCATCAACGTGTATGAGCTGACCGAATCCTGCGCCTTCGTGATGAAGCGCCCGGCGGCGACACTGGACGACACCTACAACGACCTGCGCAACCTCGGGAAAATTTTCGACGTGCAGGATCGCGCCAACGCACTGATTGCCGACATGCAGAATCAGGTCGCCGAGATCCGCAAAGACCTGCCCGCCGACAAGCCGCGCGTGTTTCTCTACGACAGCGGCGAAGACCGCGCCATGACTTCCGGGCGTCTCGGCATGCCGCAGGCGCTGATTGATGCTGCAGGCGGGCGCAACATTCTCGACGACGTCGACGCGAGCTGGACGAGGGTCAACTGGGAGACCGTGGTCGAACGCAATCCGCAGGTGATCGTGATCGTCGACTACAGCGAAATCACCGCTGAACAGAAGATCGAATTTCTGCTGAAGAACCCGGCGCTGCAATCGGTCGATGCGATCAAGAACCAGCGCTTCATCGTCATCCCTTACGTGCAGGCCACGCCGGGGATCGATAACGTGCTGGCGGTGGAAACCCTGGCCAAAGGATTCCACGGCGAATGATCGACCGTCGCTACGCCTTGTTGCTGATCGCCCTCGGCACCGTGTTGCTGGTGTCGTGCGTGGTCTCGCTCGGTTTTGGTCCGGCGCGGGTGCCGGTGGAGGTGGTTTGGCGGATTCTGCTGCACAAGACCTTCGGTTTCGGCGAGGTGAGCTGGAGCGCCGGGCAGGAGCACATTGTCTGGCTGATCCGTGTGCCGCGCATGTTGCTCGGGGCGTTGGTCGGTGCCGGGTTGGCGTTGATTGGCGCGGTGCTGCAAGCGGTGACGCGCAATCCTCTTGCCGATCCGCACCTGCTCGGCGTCACCTCCGGCGCGACACTCGGCGCAGTGATCGTGGTGCTGCACATCGGTGAAGTCGTCGGCCTGCTGACCTTGCCGATTGCCGCATTCATCGGCGCCTTGCTGAGCATGTTTCTGGTGCTGGGGATTGCCAACCGTCAGGGTCGGCTCGACAGCGACCGCTTGCTGCTGTGCGGCGTAGCGGTGTCGTTCGTGATGATGGCGATCGCCAATCTGCTGCTGTTCATGGGCGACCATCGCGCCAGCTCGGCGGTGATGTTCTGGATGCTCGGCGGCCTCGGCCTCGCGCGTTGGGAGTTGCTGACGGTGCCGGCCCTGAGCGTGTTGCTCGGCCTCGGTTTGCTGCTGGGTATGGCCCGACCGTTGAACGCCTTGATGGCCGGCGAACAGACCGCCGTCACCCTCGGTCTGAATGCCCGTGCGGTGCGCCTGCGGGTGTTTGTGATCGCGTCCTTGATGACCGGGGTGCTGGTGTCGATCAGCGGCTCGATCGGTTTTGTCGGGCTGATGGTGCCGCACATTGCCCGGCGTCTGGTCGGTGCCGAACACCGCCGACTGCTACCGGCCTGCGTACTGCTCGGCAGCCTGTTTCTGGTGTGGGTCGATGTTGCCGCGCGAACTCTGATCGCGCCGGAAGACCTGCCCATCGGCGTTGCCACCGCGGCTATCGGCGGTCTGTTCTTCATCGGCCTGATGCGCCGCCGCTGACACAACAAACATAAAAAACTGTGGGAGCGAGCCTGCTCGCGAAGAGGCCGTGCCAGCCAACTTCATTTTTGAATGACCCACCGCATTCGCGAGCAAGCCCGCTCCCACAGTGAATGGCACTGTTTGCGAAATCGGCGCCCTAATCTGGCGCACACGAATGCACCGTCACACGCGACTCGTTCCTTCATGGTGCACCCCGCCCGCGCGCAACCGCTCTAAACCGACATTTTCCTGCCCGATCCCGACCGGGCACAGCCCTTGCAAAACACACCTTCAGTCGTCCGCATCTGCCAACCATAAAAAACTTTAACGTTCATGGAGATCGCACAATGAAGCGTCGCAGTTTGATCAAGGCTTTCACACTCACGGCATCCATTGCCGCGATGGGCATGACCTGGACTGTCCAGGCCGCCGAGACCATCAAGGTGGGGATTCTGCATTCGTTGTCCGGGACCATGGCGATCTCCGAAACATCGCTCAAAGACATGGCGCTGATGACCATCGACGAGATCAACGCCAAGGGCGGCGTGAACGGCAAGATGCTCGAACCGGTGGTAGTCGACCCGGCATCCAACTGGCCACTGTTTGCCGAAAAAGGCCGGCAGTTGCTGACCCAGGACAAGGTCGCCGTGGTGTTCGGTTGCTGGACATCGGTGTCGCGTAAATCGGTGCTGCCGGTGTTCGAAGAACTCAACGGCCTGCTGTTCTACCCGGTGCAGTACGAAGGCGAAGAGATGTCGCCGAACGTCTTCTACACCGGCGCCGCACCGAACCAACAGGCGATTCCGGCGGTGGAATACCTGATGAGCGAAGAAGGCGGCAGCGCCAAGCGTTTCTTCCTGCTCGGCACCGACTACGTCTACCCGCGCACCACCAACAAGATCCTGCGCTCGTTCCTGCATTCCAAAGGCGTGGCCGACAAGGACATCGAAGAGGTCTACACCCCGTTCGGTCACAGCGACTATCAAACCATCGTCGCCAACATCAAGAAATTCTCCGCCGGCGGCAAGACTGCGGTGATCTCCACGGTCAACGGCGACTCCAACGTGCCGTTCTACAAAGAGCTGGCCAATCAGGGCCTGAAGGCTACCGACGTACCGGTGGTGGCGTTCTCGGTGGGTGAAGAAGAGCTGCGCGGCATCGACACCAAACCGCTGGTGGGCAACCTTGCGGCGTGGAACTACTTCGAGTCCGTGGAGAACCCGGTGAACAAGAAGTTCGTCGCTGACTGGAAGGCTTACGCGAAGAAACACAACCTGCCGGGCGCCGACAAAGCGGTGACCAACGACCCGATGGAAGCTACTTACGTCGGCATCCACATGTGGGCGCAGGCAGCGGAAAAAGCCAAGTCCACCGACGTCGACAAAGTTCGCGAAGCGCTGGCCGGCCAGACCTTCGCCGCGCCGTCCGGTTACACCCTGACCATGGACAAGACCAACCACCACCTGCACAAACCGGTGATGATCGGCGAGATCCAGAACGACGGTCAGTTCAACGTCGTGTGGCAGACCGAAGGCCCGATCCGCGCGCAGCCGTGGAGTCCGTTTATCGATGGCAACGACAAGAAGCCGGATTATGCGGTGAAGAGCAACTGAGCCATTGGGTGTCGGGCCTGACGAAATCGTCCGGCCCGACGCAATTCCCTGTGGGAGCTGGCTTGCCAGCGATGGCATCACCTCAGTGCAGCAGGCACACCGAGTCGCCTGCATCGCTGGCAAGCCAGCTCCCACAATGTCCGTGTCAAGGCGACTTACCATGCCCACCGCCCTTTACCGTCTCATCCTCGCCCTCGCACTGTTGGTGCCGATGGCCGGCCACGCCAGCGACGCCGAAGACTTCGTCGCCGCCAATCCCGTGCAGCAAGCCAAACTGCTGGAAGCCTGGGCCGCGCAGCCCGAGCCGGCGCGTGTCGAGCTGATCAACGCCCTGCAACAAGGCGAATTGACCCTCGACGGCCAGCCGAAAACCCTGCGCCTGAACAACCGCCTGCGGGGTCTGATCGACACCGCGTTGGCCAGCCACCAATTGCTCGCCGCCGACGCCAAAACCCGTCTGACTGCCGCGCAGCAATTGCAGAAAAGCGCGAAACCCGCGCAGCTGAAATTCCTCGACCAGCAACTGGCTGGCGAAAAAGACGAGAACGTCCACGCCGCCCTGAGCCTGGCGCTGGCCAATCTGCAGCTGGTCGACAGCGATCCGGCGGTGCGTCTGGCCGCCGTGCGCCTGCTCGGCGAAACCGGCGATCCGCTGGCCCGCACCCGCCTCGAAGGCCTGCTCGAACCCGGCGTGGAAAGCGATGCCGGGGTGCGCACCGCCGCCGAAACCAGTCTGGCTCAGGTCAAGCGCAAACTGCTGATCGGCGAAGTGTTGGGTCAGGCGTTCAGCGGCATGTCCCTCGGCTCGATCCTGCTGCTCGCGGCCCTCGGGCTGGCGATCACCTTCGGCCTGCTCGGGGTGATCAACATGGCTCATGGCGAGATGCTGATGCTTGGCGCCTACTCGACCTACGTGGTGCAGCTGATGTTCCAGCGCTACGCCCCGCAAGCCATCGAGTTCTATCCGCTGATCGCACTGCCGGTGGCGTTCTTTGTCACAGCGGCGATCGGCATGGCGCTGGAACGCACGGTGATTCGTCATCTCTACGGCCGCCCGCTGGAAACCCTGCTCGCCACCTGGGGCATCAGCCTGATGCTGATCCAGTTGGTGCGCCTGCTGTTCGGCGCGCAGAACGTTGAAGTAGCGAACCCGGCGTGGCTGTCCGGCGGGATTCAGGTGCTGCCGAATCTGGTGCTGCCGTACAACCGCATCGTGATCATCGCTTTCGCCTTGTTCGTGGTGGTGCTGACCTGGCTACTGCTGAACAAGACCCGCCTCGGCCTCAATGTCCGCGCGGTCACGCAGAACCGCAACATGGCCGCCTGCTGCGGCGTGCCCACCGGCCGCGTCGACATGCTCGCCTTCGGCCTCGGTTCGGGCATCGCCGGCCTCGGTGGCGTGGCGCTGAGCCAGATCGGCAACGTCGGCCCGGACCTCGGCCAGAGCTACATCATCGACTCGTTCCTGGTGGTGGTGCTCGGTGGCGTCGGCCAACTCGCCGGCAGCGTGCTCGCCGCGTTCGGCCTGGGCATCGCCAACAAGATTCTCGAACCGCAGATCGGTGCGGTACTCGGCAAGATCCTGATCCTCGCGCTGATCATTCTGTTCATCCAGAAACGTCCGCAAGGCCTCTTCGCACTGAAAGGACGGGTGATCGACTGATGAACCAGCCTCTACTTGTCACGGCCACGCAAAAGGCCGGCCCGAAAGTCACCCTCGCCATCGGCGCGGTGATCCTCGCGCTGCTGATCGCTCTACCGTTGCTCTCGCTGTTGCCGGCAGACAGCGCGCTGCATGTCTCGGCCTACACCCTGACGCTGGTCGGCAAAATCCTCTGCTACGCCATCGTCGCTCTGGCGCTGGATCTGGTCTGGGGCTACGCCGGGCTGCTGTCGCTGGGCCACGGCCTGTTCTTCGCCCTCGGCGGTTATGCGATGGGCATGTACCTGATGCGTCAGGCCGCCGGTGATGGTTTGCCGGCGTTCATGACTTTTCTGTCGTGGACCGACCTGCCGTGGTACTGGAGCGGCACCAGCAGCTTTATCTGGTCGATGTGTCTGGTGGTGCTGGCACCGGGTCTGCTGGCGCTGGTGTTCGGCTTCTTCGCCTTCCGCTCGCGGATCAAGGGTGTGTATTTCTCGATCATGACCCAGGCCCTGACCTTCGCCGGGATGCTCCTGTTTTTCCGCAACGAGACCGGCTTCGGCGGCAACAACGGCTTCACCAATTTCCGCACGATTCTCGGTTTCGGCATCACTGAACCCGGCACTCGCGCGGTGCTGTTTCTGGCGACGGTTTTGTTGCTGGTGGCAAGTCTGTTCATCGGCTGGCGTCTTGCACAGAGCAAGTTCGGCCGGGTGCTGACCGCGCTGCGCGATGCAGAAAACCGCCTGATGTTCTGCGGCTACGACCCGCGCGGTTTCAAACTGTTCGTCTGGGTCTTGAGCGCGGTGCTGTGCGGTCTGGCCGGGGCCCTGTACGTGCCGCAGGTCGGCATCATCAACCCCAGCGAAATGTCGCCGACCAACTCGATCGAGGCGGCGGTATGGGTCGCCCTCGGCGGTCGCGGCACGCTGATCGGGCCGCTGCTCGGCGCCGGTGTGGTCAACGGCATGAAGAGCTGGTTCACCGTGGCTTTCCCCGAATACTGGCTGTTCTTCCTCGGCGCGCTGTTCATCGTCGTGACGTTGTATTTGCCCAAAGGCGTGATCGGCCTGCTGAAGAAACGAGGTGAACAATGAGAGTCACTGCGAGTGCTGAATTCATGCTCGAGCCGGCGTTTTTCCCCGTGGAACCGAACAAGGACGAAGGCACCAGCCGTGACTCGATCGGCCTCGGCCAACGCGTCGGCCCGGGCCTCGACACCCGCCACGGCACGATCCTGACCCTGGAAGACATCAGCGTCAGCTTCGACGGCTTTCGCGCGCTGAACAATCTGAACCTGTACATCGGCGTCGGCGAACTGCGCTGCATCATCGGCCCCAACGGCGCGGGCAAGACCACGCTGATGGATGTGATCACCGGCAAGACCCGCCCCAGCCACGGCAAGGCCTGGTTCGGCGAAACCCTGGATCTGACGCAGATGAGCGAAGTACAGATTGCCCAGGCCGGCATCGGTCGCAAGTTCCAGAAACCCACAGTGTTCGAAGCGCTGAGCGTGTTCGAGAACCTGGAACTGGCGCAGAAAACCGACAAGTCGGTGTGGGCCAGTTTGCGCGCACGCTTGAGCGGCGAGCAGAAAGACCGGATCAGCGAAGTGCTCGACACCATTCGCCTGACCACCTCGGTCAATCGCCCGGCGGGCTTGCTGTCCCACGGGCAGAAACAGTTTCTGGAAATCGGCATGTTGCTGATGCAGGACCCGCAACTGCTGCTGCTCGACGAGCCGGTGGCGGGCATGACCGATGCCGAAACCGAATTCACCGCCGAGCTGTTCAAGTCGCTGGCCGGCAAGCATTCGCTGATGGTGGTGGAGCACGACATGGGCTTCGTCGGCTCGATTGCCGATCATGTGACGGTGCTGCATCAGGGCAGCGTGCTGGCCGAAGGGTCGCTGGAGCAGGTGCAGGAAAACGAGCGGGTGATCGAGGTCTATCTCGGCCGCTGAATTTTGCGAATGCAAAACCTGTGGGAGCGAGCCTGCTCGCGAAAGCGGTGCATCAGGCGCTGAAAATGCTGAATGTGACGCCGCATTCGCGAGCAGGCTCGCTCCCACAGGGTTCTGTGTGCAACAGAAGGAATTTGAACATGCTGCAAGTCGACAAGCTGCACCAGTACTACGGCGGTAGCCACATCCTCCGTGGCCTCTCATTCGACGTAAAAGTCGGCGAAGTCACCTGCCTGCTCGGGCGCAACGGCGTGGGCAAGACCACCCTGCTCAAATGCCTGATGGGCCTGTTGCCGGCCAAGGAAGGTGTGGTGAACTGGGAAGGCCAACCCATAACCACGTTCAAGCCGCACCAGCGTGTACACGCCGGGATCGCCTATGTGCCACAGGGCCGGGAAATCTTCGGCCGGCTCACCGTAGAGGAGAATCTGCTGATGGGCCTGTCACGGTTTCCCGGCAGCGAAGCGAAAGAAGTACCAGGTTTCATCTACGAATTGTTCCCGGTGCTGCTACAAATGAAGCAGCGCCGCGGCGGCGACCTGTCCGGCGGTCAGCAACAGCAGCTGGCTATCGGTCGCGCCCTGGCCAGTCGTCCGCGTTTGCTGATCCTCGACGAGCCCACCGAAGGCATCCAGCCCTCGGTGATCAAGGAGATCGGCGCGGTGATCAAGAAGCTCGCGGCGCGGGGCGACATGGCGATTTTGCTGGTTGAGCAGTTCTACGATTTCGCTGCGGAGCTGGCCGATCAGTACCTGGTGATGTCCCGGGGCGAGATCGTGCAGCAGGGTCGCGGTGAAAATATGGAGGCCGAGGGTGTACGAGGTCTGGTAACAATTTAATCTGTAGCTTCCTAACGATAATTACAAACCATGAACTTAGCGCTTTCCACTGCCCTGTTTACCCCGAGCTGGCACGCCGAGCTGGAGCTGGCCTACGCCCGCTTCGGCGACTGCACGCGCCCGGTTCAGCGCCGGCACCTTGGCCCGTTGCGCGTGCAAAAGCACCTGTATGCCGAAGGCCCCGAGGTCTGCCAGCACATCATCGTCCATCCGCCCGGAGGGATCGCCGGCGGTGACCGGCTGAACATCAGCGCCCGCGTCGAAGCAGACGCCTGGGCGCAGATCACCAGCCCCGGCGCGGCCAAGTGGTATCGCGCAGCGGGGCCGGCGTATCAGCAGCTTGACCTGAAAGTCGCTGCCGGTGCGACGCTGGAATGGTTGCCGCAGGAAACCATCGTCTACAGCGCCGCTCAGGCCGAACTCAGCACCTCGATCGAGCTTGAGGGCGATGCGCGGCTGTTCTACTGGGACGTGGTGGCGCTGGGCCGACCGGCCAGTGGCGAGCGCTTCGACCTCGGACACTTTCAAGCGCATCTGGACATCCGCCGCGACGGGCGATTGCTCTGGCACGAGCGTCAGAGGATCACCGGCAATGACGGTTTGCTGGATTCGCCGATCGGTCTGGATGGCAATCCGGTGTTTGCGACGCTGTTGGTCACCGGTGAAATTGATGCCGAGTTGCTGGAGCGTTGCCGCTCGCTGGGGCATGCAGTGCGCGGTGATCTGACCCAGTTGCCGGGGCTGTTGGTTGCCCGTTGCCTGGCGAGCGAGGCACTGCTGGCCCGCGCCTGGCTGATCGACCTGTGGCGCCTGCTGCGCCCGGCCCTGCTCGGCCGCGAGGCCCAGCCACCACGAATCTGGAATACCTGAAATGCACTCCAATGTGGGAGCGAGCCTGCTCGCGAAAGCGATTTATCCGTCACCTCAAATATTGAATGTGCCGGCGCCTTCGCGAGCAGGCTCGCTCCCACAGGGATCTGTGCCAACAGTCCCGACCCTTTTCAATCTGCCCTGATGGATACCCGCAATGGACCTGACCCCACGCGAAAAAGACAAGCTGTTGATCTTCACCGCCGGCCTCGTCGCCGAACGCCGACTGGCCCGTGGCGTGAAGCTCAACTACCCGGAAGCCATGGCCTATATCTCCGCCGCCCTGCTCGAAGGCGCCCGTGATGGCCAGACCGTGGCCGAGCTGATGCACTTCGGCACCACCCTGCTCAGCCGCGAGCAGGTGATGGAAGGCATCCCGGAAATGATCCCGGAGATCCAGGTCGAAGCGACGTTTCCCGACGGCACCAAACTGGTCACCGTCCACCAACCGATCGTCTGAGGCCGCGCCATGACCTACACCATTCGCGATGCCCTGCACGCCGACCTCCCTGCAATCCGCGACATCTACAACGACGCGGTGCTCAACACCACGGCGATCTGGAACGAATCGGCGGTCGACCTCGGCAACCGCCAGGCGTGGTTCAGCGCCCGTCAGGCCCAGGCCTACCCGATTCTGGTGATCGTCGACGCCGACAACGTTGTGCTCGGCTACGCTTCCTTTGGCGACTGGCGGCCGTTCGACGGTTTCCGCCATACCGTCGAGCACTCGGTCTACGTCCGTAGCGACCAGCGCGGCAATGGCCTTGGCCCGCAATTGATGAGTGTGCTGATCGAGCGGGCCAAAGCCTGCGACAAGCACGTGATGGTCGCCGCCATCGAAAGTGGCAATTCCGCTTCCATTCGTCTGCATGAGCGCGCCGGTTTCAGCATCACCGGACAAATGCCACAAGTCGGCACCAAGTTCGGTCGCTGGCTCGATCTGACCTTCATGCAACTGACCCTCAATCCTGGCGCCCAGCCGCCGGTCGCCAACAAGGAGTGATACGCGATGAACCCCGCCCAACTGCGACGCGTCAATGCGGAAAGTTTTGCGCACTATCGTCAGGGCCTGATTGATCTGCTGCTCGACGCCGTGGGTTATGGCGCCAGCGTCGGTTTCATGGCCGACCTCGATGCCGCGCAGGCCCGCGCCTATTTCGATGAAGTGCAGCAACAAGTGAACAAGGGCAGCGTGTTGCTCTGGGTGGTGGTCAAGGATGAAGAGGTGCAGGCCAGCGTGCAGTTGGGTCTGTGCCAGAAGGCCAACGGCCTCAATCGCGCCGAAGTGCAGAAGCTGCTGGTGCGTGAACAGGCGCGCCGCCGTGGCCTCGGCCAGCAGTTGATGAATGCGCTGGAGCTCGAAGCGGCCAAGCACAAGCGCGGCATGCTCTACCTCGACACCGAGGCCGGCTCCCCCGCCGAAGATTTCTACAAGGCCCTGGGTTACACCCGCGCCGGCGAAATTCCCGACTACGCCTGCGACCCGCACGGCACGTATCGCCCGACCGCCCTCTACTACAAGATTCTGCAAGGAGCCCGGCCATGATTCCCGGCCAGTACCAGATCCAGCCCGGCGACATCGAACTGAATGTCGGCCGCCGCACCCTCAGCCTGAAAGTAGCCAACAGCGGCGACCGACCGATTCAGGTCGGTTCGCACTATCACTTTTTCGAAACCAACGACGCGCTGACCTTTGATCGCGCGGCCAGCCGTGGCATGCGCCTGAATATCCCGGCCGGCACCGCGGTGCGCTTCGAACCGGGGCAGAGCCGCGAGGTCGAGCTGGTGGAGTACGCCGGGCATCGGCGGGTGTTCGGCTTTGCCGGGCGGGTCATGGGTGATCTCTAAGTAATGCGGTGTCTGCTCTGGCCCCTTCGCGAGCAAGCCCGCTCCCACATTAAACCGAGTTCCTCCAGCTGGAATCCGATCCCCTGTGGGAGCGAGCCTGCTCGCGAAAGTGAGCGCAGCGAACGATCTCAAAACCAATTGAATTCCAAGGCGAACACATGAAGATCTCGCGTCAAGCCTACGCCGACATGTTCGGCCCCACCGTCGGCGACAAGGTGCGCCTGGCGGACACCGAGTTGTGGATCGAAGTCGAAAAGGACTTCACCACCTACGGCGAAGAAGTCAAATTCGGCGGCGGCAAAGTGATCCGCGACGGTCAGGGCCAGAGCCAGCTGCTCGCCGCCGAAGTGGTCGACACGCTGATCACCAATGCGCTGATTATCGACCACTGGGGTATCGTCAAAGCCGACGTCGGCCTCAAGGACGGGCGCATCGCCGCGATCGGCAAGGCCGGTAACCCGGACGTACAGCCCAACGTGACCATCGCCATCGGCGCCAGCACCGAAGTGATCGCCGGCGAAGGCATGATCCTCACCGCCGGCGGCATCGACACGCACATTCACTTCATCTGCCCGCAGCAGATCGAAGAAGCGCTGATGAGCGGCGTCACCACCATGATTGGCGGCGGCACCGGGCCTGCCACCGGCACCAACGCCACCACCTGCACCTCCGGGCCGTGGCACCTGGCGCGGATGCTGCAGGCCGCCGACGCGTTCCCGATGAACATCGGCCTCACCGGCAAGGGCAACGCCAGCCTGCCGGAGCCGCTGATCGAGCAGGTCAAGGCCGGGGCTATCGGCCTCAAGCTGCACGAGGACTGGGGAACCACCCCGGCGAGCATCGACAACTGCCTGAGCGTCGCCGACCAGTATGACGTGCAGGTGGCGATCCACACCGACACCCTCAACGAATCGGGTTTCGTCGAAACCACCCTCGGCGCGTTCAAGGGTCGCACTATCCACACCTATCACACCGAAGGTGCCGGCGGCGGCCATGCGCCGGACATCATCAAGGCCTGCGGTTTCCCTAACGTGCTGCCGAGCTCGACCAACCCGACCCGACCGTTCACCCGCAACACCATCGACGAACACCTCGACATGCTGATGGTCTGCCACCACCTCGACCCGAGCATTGCCGAGGACGTGGCGTTCGCCGAAAGCCGTATCCGCCGCGAGACGATTGCCGCCGAAGACATCCTCCACGACCTCGGCGCGTTCTCGATGATCAGCTCGGACAGCCAGGCCATGGGCCGTGTCGGCGAAGTCATCACGCGCACCTGGCAGACCGCCGACAAGATGAAAAAGCAGCGCGGCCCGCTGACCCAGGACGGCGCAGGCAACGACAACTTCCGCGCCAAGCGCTACATCGCCAAGTACACGATCAACCCGGCGATCACCCATGGCATCAGCCATGAAGTGGGGTCGATCGAAGTCGGCAAATGGGCCGACCTGGTGCTCTGGCGTCCGGCGTTTTTCGGTGTGAAACCGACGCTGATCCTCAAGGGCGGCGCCATCGCCGCCAGTCTGATGGGCGACGCCAACGCGTCGATTCCAACCCCGCAACCGGTGCACTACCGCCCGATGTTCGCCAGTTACGGCGGCTCGCTGCACGCCACCAGCCTGACGTTCATCAGTCAGGCCGCGCAGGAGGCGGGGTTGCCCGAGGCATTGGGCCTGAAGAAGAAAATCGGCGTGGTCAAAGGCTGCCGCGACGTGCAGAAAACCGACCTGATCCACAACGATTACCTGCCGAACATCGACGTCGATCCGCAGACCTATCAGGTCAAGGCCGACGGCGTGCTGCTCTGGTGTGAGCCGGCGGAAACCTTGCCGATGGCTCAGCGTTACTTCCTGTTCTGACACACGACAAAAGGCCCCCGACCCGCGTCTTGCGCACGGGCCGGGGGCCTTTTTCATGGGGCAGGAAAACCGATGTGCAAACGGTCGTGTATTTCCCGCCAAAGGGGCTAATATTCGATTCGCTCCGCCTTTTTTCAGGAACTGCCCATGCGTCTTTCCGAGTTCATCGTGGCCAATATCGACCCTATCGTCGATGAGTGGGAACAGTTCGCCGCGACCATCACGCCGGCCGCCGACTATCTGGATTCCACTGCGCTGCGCGATCACGCCAGCGAGATTCTGCGGGCCGCCGCCCGCGACATGAACAAGCCGCAAAGCCCCGCCGAACAGGCTGCCAAAGCCAAGGGCGAAGGCCCGGAAAAGACCCCGAGCCTGGACGAGGCCGGCGCCAGCCATGGCGAACTGCGCCACACCGTCGGTTTTGACCTGGTGCAGATGACCAGTGAATTCCGCCATTTGCGTGCCTGCGTGATCCGCCTGTGGGTCAACAGCCTTGAATCGCCGGACATGACCTATTTTCAGGACATGATCCGTTTCAACGAAGCCATCGACGAAGCCCTCGCCGAATCCACCGCGGCCTACGCCGAGCAGGTCAATCGCTCGCGGGACATTTTCCTCGCCATCCTCGGCCATGACCTGCGTGCGCCGCTGCAGGCGGTGAGCATGTCCACCGAACTGCTGCTGCGCAAATCCAGCCTTGAAGGCGATGCCCTGGCCTGCGCCCAGCACATCAAGCGTGGCGCGCGGCACATGGCGACGATGGTCAGCGATCTGCTGGAACTGGTGCGCAGTCGCCTGGGCCGTAGCTTGCCGATCGAGCCTGCACCGATGGATCTGGCCGTTGCGGCGCGAGCGGCGATCGCCGAAGCCTGCGCCGGTAATCCGCTATCCGATCCCAAGCTCACGGTGCACGGCGACACCCGCGGGGTGTGGGACGCCGGGCGAATCGACCAGTTATTGCAAAACCTGATCGGCAACGCCTTGCAGCACGGCACCAGCCAGCGCGACGTGACCCTCGATCTGCGTGGCGAGGGCGACCACGTGTGCCTGTCGGTGCACAACTACGGCACACCGATTTCCGAAGAGGCGATCGGTACGATTTTCGACCCGCTGGTGCGCAGCGCCGACGAAGAACTCGGGCAGCCGTCGACCAGCCTCGGGTTGGGTCTGTTTATCGTCAAGGAAGTGGTGACCGCTCATGGCGGGACGATCGATGTCAGCTCGAGCGAGGCTGACGGGACGTTGTTCAGTGTGGTATTGCCGAGAAAGGTTTAAGCAGAAAAATCTGCGCTGAATTCATCGCTGGCAAGCCAGCTCCCACAGGTCCGGCGTCGAATACAAACTTTGTGTACGACATAGTTCCTTGTGGGAGCTGGCTTGCCAGCGATGAGGCCGGCCCATACCACTGAAAACCTATTCGACCACCAAGCGCCCCAAGCGCTGCCGGAGCATCCGGTTCTCCGCCCGCAACTCGTGCACTTCCTCCAAAAGATTCAGTGCCAGGGCGACGCCCTCCCACTCCAGCTCCAGCTCGCGCCGCAACTTCGCGGCGCGCTTGGCCAGGCTCAGCTCGTAGTCGGTGAACCGCCATTCCCGGGGCTGCGCGCCCTGAGGTTCGAGGATGCCGTGTTCGACGATTTCGATCACGTAGACGTCCGACAGATCGGCCGCCTCACAGAATTCTGCCATGTCCAGTTGAACGATCAGGGGGCTGCTCATGATGGGCTACTCCGTCGTCGGATTCAGAAGTTCTCGCGCGGGTTGAACGCGGCTTTTTTCGCCAGTTCCTGCCACAGCGCCTTGACCTCGTCGTCGGAGGTTTTCGGCATCACGGCCTTGAGCTGCACGAACAGATAACCGCGCTCACCGGCCTTGTTTTTCAAGCCATGACCCTTGGCGCGCATGCGCTGGCCATTCTGGCTGCCGGCCGGAACCTTGAGGTTGATCTTGCCGGTCAGGGTCGGCACGGCCACCTCGGTGCCCAGCGCCAGCTCCCACGGTGCCAATGGCAAGGTGATGATCAGGTTTTCGCCTTCGACATCGAATTTCGGGTGCGGCGCAAAGCGAATGGTCAGGTACAGATCGCCATTGGCCCCGCCACCGATGCCCGGTGCGCCCTGGCCTTTGAGGCGGATGCGCTCGCCGTCGGTGACGCCCGCCGGGATCTTTACGTTCAGGCTCTTGCTGGTATTGCTGACGTGCTGACCGTTGGCGTTGTATTGCGGGACCTGAAAGCTGACCTTCTTCGACTCGTCCGACAGGGTCTCCTCAAGGAAGACCGGCAGTTCCATTTCCACGTCTTGCCCTCGGCGCCCTGCACTGCGTTGTTGCCGACCGTCGCCACCGAAACCGGCGCCGCGATTGCCGAAGATCGAACTGAAGAAGTCCGAAAAGTCGCCGGTGTCGCCACCGCCGCCGCCAAAACCGCCACGGCTCTGCCAGCCCGGCGGGCCCTGGAACGGCTGACCGTGCTGGCCATAACGGCGCAGCTCGTCATATTCGGCGCGTTTGTCGGCGCTTTTCAGCGCTTCATAGGCTTCCGAGGCGTCCTTGAACTTGGCCTCGGCGTCTTTTTCCTTGCTGACATCGGGGTGGTATTTGCGCGCCAGCTTGCGATAGGCAGCCTTGATCGCCTTGTCATCCGCTGTCGGCTCCACGCCGAGTATCTTGTAATAGTCTTTGAAGTCCATCGAAGGAATCACCATCCGTTATCGATTTCGCGCCGAGGCCAGCATGCGCTCATTCGCGCGTGCCGGGTTGACCGATCTCAACTTTGTGACCGGGTGGCGCAGCAGAAGTTTATCGGCAGTGGACGACGGTTCTTGCGACCGCCGGTATGTCTGCCGGCCCATGCCAGCAAGTTTGGGGCGAAGCTGCGACTTTCAAGAAGCTTAGTCGTGAAATAGCAGATGACCGGCCTTCGAATCTGCCGCGCACTGACATACACTGCGCGGCCGTTTTTTGACCGGAACCCGAAAGACATGAACAACGCCTCTCCAGCCCGTGCCTGCGGCATCGACTTCGGCACCTCCAACTCCACCGTCGGCTGGCTGCGCCCCGGCATGGAAACGATGATCGCGCTGGAAGACGACAAGATCACCCTGCCGTCGGTGGTCTTCTTCAACATCGAAGAGCGCCGTCCGGTTTACGGTCGTCTGGCCCTGCACGAATACCTGGAAGGCTACGAAGGCCGGCTGATGCGCTCGCTCAAGAGCCTGCTGGGTTCCAAGCTGATCAAGCACGACACCAGCGTCCTCGGCACGGCGATGCCGTTCAAGGATCTGTTGGGGCTGTTCATCGGCCAGCTCAAGAGCCGTGCCGAAACGGCCGCCGGTCGCGAGTTCGAACAAGTGGTGCTGGGGCGTCCGGTGTTTTTCGTCGATGACGACCCGCTGGCTGACCAGGAAGCCGAAGACACCCTGGTCGAAGTGGCGCGCAAGCTCGGCTTCAAGGACGTGTCGTTCCAGTACGAACCGATCGCCGCGGCATTCGACTACGAGTCGACCATCGAAAAAGAAGAGCTGGTGCTGATCGTCGACATCGGCGGTGGTACCTCGGACTTCTCGCTGGTGCGCCTGTCGCCCGAGCGCCGCGGCATGGACAACCGTCACGACGACATCCTCGCCACCGGCGGCGTGCACATCGGCGGTACCGATTTCGATAAACAGCTGAGCCTGCAAGGCCTGATGCCGCTGTTCGGCTACGGCAGCCGGATGAAGAGCGGCGCCTACATGCCGACCAGCCACCACATGAACCTGGCGACCTGGCACACCATCAACTCGGTGTACTCGCAAAAATCCACCCTGGCGCTGGGCAGCATGCGCTACGACATCGAGGACACCGGCGGCATCGACCGGTTGTTCAAGCTGATCGAACAGCGCGCCGGGCACTGGCTGGCGATGGAAGTCGAAGAAACCAAGATCCAGCTGACCCACGCCGACAGCCGCCACGTACCGCTGGATCGGATTGAGCCGGGCCTGAGCGTGGAACTGAGCCGCGCGCTGTTCGAATCGTCGATCGACGCCTTGCTTGAACGCGTGCGCGGCAGCGTTACGCAGCTGTTGAACGATGCCAACGTGTCGGTGGCGCAGGTCGATACGGTGTTCTTCACCGGCGGTTCTAGCGGCATTCCGGCATTGCGCAACAGCGTTTCGGCGATGCTGCCGAATGCGCGACATGTGGAAGGCAATATCTTTGGCAGCATCGGCAGCGGTCTGGCGATCGAGGCGATGAAGCGCTACGGCGCGACGGCCTGATCCGGAATCGACAGTGCGCCATTCGCGAGCAGGCTCGCTCCCACAGTGGATCGCATTTCAACTGAAGGAATGCGCTCAAAATGTGGGAGCGATCCTGCTCGCGAAGAGGCCAGCTCAAACACTACAAATTCTGGATCAAACCATCCCGCCCAGCTTCAACTCACTCTTCAGGTACGCGTAATAAATCGGCCCCGCCACCACTCCCGGCAGGCCGAACGCGGCTTCGAACACCAGCATTGCCAGCAGTAATTCCCACGACTTGGCACTGATCTGCCCGCCGACGATGCGCGCGTTGAGGAAGTATTCGAGCTTGTGGATAAAGATCAGATAGCCCAGCGCCGCCACCGCCACCCAGATCGACAGCGACAGGCCGACGATGGTGATCAGCGTGTTCGACATCAGGTTGCCGATCACCGGCAGCAGGCCGAGCAGAAAGGTCAGGACGATCAGGGTCTTGGTCAGCGGCAGCTTGATACCGAACAGCGGCAAGACCACCACCAGGAAAATCGCGGTGAAGAACGTGTTCAGCAGGGAAATCTTGATCTGCGCGAAGACGATGTTTCGAAAGGCTTGAACCACCAGATGCAGACGGTCGAACAGGGCGGCGGCCAGCGGTTTGCGTTTGGTCAGATCCGGTACTCGCTGCAGGGCAATGATCGCGCCGAGGACCATGCCGATCAGCAGGGTGACGAACATATGCGCCGCGTCCTTGCCCACCAGTTGCAGCTCGGACAGGTGCTTGCTCGCCCATTCGCCGATGGCCACGCGAAATTCCGCTGCGCTGGCCGGCAGGTAGGCGTCGAGAAACGGCGGCAGTTGGCCACGCGCGCGATCGACCACGCCCATGAATTTGTCGAGCGAGGCGCCCGGATTTTCCGCTTCGTGCAGCAGGAAACTGATGGCACCGGCAAAGATCAGCGCCAACACACTGACCACCAAAGTGCCCAGCAGCGCCACCGCCAACCAGCGCGCACGCCGACCTTCGATCAACCGTTGCAGTTGCGGGGTGAGCATGTTGACCAGCTCGAACACCAGCAAACCAGCCAGCAGGCTGGGCAACAAGCGCAGCGGCAATGCCAGCAGCAAGCCGCCGCAGATGATGATGCAACTGACCCAAAACACAACATGACGCTCAGAAAACGTTGGCATACAGCCTCAAAACGAACGGCGTAAAAGGATTGGCAGTCTGCCAGCGATCCGGGGAGAGCACTAGGGATATGCAGGGGCTATTGTCGTGCTCAATGGCCCCTTCGCGAGCAGGCTCGCTCCCACAGGGGGTACGCATTTCAATGTGGGAGCGAGCCTGCTCGCGAAGAGGCCGGCCCGTTCACCGCAATCCTTGCTGATTATTTTTTCTTCAGGCAATCACTCATGAAGGTCTTGCGCGCATCGCCGGTCAGCGCCTTGGTTTTCGCATCGGCGTTGCAGGTTTTCATTTTTTCCTGCTGAGGGGTCAGCACTTTGCCGTCATTGGCGGCCGGTGCAGCCTTGAGGCAGGTGCTCATGAAAGTCTTGCGCTCGTCGCCCTTGAGGCTTTTGGCGGTAGCGTCAGCATTGCAGGTGGTCATTTTGTTCTGTTGCGCCGTGGCGGCGAAACCCTGGGAACACAGGAGCAGACCGATCATCAACAAAGGGACACGCAACATCTTCATGGAGTTTTCTCCTTGTCGCCGCATCGATGGATGCGGCCTCCGCTGAAGTGTAGCCAAATCTTGTTACACCTTCCTGCCTTCCAGGTGGCTACGCCGATACTGTTCCGGCGTACACCCGGCCTGCCGGGCAAACATGGCAATGAACGCCGAGCCGCTGCTGTAGCCGAGATCGAAGGCGATTTCCTGCACGCTGCGGGTACCTTCCAGCGCCTCGATGGCCGCGAGATAACGCAGGCGCTGACGCCATTCGCCGAAACTCAGTCCCAGTTCGCGCACGAACTGCCGGGCCAGCGTGCGTTCACTGACGTGCACTTGCGCCGCCCAGTGCGCCAACGGGAGGTTATTGCCCGGATCAGCCTGCAAGGCGTCGAGGATCGCCAGCAACCCGGGATTGCTTGCATACGGCAGATAACATTCATGCACCGGCGCCTGTTGCAATTGATCGACCAACACCTGGGCCAGACGCTGGTCAGCGTCGAGTTCGGGGATCTTCACGTCGCGGGCGGCGAAGTCCTTGAGAATTGCCTTGAGGATGTCGCTGATCGCCAGGGTGCAGGCGCGCGGTGGCAGATCGGCGCAGACCTTCGGATCGAGGCACACCGCGCGGTAGTTGACCGGTTGATGGCTGTAGAAACTGTGCTCGACCTGCGGCGGCACCCACACCGCGTAGTGCGGCGGCGACATGAAGCGGCTGCCGTCGACGTCCATGTGCAGCACGCCGTGGGCCGCGTACTCCAGCGTGCCCCACGGATGGCGGTGCGGCGCCGCATATTCATGGGTGTTGAAATCGGCGTAGCGGAAGTACACCGCCGACGGCAGTTCGCTGAAATCCAGCAGATCGATATGTTTACTGTTCATGCTGTCCGGTTGCAGAGGCAGGTTGGCCGTTTCGCAGTATAGGCCTACATCCAGACAAGGGATAATCAGCGTTCATCAACGTACTGGTTTTAACCCCATGCAATACGCGTTTCCCCTGCTGGCGATTTTCATCTGGGCCGGCAATACCGTGATCAACAAACTGGCGGTCGGGGCGATCTTCCCCGCCGAGATCGGTTTCTACCGCTGGCTGCTGGCCGGGCTGCTGTTCACCCCGTTCATGCTCAAAGCGGTGATCGCGCACTGGCCGCAGATCCGCCCGAACCTGGGCAAGATCTTTATCCTCGGCGTGCTCGGGATGGCGGTCTATCAAAGCCTCGCCTACTTCGCCGCGACCCTGACCACGGCGACCAACATGGGCATCATTCTATCGCTGATGCCGCTGATGTCGCTGGCCATGGCCATCATCAGCCTCGGCCAGCGCCTGACCGCTGGCGCATTGTTCGGCGCGGTGCTGTCATTCGCCGGCGTGCTGGTGGTGGTGTCGTCCGGCAGCCTCGGCGCCTTGCTGCAACACGGGGTGAACCTGGGTGACGCGATGATGCTGATCGCCACCCTGGCCTACGCGATCTACAGTACCTTGCTGAAAAAATGGCAACTGCGTTTGCCGCCGCTGGTGTTGTTGTACCTGCAAGTGCTGGTGGCGATTGTGGTGCTGTTTCCGCTGTACGCCGCCTCGCCGAAAACCGGCTTCACCGCGCAGAACATTCCGCTGGTGCTGTACGCGTGCCTGCTAGCCTCGATGCTCGCGCCGCTGGCGTGGATGCAGGCGGTGCAGCGCCTGGGACCGAGCCGCACGACGTTGTTCTTTAACCTGCTGCCGCTGATTACCGCGCTGATTGCGGCGGTGGTGTTGAAGGAAGAGCTGGCGCTGTATCACCTGGTGGGTGGGGTGTTGACGTTGGGTGGGGTGATTCTTTCCGAACGCTGGACCACCGTGCTGGGCCGCAAACTCAGCGTTGCCTGACAAATTCCTGTGGCGAGGGAGCTTGCTCCCGCTGGGGCGCGAAGCGGCCCCTTTTAAAAGCCGGGGCCTGCTGCGCAGTCCAGCGGGAGCAAGCTCCCTCGCCACAAAAGCAGGTTAAACCCCGGCAGCCTTTAGCCGCGCCGCATGCTCGACAAACAACCGCAGCGGATCCGCCCCTTTGCCCACCAGCCCCAGCGACTGATTGACGATGTCGAAGTGATCCAGCGGATAGTCGTCGCCAATCACCGTGCCGAGGTGTGAGCTGTAGCGCCCGACCATCCCGTCACACTGCCCTGGCTCGCGCACGAAGGTTTTCGCGAACAAGCGACAGCTGCGGTTGGTGCCGTCGAACAGGTTGCCGCCGCGATCGGTCTTGCCCGGTTGCAACGTCCCCGACCACGAGTAATACCGCACGCCATTGACCTCTTCCGGCCCGTGACCGCCCCATGTCTCGGGCAGGCCCTGTGGATAACGCTGATTGAACAGCGCCACGCCTTCACTGGTCAGCGATTGATGCGAAGCGTGGATGTCCACCGGCAGTTTCGGCCCGTGGTAACCGGTTTCCAGCAACGCCATCAGCCAGCCGACAAAACGCAACAGCACCTCAAGCAAGCGGCCCTTGGCGCTGTTCGCCGGGTAGTGTTTCTGCAGATAGTCGGCCAGTTCCGAACCGTGATTGGGCCCGGCCACGGACGTTACCGACGCGACCAGATCCGGTCGTTTGGCGGCGGCATAACGCGCGGTCAACGAGCCCTGGCTGTGGCCGAACAGATTGACCCTGGCGGCGCCGGTCTCGCGCAGAATTTCGTCGATGCGCGCCAGCAACTGCTCGCCACGCACCTCGGTGGAATTGAGCGGCGATACCTGCACCGCAATCACCGTCGCCCCGCCACGGCGCAACGCCTTGATGATCCCGTACCAGTACGGATACAGCACCAGCCGGATAAACCCGAGCATGCCCGGCACCAGCACCAGTGGATAACGTGTCGCCGAACCTTGTGACATGGGCAAACATCCTTGTGGTCGCTGAGTGGATGCCAGACGTGCAAAACGCCCGCCAAGCCTCCTCCCTGATGATGACAACTGCACCATCAGCCTACTTCAGGCCCACCACCCCCGCCACAATCAGCCCCACCGACAGCAGTTTGACCAGGGTCAGGCTCTCGCCGAGCAGGGCAAAACCGAGAAACACCGTGCCCAGCGAGCCGATCGCCGTCCAGATCGGATAGGCGATACTCACCGGCAACTCGCGCATCGCCAACGTCAGGAAGTAAATCCCGCCAATCGCCGCCACCACCGTGATCAGCGACGGCCACAAGCGGGTGAAGCCTTCGGCGTACTTCATGCCCATGGCGAAAGTCACCTCGAAGCCGGCGGCGATCAGCAGGCACAGCCAGGCCACTTAGAACGTCCGGGCGAGGTCGAGCAAACGCTGCTCGGCCTCGGCCACTGATACCGCGAAGGTGCGCTCGGCCGATTCCTCGCCCTCGGCCGCGACCACGTTGACGTCGTTGATGCCGATAAAGCCCAGCGCGGTGCGCAACCACGGATCGGCATGGTTCAACGCTTCCAGTTCGCCACCGGGGCCGAAGCCGAAACCCCCGCGACTGGTGACGATCAGGGCCTTCTTGCCTTGCAGCAGCGGCGTGTACTGGGCCACGCCGTTGTCCAGGGTGTGGTCGAACGTCAGGCCCAACCGTACGATTTGATCGACCCAGGCCTTGAGGCCGCTGGGCACGCTGAAGTTGTACATCGGCGTGGAAATCAGCAGCAGATCGTGTTCGAACAACTCGCCGACCAGTTGATCGCTGAGCGCCAGATCGGCCTGCATCGACAACGGCCGTGCTTCGGGTTCAGGGTAAAAAGCCGCCGCCACAAACGCTTCGTTGACCGCTGGAATCAGCGCCCTTCCGACTTCACGACGGGTGACCTGCGCCTGCGGATGACGTAATTGCCAGGCACTGAGAAAGCTTTCCGCCAAACGCCGTGAATGCGAACGGTCACCCCGTGGGCTGGCATGGATCGCAAGAATTTTGCTCATCTGAATCTCCTTGGGACTAGACTTGAATGGCTGTGTAGCGCCAGATTGGCGTAGACCCACCGCTGTCTCAAATGAGCAAAAGTCATTCGGGATGAATCTGTTTCATCCATGGAGTATTCAATGTTCGCCTCGTTGCCGCTGACCGCCCTGCGCGCCTTCGAATCCGCTTCGCGGCTGTTGAGCTTCAAGGCCGCTGCTGAAGAGTTGTCAGTCACACCGACGGCGATTTCCCATCAGATCCGAGCGCTGGAAGACTGGCTCGGCGTGGCGCTGTTCGAGCGTTTGCCGCGTCAGGTGCGCCTTACCGAAGGGGGCGAGCGGCTGTTTCGCAGCTTGCACGGGGCGCTGCTGGAAGTGGCGCAAAGCGTCGACACCCTGCGTCCGCAACGCAGCGGCAGCAACCTGACACTGTCGACCACCGCCGCGTTTGCCGCGCTGTGGCTGGTGCCGCGCCTCGGAAGGTTTTATGCGCAACACCCGAACATCAACGTGCGCCTCGATACCCACTGCGAAGTCATCGACCTGCATCAGGACGCCAGCGTCGATCTGGTGCTGCGCTACAGCCTCGACGATTACCCCAATCTCTACGGTCTGTGCCTGTTCGATGAGTCCTTCGGTGTGTACGGCTCGCCGGAGCAGGTGGCGCTGGCGGCCCGGCGCACACCAGCTCTGATCAGCGTGCGCTGGCACAACTCGAAGCTGTATGCCCATGGCTGGGAAGCGTGGTGCGCTCGCTCCGGCGAGTCGTGGCTGAACCAGCATCCGGCGATCCGCGAATACGATGAGGAGCATTACGCTCTGCAAGCGGCGATTGCCGGGCAAGGTCTAGTGCTGGCGAGCAATATTCTGGTCTCGCAGAGCGTCGCCAGTGGGTTGCTGGTGCCGTACAAGGGGCAGGTGCAAGTCGATGGTGCCGGATACAGCGCGCTGTGTGTGCCGGGACGGGAGCGGCATCCGCCGGTGCGGGCGTTCTTTGCCTGGTTGCGCGAAGAAGCGCAGTTGTCCGGGCTGGTACCAAGGTCGCCGGAAATCTCATAAAACTTTTTGCGTCGCTCAGGACTCACAACTTGGGTAACCGATCACGCCTGTAGAGCGTGGCGCCATTGGATTAGCCTCCTGGAGATCAACATGAGCGACGACCTGCACTTGTCAGATGTCAAAACCCTGCGCGAACGTGCGCGACAACACGTCGAGAACGGCGCGGTAACCGAAAGCTACAGCGCCGACCGTGACGAGGTGCTGCGCTTGCTCAATGAGTCGCTGGCCACCGAGCTGGTCTGCGTGCTGCGTTACAAGCGTCATTACTTCATGGCCAACGGCGTCAAAGCCCACGTGGCCGCCGAAGAATTCCTCGAACACGCGACCCAGGAAGCGCAACACGCCGACCGTCTGGCCGAGCGCATCGTGCAACTGGGCGGCGAGCCGGAGTTCAATCCGGACCTGCTGTCGAAAATGTCCCATGCCCAATACGTGGCCGGGAACACCTTGAAGGAAATGGTCTACGAAGACCTGGTGGCCGAACGGATCGCCATCGACAGCTACCGCGAGATCATCCAGTACATCGGCGAGAAAGACCCGACCACCCGGCGCATCTTCGAAGACATCCTCGCGCAGGAAGAAGAGCATGCCGATGACATGGCCGACATCCTGAAAGACTTGTAACCCCTCCAAAAACGCCTTCGCGAGCAGGCTCGCTCCCACACTGGAATCTATTTCAAATGTGGGAGCGAGCCTGCTCGCGAAGGGGCCCTGTCAGTCACCGATCATTTTGTTGGCTTGACGGTCACTGGCGCCTTGCCCGCCTTCATCTGCTCAAGCAGAGGCGCACACTGGTTCGGCTCCCCACCGCTCGGCGCCACCAGCGCCAACAACCCCGCCGCCGGTGCAGCAATCACGCCCAGTGCAACCATCCCCGCACCGCGTAGCATCAACGGCACGGCCTTGACCCCGGCGTCCGGCTTGATGAACTTGCCGCGCACGTACAGCGGTGAACGCAGCGAAATCAGACGCCAGCCCTTGGACTCCGGTGTCACCGTCAGGTCCAATTGCTCGGTGGCCATGTTCGCGGTGCCGTCGATGTAGATGATCGCGTTCTCGGTATCGAACACAAACAGCCGCGTGGTCGCCAGGCCAGTCTTGATGTCGAAGTCCGCCGCCGCGCAGTTGATCTTCACTTCCTTGTCGCCAAAAATCTTGCCGACCACGTAGTTGCCGACGTTGAGTCCCGCCAGTTCCATCAGCTCACGGCTGATCGCGCCGTCGTTGATCAGCATCTTCAACTGGCCATTGGCGCCGCCGAGCAGCTTGGCCACCGAGTTGCCGCGACCGCTGATATCAGCATCACCGTTGAGCTCACCGAAGCTGGTTTTCATCGGTTCGAAGGTCGGGAACAACTGCTTGAGCTTGAAGCCGCGCGCAGTCAGTTTGGCCCGGCCTTCCAGCGGTTCGGTGCGACCGTTGAGGCGGATCTGCGCGTCCAGATTGCCGCCGGCCACGCCGAAGCGCAGCGGCTCGAGGCTGAGTTCGCCGTCGTTGAGTTTCAGGTGGGTATAGAGGTCGGTGAACGGCAGCTTTTCGCTGTGGACGATGCGCTTGCCGGTGAACTCGACGTCGGCATCCATCGCGCGCCAGCGGTCGGTCTTGAATTCTTCCACCGGCAGCACTTTGTCGGTCGGCTGCTTGCTCTCGCCGCCGCGGGCCTTTTGCTTGTCATTGGAGTCGGCGCCGATCAGCGGCGCGAGGTCGGCAAACAGCAATTGATTGGACAGCAACGCTCCGCTCAGTTTGGGCCGAGGCTGGCTGGCGACGTAGGTCAGATCGCCGTGAATGTCACTGCCGCCGATCTTGCCGTTGAACTGTTCATAGGTGAATTTCGCACCGGCGGCGTCATGCAATTTGGCAATCAGATGGCCGTCGGTGGAGTACGGCGGCGTGTCCGGCAGGGTCACGCCGGTCAGTGGATAGAGGTTGCCGAGGCTGGCGCCGGCCAGTTTCAGACGCAGATCGAGGGCGCCGAGGTTGAGCGGGTCGGTCAAGGTGCCAGCGAGTTCGATGCTAGTGGCGCCGATCTTCGCCTGAGCCTGCAGCGGGAATGGCTTGTTCGCGTCCTGCAACGCCAGCAGCCCGCCGATCTTGCCCTGGCCGGTAAGGTTCTGGCCGTGGTATTGGCCTTTGACCTTCAGCGCGAACGCATAGTCCTGCGGCGCGGCGCCCTTGTCCTGGGCGGTCTTCGCGGCTTTGGCGCCGACGATATCGCTGAACGGAATCGGTTTGCCCAGCGGATCGATCAACACGTCGAGATTAGTCTTGAGTGTCTGGTCATCCAGAGTGACGTGGCCCTTGTCGAAGCCAATGGCTCCGATGTCCACCACCCAGTTCGACGGTTCGGCATTCGGGTCTTTCGGGTCGAACTTGAAGGTCCAGTTGGCGCGGCCATCGGCCAGGCGTTGCAGTTGCGCGTTGGGTTCGGTCAGGTCGATGCGCGGGATCGTCACCCGTTGCGCCAGCAGTGCCAGCGGCGAGATGCGTAGTTCCACACGTTTGAGCGTAACCATCTGCGGCTGCTTCGACCAATCCGGGTTGCCCAGCGTCAGGTCTTCAGCTACCACGTGCGGCCACGGCACCCAGGCCCGCCAGCCGCCCTCGTCCGGCTCGCGCTGCCAGATCACCGCGAGGTTGCCATTGATGGCGAACGGACGATGCAATTCTTCCGAGACTTTGGCGTTGAGCGGCGGTTTGATCCGGTTCCAGTCGAAGAACACGATGATCAGAACCAGTACCGCCAGCAGCAGTACGAGAGTGGCGAAGGTCCAACTGAAGATTTTTCCGGTGCGCGTCATGCACAAAACTCCTGATGACGACCGCACGCCGATTTCGCGACGCACAGCTGAAACGGCGGGCCAAAGCGGCCCTCATGAATTCTACGACTGGCAAACAGTGCGCAGGTTTAATCGGAATATAGATTCCGCGGCAAAAAATCGCCCGAATGCTGACCGATTGGTCGAACAGCGTTACCGCTGCCCGCACATTTGCGAGGCGCGAGTGAGTCGAAAATACCCACTGCGGTGCAAAACCACCGCCCGCAAATGCCCGAGCTAGAGCGCTTCCGCAGAACAATCAATTCTGTTGATTATTACCATTGCGTTTATGAACTTTTATATCGACTTATCGAGAGTAGCATTGGCTTCGTACCCACTTTATCGCCCTCCCAAGGAGCAACCCATCATGAAACGCCAATTACTGCTCAGCCTTACCCTGTCGATGCTAGCCAGCACTGCTTTCGCCCTGCCCGCTGCCGATCAGGCTACCCCACAAGTGAAATCCAGCCACTCGGTGTTCAGCCAGACTGTGGCGGCTGACGGCAGCGACCGTACCCCACAAGGTCAGACCCTGGCTGAAAACGGTCGTAATCGTCTGGAAGAAAAAGGTCTGGTTGAAGATGGCTACGACAAGACCCCACAAGGTCAAGCTGTGGCAGAAGGCGGCCGTGATCGCCTGGAACAGAAAGGTCTGGTTGAAGACGGCTATGACAAAACTCCACAAGGTCAGACCCTGGCTTCCGATGGCAGCGACCGTACTCCACAAGGCCAGACCCTGGCTGAAGACGGTTTCGATAAAACCCCACTGGGCCAAGCCGTTGCCGAAGGCGGTGGTGACCGTGTGATCGAACGCAACAGCGCTTTGAGCTAAGCCCATGGCGGCCTGGAAAAAAAGCCCAATCACCGGATTGGGCTTTTGACTTTTTCAGTACCGACAATCTGCGAAACCTTTTTTCCTGCTGACTTTTCCCCCTGCCGTTCGACGCCAGCAAAGCCGATTTGCTAGAGTGCGGCGCTTGTCCCGCTCAAGAAAACGCCTTTGCGATGCTGCCCCGCGCCGAACAGAAACAACAGACCCGCAACGCCCTGATGGACGCTGCCCGCCATTTGATGGAAAGCGGCCGAGGTTTCGGCAGCCTGAGCCTGCGCGAAGTGACCAAGACCGCCGGCATTGTGCCCACCGGTTTCTATCGGCATTTTGCCGACATGGACGAGTTGGGTCTGGTGCTGGTCAGTGAAGTCGGCCAGACCTTCCGCGAAACCATCCGCCTGGTGCGCCACAACGAATTCGTCATGGGCGGGATCATCGATGCGTCGGTGCGGATCTTCCTCGACGTGGTCAGCGCCAACCGTTCGCAGTTCCTGTTTCTCGCTCGTGAGCAATACGGCGGCTCGCAGCCGGTGCGTCAGGCGATTGGTCGTCTGCGCGAGAACATTAGCGCCGACCTCGCCGCCGATCTGACGCTGATGCCCAAGTTGCAACATCTGGATGCGGCCGGCCTGAGCGTAATCGCCGACCTGATCGTCAAATCGGTGTTCGCCACTCTGCCGGACATCATTGACCCGCCCGCCGAGGCCCTGCCGGAGCATCTGACGCCGCAGGCGAAGATCACCCAGCAATTGCGCTTCATCTTTATCGGCCTCAAGCACTGGCAAGGGTTGGGCAGTACCGAGTAATTCCCTTTCCCAAAACCCCACAAATCCCCTGTAGGAGTGAGCCTGCTCGCGATAGCGTCCGTTCAGTCAGCCGAGAATTGACTGGAAGACCGCTATCGCGAGCAGGCTCACTCCTACATTGCTCTGTGTGACAGCCACAAATTGGTGCATGTAAAAATCTTCACGCACCAAAACATTCCAAAATTCTGCAACATCTTGAAACATCCTCTACGCTCCGACAGGGATTTCCTACATCTCGCCCGGTTGGCAAGCCCCTTGCTCTAGCCCTCCTACAAGTCCACTGCTGGAAGCTTTCCGATGCTGGTGATTCATCGCAGAATCGACCCTCAACCTGTCTGGTCCGCCGAGTTGCACCTGACCTTCGAAGCGCGGAGCAAAAGCCGTCTGCGCTGTTTCAGTGCCGATGGCGAAGATGTCGGGTTGTTTCTGGAGCGCGGTCAGGCACCGTTATATGACGGCGAATGCCTGCAGGCCGAGGACGGCCGCATCGTTCGCGTCTGCGCCCGCCCCGAGCAACTGCTGCACGTCACCTGCGCCAATGCCTTCGAACTGACCCGCGCCGCCTATCATCTGGGCAATCGCCACGTCGCCTTGCAAGTCGGCGATGGCTGGCTGCGTCTGCTCGACGATTACGTGCTCAAGGCCATGCTCGAACAGCTCGGCGCGAAGGTCGAAGCGATTGAAGCGCCGTTCCAGCCGGAACACGGGGCCTACGGCGGCGGCCATCATCATTCGCGACACGGCGACGAAGACTTCAACTACGCGCCCAAACTCCATCAGTTCGGCGTACGTCTGTGAACCCGGCCTGGGCGCTGCTGCGCCTGGCCAGTCCGCAACTGCCGATTGGCGGCTACAGCTATTCGCAAGGCCTGGAAATGGCGGTGGATAACGGCCGCGTGAACAACCCGGACAGCGCCCGGCGCTGGATCAGCGATCAACTGTTGCTCAACCTCGCCCGTTTCGAGGCGCCGCTGCTGCTGGCTCATTGTCAGGCCGCGGCCGAGGAAAACTGGCCCGAGTTGCTGCATCTCTGCGAAACCCACCGCGCCAGCCGCGAGACCCGTGAGTTACATCTGGAGAGCCGGCAGATGGGTTACTCGCTGCAGCAATTGCTCAACGGTTTGCCGGAACTCGACGCGCCGTCCCGCCGCTTTCTTGAGCAATGCGCCGAACCGCACTTGGCCCTCGGCTGGGCACTCGCCGCGCGCGCCTGGGGCATCAGCCCGCAAGACGCCCTCGCCGCGTGGCTGTGGAGCTGGCTGGAAAACCAGCTCGCGGTACTGATGAAAACCCTGCCGCTGGGCCAGCAAGCCGCCCAGCGCCTGACCAGCGAACTGTTGCCGTTGCTGCAACAGGCGCAGCAGGACGCCACCCGCATCAATCCCGAACACATTGGCAGCGCCGCGTTCGGCCTGTCCCTGGCGTGCATGGCGCATGAGCGCCAGTACAGCCGTCTGTTTCGCTCTTAGGGCCTGTCATCTTGGAGAAGCACATGAACACACAACCCCTGCGCGTCGGCATCGGCGGCCCGGTCGGTTCCGGCAAGACTGCATTGACCCTGGCCCTGTGCCTGGCGCTGCGCGACCGCTACAACCTGGCCGTCGTCACCAACGACATCTACACCCGCGAAGACGCCGACTTTCTGGTGCGCAACGAAGCGCTGGCCCCGGAGCGGATCATCGGCGTGGAAACCGGTGGCTGCCCGCACACGGCAATCCGCGAGGACGCCTCGATCAACCTCGAAGCGGTCGATCAACTGAACCGGCGCTTTCCGGGACTGGACCTGATTCTGGTGGAATCCGGTGGCGACAACCTGTCGGCAACCTTCAGCCCGGAGCTGTCAGACCTGACCATCTACGTGATCGACGTCTCCGCCGGCGACAAGCTGCCGCGCAAGGGCGGCCCGGGGATCTGCAAGTCCGATCTGCTGGTGATCAACAAGATCGACCTGGCGCCGCTGGTCGGTGCTTCGCTGGAAATGATGGAGAGCGACACCCAGCACATGCGCAACGGCAAGCCATTCGTCTTCAGCAACCAGAAAACCGGCCTGGGCCTGGAAGAAATCATCGCCTTCATCGAGCGCCAGGGCCTGCTGAACGCCGCCTGACTTATTGACCAACAAGGAAGCTTACCCATGACACTCAAACGCATTCTCGGCGCTGTGGCGCTGCTGCTGACCCCAGCCCTGGCCTTCGCCCACCCGGGCCACGGCGACAGCGGTCTGGTCGCCGGCATCAGCCACCCGATCGGCGGCCTCGACCACTTGCTGGCGATGGTCGCGGTCGGCCTGTGGGCCGCGCAGCAACAAGGCGCGGCGCGCTGGGCGCTACCGTGCACATTCGTCGGCACCATGCTGATCGGCGGCATGCTCGGCTTTGAAGGGCTGGAGCTGCCGGCGCTGGAAAGCGGGATCGCCGCTTCGGTGCTGGCGCTGGGTCTGGCAGTGGCACTGGCGGTGCGCCCACCGCTGGTGATGGCGGTGGCGGCAACGGCGTTGTTTGCGCTGTTCCATGGCGTGGCGCATGGCCTGGAGCTGCCGGACATGAGCAGCCCTTGGGCGTATGCCGCCGGCTTCGTGGCGGCGACTGCTGCCCTGCATGCGGCGGGTTATGCGGTGGTTCGTTTTCTGCCTCAGGCTGCTGCGCCTCTGGTGCGCGTGGCGGGTGCCGCTTCGGCTGTGACTGGCGCGTGGTTGCTGGCCGGTTGATTCTCTAGCGCCTGCCACTGGCCTCTTCGCGAGCAGGCTCGCTCCCACAGGTTTTGTGTACGCTGCAAATCCACTGTGGGAGCGAGCCTGCTCGCGAAGGCGGACTGACAGACTCCGCGTCTCTAAGGCCCGCCGCTCTGCTACCATGTCGCGCAATCGCCCCAGCCGTGACGACGTCCGCCAATGCCCCATGCTTGCCGCTCCACCTCTCTGCCCGAATTGACCGCCCTGTTCAGCAACGTGCAACAGCACTTTCTGAACGTGATCGTGCCGCTTTGGCAAGGCCCGGGCTGGAACGCCGACATGGCGCTGCCCTACGAGGCACTCGACGCGGCGCATCAACCTTTGCCACCGCAACGCTATCGGGCGATGGCCTGCGCACGGCAGCTGTACCTGTTTTCCAGCCTGATCGGGGTTGTGGATAACGCCGAGGCGCGCGCCGCCGCGCTGTTCCGCTCGCTGCAACGGCATTTCCACGACGCCGAGCACGGCGGCTGGTTCTACAGCATCGACGCGCAAGGCAAGCCGCTGGATCAGCGCAAAGACCTCTATACCCACGCCTTCATCCTGTTCGCCTGCGCCCATTACTGGGCCAAGTCCCGGGAGCCGCTGGTGGAATCCACGCTGAACGCCGCACTGGAAATCATCGGTCGGCGCTTCGCCACCGGTGATGGCCTGTACGAAGCCTGCCTGGACCGCGACTGGATCACCCTGCAAACCGGGCCACTGCAGAACCCGCTGATGCACCTGGCCGAAGCATTTCTCGCCACCCTCGCCGTGCGCGAAGACGCGCCGACGCAGCAAGCGCTGCTCGAATTATGCACAGCCATGCACAAGCAGTTCGTCGACCCGCAACATGGCGTGTTGATGGAAAAACCACTGGGGGCTGTGGATAACTGGTACGAGCCAGGGCATCAGTTCGAATGGTATTTCCTGCTTGAGTCTTCAGCCCTGCTGCGTGGTTCGAAACTGCATGCAGCGCTGGACCGGGCATTCGCTTTCACCGAGCAATTCGGTGTTGAACAGCCTTCAGGGGCGGTGCGGGCGATGCTCGATCTGCAACTGGACGGTCGCCCGAAAGATTCGACTCAGCGCATCTGGGCGCAGGCGGAATACCTGCGCGCCCTGACCTTGCGCCCGAACAGCGAAGGCACCGTGCTGCGCCAGTTGCAGGCGCTGCAGCAGCGTTTTCTGCACGCGGGCGGGTGGCATGAATGCCGAGATGAGCTGGGAGAGGTCAGCCGCAAGGACATGCCTTCGACGACGCCTTATCACTTGGCGACTTGTTACAGCGGGCTGGCTGAATATCTGCGTTGATTGAAAAATAGCTTTCGCGAGCAAGCCCGCTCCCACAGGGGAATTTCGGCGAACACAAAATTTGTGTACAGCTCGGATCCCTGTGGGAGCGGGCTTGCTCGCGAATAGCCGTTACACGGTCTCTAGGCAATCCACTTCCTGTCACCGGTAAAGCTGATCGTCAACCAGCGTGCCGCATCCGGCTCGCCCAGCTGCGCCGAAATTTCCTCACGCAACGCATCCAGTTGCCCCACGCTTTGCAGCCGGTAATCCGCCGGCAACACCACATGAATCTCGATAAACCGCGCCCGCCCGTGCTTCTGCACATAGGTCACGTAATCATCGAAACCATGCTCGACCTTCGCCGCTTCCATGACCTGACGCACCTGATCATCCAGGGTGTCCGGGGCAATACCCAGTACATCACGCAGTGCCGGGCCGAGGATCTTGAGCGCCGGTGGCAACATGGTCAGCGCCAGCACGATCAGGATCAGCGGGTCGACAAATTTCGCCCACTCGTCAAAGCCCTGGGCCTTGAGCAGCAACGCGGCGAGAAAACTGATCAACAGGCCGACCGAAAGCATCGCGTCCACCAGCCAGCTGATGTTGTCGAACTGGATCAGGCTCGATTTGAGCTTGCGATTGCGCCGACGCACGTAGAAGAAGTAGGCGAACTCGACGACGGTGAACACCGCCGCATAAATGATCACCAGCCCCAGCTCGATGTCGCGGCCGCCGTTGATGATGCCGAACACACCATTGAGAAAGGCATAGATCGCGATCAACAGCAGGAAGCTGCCTTCGATCAGCAGCACCATCGGCTCGAGATGCCAGAAACCGAACTGGAAGCGGTGATTGCTTTCTTTGGCGATCAGCCGGGCGGTGATCAGCATCAGCACTTTGATGAACGTTGCGATCAGCGAGAAAAAACCATCGAAAAGGATGGATTGCGAACCTGAAACAAAACCGGTGACGATCCCGGCAATCGACACCGCGAACATCAGGATGGTCGATTGTTTGAGCAGTGACTGCTCACCTCGGTTACTCACTTTAACTCCTCGAAAACCTTGAAAACCGCAGGGTGCGGTGGGGTTGTTGAGGAGAGAGTTTACCTTATCGCCATGTTTTGCCTGTTACGGCCTCATCGCTGGCAAGCCAGCTCCCACAGGTACCGAGTCGATTACAAGATTTATGTATACCGACGATCCTGTGGGAGCTGGCTTGCCAGCGATGGCCATTATGCGGTCTTACGCCTTGTTACGCTCGATCGCAAACCCGGCCCAGGTCTGACTCACCGGCATCAGTTCCAGGCTGTTGATGTTGATGTGCGCCGGGGCGTTGAGCACCCAGAAGATGGTCTCGGCGATGTCCTGCGGCTGGATCGGCTCGGCACCGGCGTAAGTGGCGTTGTAGCGTTCCTGGTCACCGGCAAAGCGCACCAGCGAGAACTCGCTTTCGCACAGACCCGGCTCGATGTTGCTGACGCGCACGCCGGTGCCCTGCAGGTCGCAGCGCAGGTTCAGCGAGAATTGCTTAACGAACGCCTTGGTCGCGCCATACACGTGGCTGCCCGGGTACGGGTAGTTGCCGGCGATGGAGCCGAGGTTGACGATACCGGCGCCACGGCCGTGAGCGATCAAACGCGGCAGCAGCAGACGAGTGCTGTACATCAGGCCTTTGACGTTGGTGTCGACCATAGTGTCCCAGTCGTCGAGGTCGCATTTGGGCGCCGGATCGACGCCCAGCGCCAGCCCGGCGTTGTTGATCAGGCCACGCAGCTTGGCGAACGACGGCGGCAGATTGGCAATTGCCTCTTCCATCGCCTTGCGGTCACGCACGTCGAGCACCAGACCATGCACTTCAGTCTGCTTCGACAACTCGGCGCACAGCGCATCGAGACGTTCTGCACGACGGCCGGTCAACACCAGTTTCCAGCCAGCCTCGGCGAAACGACGGGCACAGGCTTCACCAAAACCGGAGGTTGCGCCGGTAATAAACAGGGTGTTGGACATCGTGTTCTCCTTGCGTCGGCCGCCAGCGCAGCCATTGGAATAGAAAATCAGCAGCCAGCATGCCCGGCCCGGCATTTACGAGCAACACCCGCACCGGGACATCTTCCGATCAAAATTTGATCAATCGTCGCTACACCGTATGTGGCTTGGCCTGTAGCCATGTGCACGCACGTTATCCACAGTCCCTTCCACAGTTTCCGGGGGCAAGTGGAAACGCGCAAAGCCGCGCCATACAAGGCTTTGCGCGGGAAACAGAAAGTTTTTTGCTTGACCCTGAAGCCGCTGTTGTGCCGGAGATGGCATTTTGCACGACCGACCGGCCAGCGCAGTGATTGCGCGAGGCCAGTAATTACGGCCCTCAGCGGAGTCTTTCCAGAGTTTAGTCACAGACTTATCCACAGGCTTGCTCACACGTAATTGTTTCTACAGAACAGCCTAGAAAAAGGTTGACAACAGCGTCTTCAGCTCCAGCAAAAACGCCTGATCAAAAAGCGATCACCAGCCTGCAAGCCACGGAAAACAAGGGCTTCAGCCAGCTACTCCCACGTTATTCACAGCCAGCTCCACAGTAAACGGGGACAAGTCAAAACTGTGGAAAAACAGCCATTTGCAGCGTCTATATGTCGCGCTTTGGCAGCTATGGGAATTTGTTTTCCACAATTCTGCCGAAGGTCACAACTTACTTGTGGGAGCTGGCTTGCCAGCGATGGCGGAGTCACTGCCAACATCATTGCTGAATGGCAAACCGCTTTCGCTGGCAAGCCAGCTCCCACAGGGGCCTTGGTGAATTTGAGGAATGAAAAAGCCCCGGGACTTTCGTCGCGGGGCTTTGTGGACAACTCAAGTAGAATCAGTGCCCGCCCAGATAGGCGTTACGCACCTCCTCGTTCACCAATAACTCCTTGCCGGTACCGGTCAGGCGAATCTCGCCGTTGACCATCACGTACGCCCGATCCGACAGCTTCAACGCATGGTTGGCGTTCTGCTCGACGAGGAAAATGGTCATGCCGGTTTTCGCCAGTTCACGCAGGGTGGCGAAGATCTGTTTCACCACGATCGGCGCCAGGCCCAGGCTCGGCTCATCAAGCAACAACAGCTTCGGCCGACTCATCAGGGCGCGGGCGATAGCGAGCATTTGCTGCTCGCCGCCGGACATGGTCATCGCCCGTTGAGTGCGACGCTCTTCGAGCCGCGGGAACAGCTCGAACATGCGCTGCATATCCTCCTTGGCGTACTTGTCACCAATCGGGATGGTGCCCATCAGCAGGTTTTCCTCGACGGTCATGTCGGGGAACACCCGCCGCCCTTCCGGCGACTGCGCGATGCCGTTGGAGGCGATGTAGTGCGAGGACTTGTGGGTGATGTCGACGCCTTGATAGAGGATCTGCCCACCCGCCGCGCGCGGCTGGCCGAAGATCGACATCAGCAGCGTCGATTTACCCGCGCCGTTGGAGCCGATCAGGCTGACGGTCTCGCCTTCGTTGATCTGCAGCGACACGCCCTTGAGGGCCTGGATCGGGCCGTAGAACACGTCTAGGTCTTTGAGTTCGAGGATCGGTTTGCTCATACCAGCTCCTCTTCGTCGGCGCCCAGGTAGGCGGCAATCACTTTCGGATCGTTGCGGATCGCCTCGGGACCGCCTTCGGCGATGACCACGCCGTGATCCAGTACCACGATGTGGTCGGAAATGCTCATTACCATGCCCATGTCGTGTTCGATCAGCACCACGGTCAGATCGTGCTCGTCGCGCAGCAGCCGGATCATCGCGCTCAGCGCTTCGGTTTCCTGAGGGTTGAGGCCGGCGGCCGGTTCGTCGAGGCAGATGATCTGCGGCCGCGTGCACATGGCCCGGGCGATCTCCAGACGGCGTTGCTGGCCGTAGGACAGTTCACCGGCCAGACGGTTGGCGCAGTCCACCAGATCCACCACTTCCAGCCAGTAGAACGCGCAGTCCAGCGCATCACTTTCGGCCTTGCGGTAGCCCTTGGTGTTGAGGATGCCGGCGAGCATGTTGCGGTTGACCCACATGTGCTGGGCCACCAGCAGGTTCTCCAGCACCGACATTTCCTTGAACAGGCGAATGTTCTGGAATGTCCGGGCCAGGCCGGCGCGGTTCACCAAATGGGTGCCGCCGAACATCTTGTAGTACAGGCGACTGAGGAAGCTTTTCGGCGAGACGAAGTCGGTCGGTTTGAAAGACTCGCCCAGCAGCTGGATGACGTTGGTCTGCTTGCCGCGCACGTTGAGTTCGATCTTGCCGCCGGAGGCCTTGTAGAACCCGGTCAGGCAGTTGAACACCGTGGTCTTGCCGGCGCCGTTGGGGCCGATCAGGGCGAAGATCGAGTTGCGTTTGACCTTGAGGCTGACATCGCTCAGAGCCTTGATGCCACCGAAGTGCATCATCAGTTTTTCCACAGAGAGTACGACTTCACTCATGACGCAGTCCTCTCATAGTGAATGGCACCTTTGCGTGGAGTGACCCCGGTACGGCTGATGCGAATCAGCCCGCGAGGTCGCCAGATCATCATCAACACCATCAGGATGCCGAACAGCAGCACGCGGTATTCAGCGAAGCCGCGCAGCAGTTCCGGAGCAACCGTCAACACGAATGCCGCAATCACCACGCCGATGGTCGAGCCCATGCCGCCGAGCACGACGATGGCGAGGATCAGCGCCGATTCGAAGAAGGTGAACGAGGTCGGGTTGACGAAGCCCTGGTAGGTGGCGAAAAACACCCCGGCCAGGCCCGCGGTCGATGCACCGATGGTGAACGCCGAAAGCTTGACCAGTACGTGGTTGAGGCCCATCGAGCGGCAGGCGATTTCATCTTCGCGTAGCGCTTCCCAGGCGCGACCCACCGGCATCTTCACCAGACGATGCTTGATGTACAGCACGGCCAGTACCACCAGGAACAACACCGTGTAGATGAAGTAATACTTCACGTCCGGGTTGTAGGCGATGCCGAAGAACTCGTGGAACGGCACCCCGCCATCCTTGGCCCGCTTGCCGAATTCCAGACCGAAGAAGGTCGGCAGTGGCGCCGGCATGCCGTTCGGCCCGCCGGTCAGCGACAGCCAGTTGTTGAGGATCAGGCGGATGATTTCACCGAAGCCCAGAGTCACGATCGCCAGATAGTCGCCGTGCAGACGCAGCACCGGAAAACCGAGGATGCAGCCGGCCAAACCGGCAGTGATTGCCGCCAGTGGCAGCACGGTCCAGAAGCCCAGCCCGAGGTATTGATAACCGAGCGCCAGACCGTAGGCGCCGATGGCGTAGAACGCCACGTAACCGAGGTCGAGCAGGCCGGCCAGACCGACCACAATGTTCAGCCCCAGGCCCAGCAGCACGTAGATCAGCCCGAGGATGACCACGCCCAGCAGGTACGAGTTGGAGACAAACGGCACGATGACCGCGAGCACGATCAGCAGTGGAATGATCCAGCGCAGACGTGATTTGTGATCGGCAGGCAGCACATGCACACCGGAGCCGGTGCTCTCGAATCCGTCGAGAATCTTCAGGCCCTTGGGCGTCTGCAGAAACAGACTCAAGGCAAAGCGGCCGATCATCACGATGCCGATAAGCCACGCCACGCGGGTTGGTTCGAGGTTGAAGCTGTAGCCTTCGAGCACGACGCCGACAATCGGGCCGAACACGATCAGGGCAATCAGGCCGGCCAGAATCGCCTCAACCAGGCTTTTTTTGATATCGATATTTTTTTGAGTGGTTGAAGACATCGCTTACACCTTCGACACAAGAGGACGGCCCAACAGGCCCTGAGGCCGGAAGACCAGAACAAGTACGAGCAGCGAGAAGCTGAACACGTCTTTGTAGTCGGAGTTGACCAGGCCCGAGAACAGCGACTCGGAGATCCCGAGAATGATCCCGCCGAGCATCGCGCCGGGCAGTGAGCCGATCCCGCCAAGCACGGCGGCGGTGAACGCCTTGATGCCGATGACGAAGCCTGCGTAGAAGTCGAACGTGCCGTAGTTCATGGTGATCAGCACGCCGGCCAGCGCCGCCATTGCTGCACCGATGATGAACACGTAGGAAATCACCCGGTCGGTGTTGATCCCGAGGATCGAAGCCATCTTGCGGTCTTGCTGGGTGGCGCGGCACATGCGGCCGAGCTTGGTGTACTTGATCACGTAGGTCAGCAGGCCCATGCCGACAAATGCGGCGACCAGAATGAAGATCTTGGTGTAGGTCAGTTGGACGAAACCGCTGCCGACGTCGATGCGCCAGGCACCGGTGAGCAGCGTCGGAACACCCTGTTGACGGGCGCCCTGGCTGATCTGGGCATAGTTTTGCAGGATCAGCGAGATACCGATGGCGCTGATCAGCGGTGCCAGTCGGGTGGAGTTGCGCAGAGGTTTGTAAGCGACGCGTTCGATTACCCAGCCATAGACGCCGGTGACGACGATAGTGAAAACCAGCGTGCCAAGCATCAACAGCGGGAAGGATTCGATACCGAAGTAAGCCAGCAGAGCCAGACTGATTGCCGCGAGGTACGCGGAAATCATGTAAACCTCGCCGTGGGCGAAGTTGATCATGCCGATGATGCCGTAGACCATTGTGTAGCCGATGGCGATCAGGCCATAGACCGACCCGAGGGTCAGGCCGTTGACCAGTTGCTGCAGGAAAATACCATCCATAACGCAATCTCACGCAATGAGAACCTGCCCACCGGAGCGGGCGGCTCTTCTAGGAAAAATACAGATTTACGTCGGAGCAATGCAGATACGATCAGCCTATCCGACCGACACCGTCCCTGTGGGAGCGAGCCTGCTCGCGAAAGCGGTCGATCATTCAACACATGTGTTGGCAGTCATTCCGTCTTCGCGAGCAGGCTCGCTCCCACATTGGATGAGTGGGGATCAACCGATCGCGTCAGCCCTTACTTCTGTTTTTCCAGCTGATGGTATTTGCCGTCCTTGTCCCACTGGTAAACCACGTAGTCAGAGACTTTCAGGTCGCCCTTCTTGTCCCAGGCTTTCTCGCCCATGACGGTTTTCACCGGGTTGGCCTTGAGCCACTCGGCGGCTTTTTCGCCACTGTTGGACTTGGCGCCGTTGAAGGCGGCCGCCAGGGTCTGAACCGACGCGTAGGCGTACAGGGTGTAGCCTTCAGGTTCGGTGCCGGCCTTGCGGAACGCATCGACCACGGTCTTGCTGTCTGGCAGCAGACGTGGGTCGGCGCCGAAGGTCATCAGCACGCCGTCAACGTATTGCGGGCCACCGGCGGTGGTCACCAATTCGTCGGTGACGATGCCGTCGTCAGACATGAACTTGACGTCTTTCAGGCCTTCGGTACGCAGTTGCTTGACCAGCGGGCCGGCTTCCGGGTGCAGGCCGCCGAAGTAGACAACGTCGGCACCGGCTGCACGAATCTTGGTGACCACGGCGCTGAAGTCTTTCTCGCCACGGGTCAGGCCTTCATACAGCACCGGCTTCACGCCACGTTTTTCCAGTTGAGCCTTGGTCGCATCGGCCAGGCCCTGACCGTAGGTGTCCTTGTCGTGCAGCACGGCGACTTTCTTGCCCTTGAGCACGTCGACGATGTAGTCGCCCGCGACGATGCCTTGCTGGTCGTCACGCCCGCACATACGGAACATGGCGCTCAGGCCGCGCTCGGTCACTTGCGGGTTGGTGGAACCCGGAGTGATCGCGATAACGCCGGCTTCGTCGTAGATTTCCGAGGCGGGGATGGTGGAAGAGGAGCAGAAGTGACCGACCACGCCGGCTACCTTCTGGTTGACCAGATCCTTGGCGACTGTCACTGCCTGTTTCGGTTCGCAGGCGTCATCGCCCTTGACCAGTACGATTTTCTCGCCGTTGACGCCGCCCGCCGCATTGACCGCGTCCGCCGCTGCCTGTGCACCCTTCATGTACTGCTCGCCAAATGCCGCGTTGGCGCCAGTCATTGGACCCGCTACACCGATTTTCACATCAGCTTGAGCAAACGCAGAAACACCCAGCGCAGTAGCTACTGCGAGGGCCAGAAAGCCTTTCTTGTAAAACGTCTGGGACATGAGGTGGTGCTCCAAGGTTTTTTTTAGTTGGCACTGCGACTTCACTTCACTGAATGCTCTGAGCAAGCGCCGTGCCATCGGTTTTTTATTCTTCAAAAAGTCGCTGCTTTCTTGTTATTTCGACTGTTTCGTTCCCATTTTCATTGGGCGTGCAACCGTCTAAACCGCGGAAGGTGAAACCTTTTTAAATCTGAGGCGCAACCCGCTTGCGCCATCATTGCAACCGCGGCACCAAACGACGTGCAACCAGCCTGTAACAGCTCGCGTCACCGAACTGCACACTGCTGGTGCGGGACTGCTACAACCCGCACCATTAGAGGCTAGTCGCTACGCCGAAAAGCGCCGCTTCCGGCAACATATTTCAACACTCAAATGACGATGCGCAGGCACTGGCCCGCGTGATACAGCGAGAAGCCGGCCTCGTACAGGCAACTGCGCAGGCCGACGCCGGCCAGGGGCTGCATCGGTGCGAAGGGGATCGGCAGGGCTTGAGGATTTCCGTCACACAGGTAGTCGGCGAAGGCTTTGCCGACCACAGTGCCGGTGGTCACGCCACGACCGTTGTAACCGGTGACGGCCACCAGTCCCGGCGCCGGCTCGAACAGCCGCATCAGGTGATCGGGGGTAAAGGCAATGCGCCCGGTCCAGGTGCATTCCCATTCCACCGGTTTCAAGTTGGGGAAGTAGTGTTGCTGCACCCGGTCGGCCCAGGCCTTGAGGAACCACGTCGGCTTCTGATTGCCGTTGCCCAGACTGCCGAGCAACAACCGGCCGTTTTTGTCACGACGGATGCTGCTCAGCACTTGGCGCGTGTCCCACGAGCCCTGCCCGCCGGGGAGGATGTCATGGGCGGCGTCTTCGGTCAGCGGCACCGAAGCGACCTGATAGTAGTAACCGGGGAAGAAGTTGCGCTTGAGTTCGGTCCAGTCGCCCTCGGTGTAGGCGTTGGAGGCGATCACCACTTGCTCGGCGAGTACCGAACCTAGCTCGGTCTGCACCGACCATAGCTGGCCCACGCGTTCGAGACGGGTCACTGGCGAGTGATCGAACATCTGCCCGCCCAGGCCCTTCACCGCGTTGGCCAGGCCGGTGACATAGGCCATCGGGTTGAGCGTACCGGCGCGGCGATCGAGAAGTGCGGCGGCAATCTTCTGCGTACCGGTGGCTTGCTCGCAGGCCTTGCCGGTGAGCAGCTCGACCGGCGCCCCGCGGCGCTTCCATTGTTGCTCGCGACTGCGCAGATCCGCCTCGCCCTTGGCGTTGTGCGCCATGTGCAGGGTGCCTTCGCGCCGCAACTGGCAATCGATGTTGTATTTATCCACAAGGCTGAACACCAGCGCCGGCGCCGCCCCGAGCATGCGGTTGAGCTGACTGCCGACCGCTTCGCCGAATCCGGCCTCGATCTCATCCGGCGGGATCCACATGCCGGCGTTGACCAGCCCGACATTGCGTCCGGAGCCGCCATGCCCGGCACGATGCGCTTCGAGCACGCAGACGCTTTTGCCTTTTTCCAACAGATGCAGCGCCGCCGACAACCCGGTAAACCCGGCGCCGATCACGCAGACATCGACTTTGACCTCACTCTTGAGCGCGGTGTTATCCGGGCGCTGCGGCGTGAGTTTTTCCCACAGACATTCTTCGCGTAACGGCATTGCCAGACTCCAACAGAAACCTAACAAACACTGCGTACCCTGTGGGAGCGAGCCTGCTCGCGAAAGCGGTATATCAGCCAACATCTATACCGACTGACACACCACATTCGCGAGCAGGCTCGCTCCCACTAAGGAGGGATCTCCACCTGTCAGTCGAAGGTAATGCCCTGCGCCAGCGGCAACTCCAGCGAGTAGTTCACGGTGTTGGTCTGGCGGCGCATGTAGGCGCGCCAGGCGTCGGAGCCCGACTCACGACCGCCGCCGGTCTCCTTCTCGCCACCAAACGCGCCGCCGATTTCCGCGCCGCTCGGGCCGATGTTGACGTTGGCGATGCCACAGTCGCTGCCGACCGCCGACATGAACTGCTCGGCCTCGCGCACGTCGGTGGTGAAGATGCACGACGACAGGCCTTGCGGCACCGCATTGTTCAAGCGCAGTGCTTCCTGGAAGTCGCTGTAGCCGACCACGTAGAGGATCGGCGCAAAGGTTTCGCTGCAAACCACATCGCTCTGCTCCGGCATTTCGACAATGGCCGGCGACACGTAGTAGGCGTTGGGAAACTGATCTTCGAGCTGACGCTTGCCGCCGAACACCCGACCGCCCTCGCTCAGTGCCTGCTCCAGCGCGTCCTGCATGTTTTCGAAGCTGTGTTTGTCGATCAGCGGGCCGACCAGATTGCCTTCCAGCGGATGACCGATGCGCACTTTGGCGTACGCGGCTTTGAGGCGGGTGACGATTTCTTCCTTCACCGATTCATGGGCAATCAGCCGACGCAGGGTGGTGCAACGCTGCCCGGCGGTGCCGACCGCACTGAACAGAATGGCGCGTACAGCCATGTCCAGGTCGGCGCTCGGGCCGAGGATCATCGCGTTGTTGCCGCCCAGTTCGAGAATGCTGCGAGCAAAACGTGCGGCGACTTTCGGCGCCACTTCGCGGCCCATGCGGGTGCTGCCGGTGGCGCTGATCAGCGCGATACGCGGGTCATCCACCAGCGCTTCGCCAGCATCACGGCCACCGATGATCACCTGGCACAGGTGCGCCGGCGCATCGGTGAAATTCTTCACCACACGATCGAACAGCGCCTGACAGGCCAGTGCGGTCAGCGGGGTTTTCTCCGACGGCTTCCACACCACCGGGTTACCGCAGACCAGCGCCAACGTAGTGTTCCACGCCCACACCGCGACCGGGAAGTTGAACGCGCTGATCACGCCGACCACGCCCAGCGGATGCCAGGTTTCACGCATGTGGTGGCCCGGGCGCTCGGAGGCGATGGTCAAACCGTACAACTGACGCGACAGGCCGACGGCGAAGTCGCAGATGTCGATCATCTCCTGCACTTCACCGAGGCCTTCCTGAGTGATCTTGCCCGCCTCCCACGACACCAGTTCGCCGAGGTCAGCCTTGTACTCACGCAGCACTTCGCCGAACTGACGCACCAGTTCGCCGCGACGCGGGGCCGGCACCTTGCGCCACAGCTCGAAAGCATGATCTGCGCGACTGATGTGCTGCTCGACTTCGGCCGGGCCTTCCCAGTTCACGGTGGCGATGCGGCTGCCATCGATGGGCGAATGCACCGGCACTTTGCCGTTCTGGTACAGGGCCGGGTTCACACCAAGACGATCAAGCAATGCGGCAACCATGGGTCACTCCTCAAGCGAAAAACTGAATGTGTGCGGCCGAATACTCACGACCGGGCAGGCCTTTAGTTGTAGCTTCCCGAAGGCAAGGCAACAAACGACCTTTACGCGAGATATCATTCCGTTTATTCATGCTGCGCACAGAAAGACAAGAAAAAGGGATCACCCATGCTGAACAAACGCCACTTGCCGTCGATCACCGCACTGCAGTGCTTCGAAGCCGTGACCCGGCACCTGAGCTTCACCCGGGCCGCCGAAGAACTGAACCTGACCCAGAGCGCGGTCAGCAAACAGGTGGCGCAGCTTGAGGAATTGTTGCAGCACTTGTTGTTCCGTCGGGTGCGTCGTCGCTTGCAGATGACCCCGGCCGGGGATTTGTACCTGGTGGAAGTCCGAAAAATCCTCACTCAGGTGGAAATGTCCACGCATTACCTGCGCTCCTACGGCGGCGAGACCGAAGTCCTGCGCGTTTCTACCCCTTCGACCTTCGGCGCGCGCTGGCTGGTACCGCGTCTGAAGGGCTGGCGTCTGCGCCATCCGTCGATCCATCTCGACTTGTGCAACGAGCAGGAGGCCGACGATTTGCTACAGGGGCGCAGCGATCTGGCGTTCTATTTCGGTCAGGGCTCACGCCCCGGCACCGAATGCCTGAAGCTGTTCGGCGAAGAGCTGGTGCCGGTCTGTGCGCCCGGCAGCCTGCCGGATCAGCCCTTCACCGACCCGACGCAACTGACCGATCTGGTGCTGCTGCAAAATGCCTCGCGCCCACAGGCCTGGCATGACTGGTTCGACAGTCAGGGTTACCACACCGAACACAGCTACCACGGCCCGCGTTTCGAAACCTTTTACATGTGCATCCGCGCCGCCCAGGTCGGCTGCGGTGTGGCGCTGCTGCCACGGTTTCTGGTGGAAGAGGAATTGGCCGACGGCAAACTGGTCATTCCCTGGCAGCATGCAATGCCCAGTTCCGACGCCTATTACCTGGCCTACCCGGAGCATGCGGCGGAAGTGCCGAAGGTGCGGGATTTTGTGAAGTGGATGCTGGAGCAGATCGACAGCCCGAATGCCTGACCCGATTGAAAACTGTGGGAGCGAGCCTGCTCGCGAAGAGGCCGGCACATTCAATGTCAATGTCGACTGAAATGACGCCTTCGCGAGCAGGCTCGCTCCCACAAGGGTTCTGCGGTGATCTAAAAAATTGCTGGCAATCCCCACCGCTGATATGCGCCACTAGCGTCATTGATTGATCCCGCGCAACCGCGCGGTGCACCTGGAGACCCCGTTTATGAGCGAGAGTGTGTTTGCCGATCGCATCGTGCAGAACCTGCTCGACACCGACTTCTACAAACTGACGATGATGCAGGCGGTGCTGCACAACTACCCCAACGTCGAAGTCGAATGGGAGTTTCGTTGCCGTAACAGCGAGGATCTGCGGCCGTATCTGGCCGAGATTCGCTACCAGATCGAGCGTCTGGCCGAGCTGAGCCTGAGTGCCGACCAGTTGAGTTTTCTCGAGCGCATCACCTTCCTCAAACCGGATTTCCTGCGCTTTCTCGGCCTGTTCCGCTTCAACCTGCGCTACCTGCACACCGGCATCGAGAACGGCGAACTGTTCATCCGTCTGCGTGGCCCGTGGCTGCATGTGATCCTCTACGAAGTGCCGCTGCTGGCGATCGTCAGCGAAGTGCGCAACCGCTATCGCTACCGGGAAATCGAACTGGTGCAGGCGCGGGAACAGCTGTATCGCAAGTTCGACTGGCTCAGCGCCAACGCCTCGGCTGACGAACTGGCGCAATTGCAGGTCGCCGACTTCGGCACCCGCCGGCGCTTTTCGTACCGCGTGCAGGAAGAAGTGGTCAATGTGCTGAAGCACGATTTCCCCGGGCGCTTTGTCGGCACCAGCAACGTGCACTTGTCCCGCGAGCTGGACATGAAACCGCTGGGTACCATGGCCCATGAATGGATCATGGCCCACCAGCAACTCGGCCCACGCTTGATCGACAGCCAGATCGCCGCGCTCGACTGCTGGGTGCGCGAATACCGTGGCCTGCTGGGGATTGCTCTCACCGATTGCATCACCACCGACGCGTTTCTCGGCGACTTCGACCTGTTCTTCGCCAAGCTCTTCGATGGTCTGCGCCACGATTCAGGGGATCCGGTGCAGTGGGGCGAAAAATGCATCGCCCACTATCACAAGCTCGGCATCGACCCGATGAGCAAGACCCTGGTGTTCTCCGACAGTCTGACCTTGCCCAAGTCGCTGGAGATCTTCCGCGCGCTGCACGGGCGGATCAACGTCAGCTTCGGCATCGGCACCAACCTGACCTGTGACATTCCGGGTGTCGAACCGATGAGCATCGTGCTTAAAATGACCGCCTGCAACGGCCAGCCGGTGGCGAAGATCTCCGACGAGCCCGGCAAGACCCACTGCAAAGACCCGAATTTCGTCGCCTATTTGCGACATGTGTTCCAGGTTCCTGCCGATTCCAGTCTATCTAGCAAGGAGTGAATTCATGCAAGCCGTACAGCGTGAGATTGCTGAACAGCTCAAGGTGCAACCGCCATTCGCCGGGCATCAGGCCCTCGAAGCGGAAGTCGCCCGGCGCATCACCTTTATCCAGGATTGCCTGGTCAATTCCGGCCTCAAGACCCTGGTGCTGGGCATCAGCGGCGGCGTCGACTCGCTGACCGCCGGCCTCCTGGCCCAGCGCGCCATGCGTGAACTGCGCGAGCGCACCGGCGACGACGCCTACAAGTTCATCGCCGTGCGCCTGCCGTACGAAACCCAGTTCGACGAGCACGACGCCCAGGCTTCGGTGGATTTCATCGCGCCGGACGAACGCCACACCGTGAACATCGGCCCGGCGGTCAAATCCCTGGCCAAGGAAGTCGCGGCGTTCGAAGGCAAACATGCGGTGTCGGTGGATTTCGTGCTCGGCAACACCAAGGCGCGGATGCGCATGGTCGCCCAGTACACCATCGCCGGCGCCGCGCACGGTCTGGTGATCGGCACCGACCACGCGGCGGAAGCGGTGATGGGCTTCTTCACCAAGTTCGGTGACGGCGCCTGCGACCTGGCCCCGCTCAGCGGTCTGGTGAAAAACCAGGTCCGGGCGATTGCCCGCAGCTTTGGCGCACCGGAATCGCTGGTGGAAAAAGTGCCGACCGCGGATCTGGAAGACCTGTCGCCGGGCAAACCGGACGAAGCCTCCCACGGCGTGACCTACGCCGAGATCGACGCCTTCCTGCACGGCGAGCCGGTGCGTCAGGAAGCGTTCGACATCATCGTCAGCACCTACAACAAGACCCATCACAAGCGGGTCATGCCGTTCGCGCCTTGATCGGTGACCGAATGAAAAAGCCCGCTGAGGAGCGATCCTCAGCGGGCTTTTCTTTGGCCAGTGTCGCGTCCTGAATAAGGTTTACACCTTCTGACCAATCTTCAGGAGGATTCAAT